>CAZCMX010000016.1:0-41194 GCA_964499985.1 uncultured Mageeibacillus sp.
CGGTCAGCAGCCCCCCGGCGGCGACATTGACGAAAAACCGGTCATTGGCCTGGCCAACATCGATCAGGCGGGTCTTGCCCTGCCGGATCATTTTGGCCACGGCACTGTCAGCCCGGGGCAATTTCAAGGCATAGGCAAAATCATTGACCGTACCGGCAGCCAGGATGGCCAGCGGCGTCTGATGCTTGCCGTCCAAAAGGCCGCTGATGACCTCGTTGACGGTCCCATCGCCACCGACAGCCAGGACCAGGTCAAATTGCCAGTCCTGGTAATAGCGGGCGGCAATATAAGCATCGCGGGGGCCAACGGTGCGAATGACATCGACATCGCGAAGCGTGCCATCCGACAGCAGATGCTCGATCAGGCGCTCTGCCTTTTTCTGCAAGGTCTGTCGGCCGGATGAAGGATTGATGATGACGCGTGCGCGCATGGCAGACTCCTGGGGGATTTGATCAAGTGGATTAATTATAGCATGCCGCGTGCCTGGAGTAAGCTTTGGGCACAGCGCAGGCCATCGACTGCGGCCGACACGATGCCGCCGGCATAGCCAGCGCCTTCACCACAGGGGTACAGGCCGCGGCAAATGCTCTGGCAATCGTCATCGCGCAAAACCCGGACCGGGGATGAGCTTCTTGTTTCGACCCCGGTCAGGACCGCATCCGGAGCGGCAAAGCCTTTGAGTTTCTGGTCCAGGAGCGGCAGGGCCTCGCGCAGGGACGCGCTGACAAAGCCGGGCAGACAGAGGTCCAGGTCGGTCCAGGTCACACCCGGCGTATAGCTGGGCTGGACTGAACCAGGGCCCGGTGAAGGCCGGCCGGCCAGGAAATCACCGACACATTGGGCCGGGGCCCGATACTGGCTCCCGCCCTGGATGAAGGCCAGCTGTTCGATCTGGCGCTGCAGGCTGATCCCGCCCAGCGGCCCGGGCTCCGGAAAATCCTCCGGGCGGACCTCAACCAGCAGGGCGCTGTTCGCATTGGCCTGGTCGCGGGCATGCAGGCTCATGCCATTGGTCACCAGATAACCCGGTTCCGATGCCGAGGCGACCACCTGGCCCCCCGGGCACATGCAAAACGTATAGACCGAGCGGCCGGAGGGCAAATGCACAGCCAGCTTGTATTCGGCCGGGGGCAGGTCCGGGTGGTCGGCTTGTGGGCCATACTGGCTCAAATTGACCTGGCTTTGCCGATGCTCGATCCGGACCCCCACGGAAAAAGGCTTGGTGGCCAGGGGAATATTGCGCTTTTGCAGCATTTGCACCGTGTCGCGGGCACTGTGGCCGATCGCCAGGATAACCTCCGCGGCCGCCCAGGTTTCCGCCTGGTAAGTTCCTGCTGCAGTCAGGCGGCTGATGGCCAGCCGAAACGGCGCGGCAGCTGCGGGATCCTGCTCCAGGTCATCCAGCCGGGTGCCGAAAGAAAATGTCCCGCCCAGCTTTTCGATGGTGTGGCGGATCGATGTGACGACCCCACAGAGCAGATCGGTGCCGACATGCGGTTTTTGTTCGACCAGGATCTCCGGTGGCGCACCTGCCAGGACGAGCTCTTCCAGCACGGCACGGCAGCGCGGATCGTGCAGGTTGGTCGTCAGCTTGCCATCGGAAAAAGTCCCGGCTCCGCCTTCACCAAACTGGACATTATTCTCCGGGTCCAGCGGGCCGCCGGACCAGAAACGGTCCACCGCTTGCTGGCGGCTGGCGATCGGCTGGCCACGCTCAATGACCCGCGGCCTGAGTCCGGCCCTGGCCAGAGCCAGTGCCGCAAACAGGCCAGCCGGACCGCTGCCGACAATCACCGGCCGGCGGCTGTCGGGCATGTCCAGGGGCAGGCCTGGGTGCTTTTGCTGTGTAAAACGAAATGCGGGGATGGCCACCAAGCCAGACAGCTCGGTCGCGGGCTGGTCCCGGACCACGGTATACTGGATCCGGATATCACCCTTGCGCCGGGCATCGATGGAGCGGCGGACGACCGTCCAGGGGCCCAGACGTCCGGGCGGACAATGGAAGGCCCGGGCGACCGCCCGGGTCAGATCGTCCGCTGAATGCCCGAGGGGCAAGCGGACCGAACCCGTCTTTGAGTCTGGTATCTGGCCGGATGGCTGGCCGGGCAGTCGGCTCATGCGGGGTCTGCCAGGAGCATGCGGGCTGCAGCTGCTCCGGCCAGCAAGCCGCTGGACCAGGCCCATTGCAAATTGAAGCCGCCACAGTCTCCATCAATATCCAGCAGCTCCCCGGCAGCAAACAGGCCCGGTTTCAGCTTCGATTCCAGGCGGTCGGGAGCAAAATCGCGGCAATCGAGGCCGCCGGCAGTCACCTGGGCCTGGGCAAAGTCCTTCGTTCCGGTCACGGTCAGGTCGAGCTGCTTGATCATCCGGGCCAGGCTTTTCACCTGGCGCGGCGACAGGGACCGGGCCAGCGCGTCCAGACCACTATGCAGGGCTTCGCGGATCACGAACTGGCCGATTTTGCGGTGCACGAGGCCGGTCAGCAGGTCGGCCAGCGGTAAAGTCGGAATACGGCTGGCCCGCTGGGCAATCTGCGCCTCGATGGCCGCTTCGTCCCATTCGGGCAAGAGGTCGAGCTGGATTTTCAGCGGCAGGGCTGGCTGGTCTGAAAGACAGCGGCCGGCCAGTCGTGACAGCTGCAGCACCGGAATCCCGGACAGTCCATAGTCAGTGAACAGCACCTCGCCCGCTTCCTGGCCGATGGGCTGACTGCCAGAAAGCAAGTTGAGGCGGCACTCGACCCGGATCCCGGACAGGGCAGCGGTTTTCCGGCCCGCCGTGGTCAGCTGGACCAGGGCCGGCATCGGCTCGACGAGTCGGTGGCCCAGCGGCTGCGCCAGTTGATAGCCGCTGCCATCACTGCCGAGGTTGGCGGCAGCCATGCCGCCGGTGGCCAGGATGATGCCGGTAGTCTCGAGGATCTGGCCATCGAGCAGGTGGATCCGCCAGCGAGGCGATTTTTCCAGGGGCTGGTTACCCAGATAGACAGGCTGAACCGGCTCGAGGGCAATGACATTGGCCTGGGTCTGGACCTGGATGCCCAAGTGGTCGATTTCCTGCTGCAGCAGGTCGACCACTGCGGCAGCCTGCTGGCAGGCCGGATAGACCCGGCCGTCTTCCTCTTCCCGGCACACCAGGCCCAGATCCAGGAAAAATGCCAGAGTGGCCCGGACATCATAACGATGCAAGGCCCCCCGGCAAAAGCGCGGTTCCCCGCCATGATAGGAATCTGGACTGGCCAGGGCATTGGTCAGATTGCAGCGGCCATTGCCGGTGGCCAGGATTTTCCGGCCCAGCCGGTCATTTTTTTCCAGGATGAGGATCCGGATCGGCCGGGTCCTGGCCAAGCCCTGCCGTTCATGCCAGGTCTGAGCCGCTGAGATCGCAGCCACCAGCCCGGCAGCACCACCGCCGACGACGACCAGGTCAGGCGATTGTTGTGGCCTGGTGGTCACTGGCATCATACGGGCTGTTGACGGGCCAGCAATCTCAGGCAGCGGGCAAATTTGCTCAGCTCTTCCGGTTGCACGGGCAATTGGTCCTGCATTTCATGGCCGAGCTCCACCAGATCCCGCACATCACCTTCCTTGAGCTCGACTTCAATTTCATACAGCGGTTCACTGTAGTCGCCGGCGATCAATTCTCCGCGGTCGATGGCCAGCTCCAGCAAGGAATCGCCATAGCCAATATCAAAGGTGATCCGTTTGAACCGGGCTTCGCAGATGATGAGCAATGGCCGGCCTTTGATCAGGCGCAGGGCCTCCTGCAGCTGGGCATCCGGATCTCCCGTACTGGTGGCCTCACGCTTGAACCAGCTGGTATCGAGGCCATTCTTGAGATCGCCATCCCAGTCTTCCGGGTAAACTGCCGTCCATTCAAAGCGCTGGTGCAGTTCACTGACGGTGGCTTCGCCGGTTTTGAGGGTGACCTCGGAGCGGTCCTGGACCTGGCGCAGGCGCAAGGTCATCTCGCGATCCGTCAATTCATGCAGGGCCGTATCATAGTAGATATTGACCAGGTCTTGCTCCCGGCGGGAGTCCGGCATGGTCAGTCGCGACAGCAAGGGGTGGTCGATGATGGTTGAAGGCTCAGTCTGGGCATCCAGACGCAATTTGATTTCGGATTCCAAGTGAATTCCTCCTGAAGGTCAAGTCCGCTGGATCGCTATAGATCCAGCAGTTGATGCAAGCAATTGCTCCAGCTCCGCCAGGGCTCCGGCAAAGACGCCCAGGGCGTCCTGGACTGGGGCAGCCGTCGACAAATCGACGCCGGCCTTTTTCAGCAAATCCAGAGGATAGCCGGAGCCGCCTGATCCGAGGAAATCGAGATAGCTGCGGACAGCCGTCTCCCCTCCCTGCCTGATCTGCTGGCTGAGGGCCACTGCAGCAGAAAAACCAGTTGCATACTTGAACACGTAGTAGGCATTGTAGAAATGCGGGATGCGGCTCCATTCCCAGTGCATAAAGGGATCAATCACCACATCCGGCCCGAAATACAAAACGAGCAGCTCACGGTACAATTCCGTCAGGACTTCGGCTGTCAGGGGCTGGCCTGCTTCTGCAGCCTGATGGGCTTTCAGTTCAAACTCGCAGAACATCGTCTGGCGGAAGACCGTCAGGCGGAATTCCTCGAGAAAATGGTTGAGCAAGGCGATTTTCTCCTGGCGCCCCGCCGGTGTGGTGGTGTCGCACTGGTCCAGCAAATGCTGCGTGAGCAGGTTCTCATTGACGGTCGAGGCAATTTCGGCCAGGAAAATCGGATAATGGGACAGGGCAAACGGCTGCCGGGCCGAATAATAGGTGTGCAGGCTATGGCCGACCTCGTGGGCCAGGGTGAAGACATCCTGCTGCATGCCGCTGAAATTCAGCAGGACATAGGGATGGGAGCGGTAGGTCCCCCAGGAATAGGCTCCTGTCGTTTTGCCGGGCGTCTCATAGACATCGATCCAGCGGTCGGTCAGATGGCGCTCCAGGATCTGGCCATAGTCTGCGCCGAGAGGGCGAAGTCCGGTCAAGACCAGGTCGCAGGCTTGCTCGTAGGTATAGCGGCGCTGATGTTCGGCAATCAAGGGCACATAGGTATCGTAAATGTGCAGGTCAGGCAGGTCCAGCAGACGCTGCCGCAAAGCCAGATAGCGGTAGAGGTCCGGCAAGCCGGCATGGACCGCAGCGATCAGGCCGGTCACGGTTTCGTTGGGCAGATTGTCGGAAAACAAGGCACCCGCCAAGGTGTCCGGGTGGCGGCGGGCAGCTGAAAAGGCGATGTCGGTTTTCACCCGGGTGGCATACAAGGTCGCCAGTGTCCGGCCGACCTTGGCATAGGAGGCATGGACCTGGGCAAAAGCCCGGGCCCGGGTATCGCGGTCCGGGTGTTCCCGCAGCTGGGCAAAACGGCCATGGGTCAGGCGGGCGGTCTGCCCCTGGTCATCCGGGAACTCGCCCAGGTCGATTTCAACATGGTCGAGCATGGAAAATACGTCGTTGATCCCCTCACTGGCGGGTCCGAAGCGGGAGAGCAGGGCTTCTTCGGCTTCGCTGAGGGTATGGGGCCGGCTGCGGATGCTATTATCGATCAGCATCCGGAAATCAGCCAGCGCCGGGGTCCTGGCCTGCCAGGCCAGGAGCTGGTCAACCTCGATGCGAGCCATTTCCGGCAGGACAAATGCCGTTTGTTCCGCAAACTGGAAATAAAAGGAGGTGATCCGGTCCGTCATGGCCTGGTAGGCCGGCTGGGTATTGTCCTCATCCCGGCGCATCCGGGCATAGGCCAGCAGCTCGAGGCAATCTTGTTCCAGCTGGTCGGACAACTGAAGCACCGTGGCCAGGATCTCCGGTGACTGGCCGAGCGTGCCGCGCAAGCCGGCCAGTCGGGTCAGGGCTGGTGGCAGCAGGGCAAAAGCAGTCTCCCAGGCTGCATTATCGGTGAAAATATCTTCCAGGCGCCAGCGGTCTCGTTCGGGAATGTCGGTTCGGCTGGCGAATGGCCCTATTGGGGATGATGCGCCAGCCGGACGCTCTGGTCCGGGCTGGTCAGGTTCTCGAGGGGGGTCGGCTGGGGTTTCCATGCTCGCTCCTTCTTTAAAAAATTATTGAATCGTCAACTGGCGGACGCCGGACGAAGTAACCACAGTCAGAGTGTCTGGATTGGCAAAGGCCATGCGGATGATCTCAGCGGCGAGGTTGACATCCAGACGCATGGCCTTTTGGCTGGCATCATAAACAAAAACTCGCGTTGAGCTGCCCAGGGCGACCAGGGAGCCTGAAACAGCAGGGGCCGTCGCATTTTCCCCCACCTCGGTGCGGGGACCGGTCTGGCCATCATCAGACAGCGGATACAGCCCCAGTTTACCACTGACTCGTTCTCCCGCCAACACGACCAGACCGGAAGCTGTCGCGGCGACCGTTTCGATCCGGGGCATTTCCAGCAAATAGCGGGGCTGGTCCTGGCCATAATCGATGCCCAGGAGCTTGGAATCACTGCTGAGCACCAGCTGGCCGGCACGATCATAAGCCAGGACTGGGAAAAGCCCCTGGGCAGCGATCAGCTTCTGGCCCATCGCCGTGCCATCCACGGCAAACCGTTTGAGCACCGGACTGGCGGCCAGGCCATCCGCATTGACCAGACCCACATCAAAGGCCTGGCCATCGGGGGTGAACGCGACCGACAGGACATAGCCGGATTCGGGGAAATGACATTCATACTGGAGTTCGGCGGTGGTGCTGTTCAGGACAGCCACCACGCCCGTGCTGTCATGGCGGTCCTCGACCAGGGCCAGCCGATCCTGGGGCCCAAAAGCCGCCCCGACGATCCGGCCCTCGCGATTGCCCCGCGCCAGCAGGCCTGATTCATCGATGATGGCAAAGCTGGTGCCATCGCGGTCTGCGGCGAGCAGACGGTCCTGGCTGGCGACAGCATAGGGCGATACCATGTCGATTTCCTGGGCGAAGATTTCACTGCCATCGATCGCCAGGTAAGCCAGGCGATTGTTCGTCAGTTTGACCACGCCCTGGCCAAAGGGGTAGAGGCGCTGCGCTTCGACGGCATCACAGGCAAAGCCGAGCCGGGCAGCGACATCGAGGTCCAAAGCTTCGGTGACATCCGGCAGGACGGTCTGCTCCGGCACACTCAAAGCCAGGGCAAATGCAGTCGCCAGTAAAAGGAATGCCAGCATGATCAGGGCGATCAGGCTGGCTTTGCTGCGGCGGGGCTGTCGGTCATTGTATGGTGTCATGAATTGCCTGAGTAACCTTTGCTGGTGTCGAACACACCATCGACAGCATGTTCGACAGCATATTGCAACTGTGCCATGGCCACCTGCAAGCCTTCCTGGCCAACCTGCTCGGAGGTGAATGCATCCCGGTGATTGACATAGAAGCCTGTATAGCGGCCGTTGATTAAAACGTAATCAGTATACGCATCGCGCGCGATAAATTCAATGACCTCCGCCTGGTCACCCGGATTGGCTGCCGGATCAGGCTTGAGCTGGTAGGTGATCCGGTAGTCCACCGAACCCTCCGGGCTGGCGGCCAAGTCAAAGCCATCGATCCGGATGCTGATCAGGGTCTGGTAGAATTGGCTGAACAGGCTCGAACCCGACTGGTTTTGGACCTTGGCGTTTTTGCCGTCGAGGGTCAGCACCACCGCTTCATCCGTCGGTTTTTGACCTTCTGCGATGGACAGCGTCATCTCATGCCGGGCGCCTGGCAAATCCAGGGTGATGCCGGAGACCTTCCAGATGCTCTGCAGGGCAACGAAACGGTCGACATAATCAACCAGTGGCAAATCAACCGCTTTCAAGGCATCGGCCTGCACCGTCATGATGGCTGGCAATGCCGAGCTGGTCACGAAATACTGGCCATTGCCGGCATTGTCACCAATCCGGACCACAACCTCGCCTTTCTGGGGCGAAACCAGGGTGAGCTGGTACCTGGGTTGTGCCAGGCCATATCGTTCGAGGTCACTGGCGTCGAGATCGACGATGCGGGCAGCGGAGAGCGTGAGAAAGCTGTTCAGCAGGCTGGTCAATGTATCGGCATTGCCGGATCTGACCAGGGGTTCTTTCAGGTTGAACAGCAGGCCAGAAGCGGGATCCCCGGGCTTGGCCAAGGCCACCTCTGCCTGGACGACAGCCTCGTCATCCCGGCGCGTGAAGGTCAGGGCTGAAAGATCGGCGGTCGTCAGGCCCCCGACGGTCTGGCTCAGATCAACCAGGTCCTTGAGCGACTGGCTGGCCAGATCCTTGTAGCGCGTTTCCACCGCATAGATGCGGGTATCCTGGCCGAGCCTGGCATAGACACCTTTGCCGGAGCTCAGATTGCTGCCGAACTCGATGATTTTGCTGCTGCCATCCGAAAGCACAATCGAAATCGTGCTCACCGGGCGATTCAGGCCAAATGCCGCCAGGTCATCCGGATTCTCGACGATGATGTCTGAGTAGCTCACCGAAAGCGCGGCATCCGCCAGAGCGGACAAGCCCGTCTTGCTGACCGGAAAGCCCTGGTCTTCTGCCAGATGCCAGGTCACCTGGACTTTCCCAGCCTCATCGGTGCTCCGGTCAGGCAGCAGGACCAGGTCTGACAGGTTGTTATGCACGGCGATCTGGGCCACCTCAGCCGGATCGACCGTGAGCAGAGCCGTTTTGGCCGCTGTCGTTGCAGCTGCGGTTTGCTGGCTCTGGTTCATTCCCGGGATCCGGCCAGACAGCAGCCAGACCAGGAGGAGAGCCACCAGCACCCCGGCCATGATCATCAAATTCCGCAATTGCTTATTCATGCGCAAGATTCCCCCAGGCGTCTGCCAGCGATGCTCATAGATTCCTGCGGCGCCGGTAGACCAGCAGGGCCAGACCGAACAGCAGAAGCGGGATCACGAAAATCACAACCAGTGAAACCAGGCCATTGATCGTGGCATTGCCGGTGACAACGGCATAGCTGGGTGGTGTCTTGGCCGCAATATACAGGCTGTCAGAGGCATCCGATCCCGCCAGCCACTGGATGCTGTAGAAAAACAGGCCGGCATTGTAGATATTGCTGCCGAACTGGCTGAGCATCGGATCGGCAAACAGCGAGCTCGAGCCCAGGACCATGACTCTGGCGCTGTCGGTGACGGTGCTGCCATCGATAAAGCCTTCATTGGTGCTGATGGCAGCCAGGACCTGGGTGCCGGGCTGGGAGCTGGCAGCCGGATCACCTTTGGTTTCAACCACACCCTGGTCAGAGGTCGTCAATAAGGATTCGGTTTTGATATACGTTTTGCCACTGTTCTGGATGGTGACGGCCCGGACATTGTCAGCCAGCGTATAGCCATCGATGGCCTTCTGGGTGACCGAGCCAGCCGGGGCGATCGCCCGGATCAGATAGGGATCATCGTTGAGGCGATGGTCCGGATCGCCCTCGCGGATTTTGTCCCCCGACAGGGCCAGGTCATAGGAGCTCAGGACCTGGTTGAGGTTGCCAAGCTCCTGGGTGCCAAACGCGGCAATCACCATCAGGCTGCCGCCCTTTTTCAGATAGGTATCGATGGTTTCGACTTCAGCCGTGGTCAAGTCCTTTTTGGGGTCGACCATGACCAGCACGGCACAATCCTGCGGCACGTCCTGGCCGGAGAACAGGTCGAGTGCGGCGACAGCAAAATTGTTGTTTTTCAGCAGACCGGTCACTGTTTTATAGT
The DNA here is from genome assembly GCA_964499985.1 of uncultured Mageeibacillus sp. Lineage (GTDB taxonomy): Bacteria > Bacillota > Clostridia > Saccharofermentanales > UBA5734 > UBA5734. Next base: position 9,673 of record CAZCMX010000016.1, read on the forward strand.
CGGTTTCGTAATTGGCCTCATCATGGCCGGTGGTGAAATACACCGTTGGCGTCGTCGGAGACAGGGCATACTGGATGGCGCCGGTCAGGCTTTGTTCGGCAGTGACTCCGGTCAGGCGCGACTGGTAGGTCTGGTAATCGATTTCAGTCTGGAACAGATTCTCATACCGGAGCACCTTGCCCTTGCCCGTCACAGCGCTATGGACGACCAGGTCGCCCTGCTTGGCACCCAGATAGCCGGATGGATCAACCTCGGCCAAGACAGACGGTGTCCGGTCCGGATCGATATAGCGGACAGTCACCTGGCCCTTGGATCGGGCCTGGTATTCATCCAGCAAGGGCAGAATGCTCGTATAGCCGAAATTGGCCGCATCTTCCTCCCGGAACAGCGCTGTCACGGTGACGGGCTGGTCCATTTCCGCCAGTATGGATTGGCTGACTTCACCCAGGGTATACAGCTGGCCTTGCGACCAGTCCCATTTGAGCTTGTCGCCCAGCAGCTGGTCGAACAGGATATTGAACACGAGCAGGATCGCTAAAAATACGAGCGTCGCCGAGATGGAAAAAAGCTTCAGGGTCTGGTTGCGGTTCGTCGTTTTTGGCATTTTCATGGTGTCACCTCTGGCTCCAGCGCCGTTTTTCAATCAGTCGATTGGTCAGGAACAGGCAGGCAGCGGCGATGCTCAGAAGGAAGACCAGCGGTGACAGGGAGAAGATCCCATTGGTCAGTTCGGAAATCCGCGACATCGGGGAGAGCCATTGCAAGGCCTTGCCCACTGCTTGCCCGGCCTGGTCGATGCGAGTATCCGGCAGGCCGAAAAAATTCAGCTGGCTGATCAGGGTGGAGGTCATCTGGCCGATCATGGAGGCGATTGCATCGAGCAAGGTCAGGGCCATGATGGCAATGAACGTGATGACAGCCGCTATGATCTGGTTTTCCGTGCTGGCCGAGGCCAGGAGACCGATCGCCAGGAAGGCCGCCGACAGGAACAGGAAGCCGAGATAGGCGCCCAGCACATTGAAATCAACCAGGCCGCCATAGGCGAGGGTGATGAGCAGGTGCAGCAGGGTGCCAGCCAGCAAAGTCACCAGCATGCCCAGGGCAGCCAGGTATTTGCCGAGCACAATCTCCCCGGTGCTGGCCGGAGAGGTCAAGAGCAGGACCTCCGTCCCATTCTTGCGGTCCTCGGCAAAGCTGCGCATCGTCAGGAGCGGCACGATCACGAACAGGAAGGACTGCATGAAGGCGATTTCGCCCACCAGGTCCTGATAAGACTGCAAAACCCCTGCCGAAAAGAACAGGCCGCTGAGCAGCATGAAAATGGCGATGACGACAAATCCGATCGGTGAGCGGAAATACGCCAGATAGTCCCGTTTGAATATGGCCAGGATTCTTGTCATAGGAGTCACCCTTTCTTCCCTTCCGGACTGGCTGCGGTCACCTGCAGGAAAATCTCCTCCAGCGTCGGATCAAGCGATTTGAACTCGATGATCGGCCAGCCCTGGCGGGCCATTTCGAAGAAGACCGGTTTCCTGGCATCCACCTGTGGGTCGAGCTCGATTTCATATAGATTGATATTGCCTTCTTTTTCGGCGACGACAGACACCGAGCGGATACCGCTCTGCTGGCGCAGGCGCTCGATGATTTCGCGGGACGGACCTTCCGCAGTCATTGACAGCTTGCTGGTCCGGGCCATCTGGCGCGACAGGCCCTCCGGCGTATCGATGGCGGCGATCGTCCCCTTATTGATGATGACAACCCGGTCGCATACCGCCTGGACTTCCGGCAGGATATGTGAACTCAAGATGACGGTATGCTTCTTGCCCAGATCCTTGATCAAGTTGCGGATCTCGATGATCTGCTTGGGGTCGAGGCCAACTGTCGGTTCATCCAGGACCAGAACCTCCGGATAGCCAACCAGCGCCTGGGCAATGCCGACACGCTGGCGATACCCTTTGGACAGGTTCTTGATCAGGCGGCCGGACACCTCGGTGATCCGGGTCAGCTTCATGATCTCGGCCAGCTGGCGAATCTGCTCAGACTTCGCCACGCCCTTGAGCTCGCAGACAAAACGCAGATATTCGCTGACCGTCATGTCCAGGTACAGGGGCGGATTTTCCGGCAAATAGCCAATCTGGCGCTTGGCCTCCTGGGGGTGGTCCAGGATGTCGATCCCGGCGATTTTAATCGAGCCCGAGGAAGCCGACAGATAGCCGGTCAGAATGTTCATGGTGGTCGACTTGCCGGCACCATTGGGGCCCAGGAAGCCGAGGACTTCACCTTTTTCAACCGTGAAGCTGATATTGTTCACCGCTTTGACAGGACCATAATGCTTGACCAGATTTTGGATCTCGATCATGGAAACTCCTCCGGATTAGGTGTGGCGCTGCCCTTTGCAGGCAGCAGCAAATGGCCGGGCCGGGCCGGAACAGTCCGGACCAGACAGCCTTAACGATTATACCAGATCATCCCGGTTGGTGTGGCCTGGTCTTCTGTGAACATTAGCTGAATTTTTACGAGTTCTGCCGGAAGGTCAGCCGGGCCCGGAACGCCACAGCCCTGGAATCCGAACGCTGGCCCTCGACCTGGATCACATGGCCCGTTGCGGTTGCTTCAGGCAGGACGATCAGATCCGTCCGTTCGCCGGGGCGGATCTCCTGCAGATAATGGATATCCATGGCCGCCAGGTCGAGCGGCTGGGTGGTTTTGTCCTCCAGGCTGATCAGGCTATGCCGGAAATAGGCATAGGCAGCATCCATGCACCAGGCGACATAATGCGTATTGTTGACATGGTGGTTGCGGTCGATTTCGGAATAATCGGCAAATTTGACCAGCAGCGGCTGACGGGCACCGGAGCTGTCAGGTTCCGCCAGCTTTTCCAGCTTGCTGCAGGAAAAGTCAAAATGCTCCGGGATGTCCAGGGTGATGCCGGCCAGACCGGCCGAGCCCAGGATCGTTTCCGGACGTTGCGGCCGATGATCGGTTTTGCGGGCCACCAGCCATTCCGAAGTCGCCCGGCCAATCGGTGGTCCATCCGGCGAACCGGCCAGCAGCTGGTAATCCCGCAGGAACAAGAGCTTTTTCACGCCCCGGCTCCAAGTCCGGATCCAGATGGGCTCGCCCCATTTCGGCAGCCGCTCGAGACGGACGGCGATCTTCGCCAAAAGCCAGGTCAGGTCCGCTGCATCGAGAGACCGGGAGCCGATGCCGATCTGCTCCGCATGATGGTAGGCGGCCTCCTGCATCAGGGCAAACAGGGAGGCCAGATGGAGCTGGTCGGCAAAATCCGTATCGGAACTGCGGATGGCAAAGGGGAATAGTCCAGGCGAATAATCCGGGGTCATGGGTTTTGCTGCCTGGCTTCCTGGGCTGCCCGCTCGGCAGCGGCACCAAGGGCTTCGACCTGGCGCAGATAGGGCCGGCCGATCCGGATAATCGCAAAACCGACCGCAAACAGGACAATCAGGCCGAGAATCCCCGACGAGGAACGGCCTGTCAGGCCGGCGAAGGTTGCATAGATGAAGGGGCCCATGACAGCGGCAAATTTGCCGAAGATGTCGAAAAAGCCGAAGAATTCATTGGAGCGGTCCGGCGGGACCAATTTGCCGAAAAAGGAGCGCGACAAGGCCTGGATACCGCCCTGGCTCGTGCCGACCAGGACTGCCATGGCCCAGAACAGGCGCGTCGCTGTAGAGACGGCGCCTGGCGCACCTGATTCGACCAGGACACCCATGTAGAATCCGACCAGGCAAATGACGGTATAGATCCCAATCGCTGCCGTGATCATGTTGATCGAACCAAAGCGCCGGGCCAGGCGGCCAAAGGCGATCGAGCAGGGCACAGCAACCAGCTGCGTGACCAGCAAGGCCAGGATCATGCCCGTGGAGTCGAGACCCAGGGTCGAGCCATAGACCGTCGCCATGTGGATGACGGTATTGACTCCATCGATATAGAAGAAATAGGCCAGCATGAAGACCAGCATGGCCCGGTTGGCAATAATTTCCCGGGCGGTGCGGCCAATCCCGCGCAAGGCACTGCCGATCAAATCGCGGGCAGGCCGGTCAATCGAATGGACCTGGCGGACATTGAGCAGGATCGGCAGGCTGAATCCGGCCCACCAGACCACGCAGAGCAGAACCGACAGCTTGACCGCCAGCGCTGCGCCGATGCCAATCGAAGGTCCGGCCGTGATCAGCAGGATAGACAGGATGAACGGGATGGTGCTGCCACCCAGATAGCCCATCGCAAAGCCCCAGGCAGAGACCTTGTCCATCCGGTCCGGGGTCGTGACATCGGTGATGAAGGCATCATAGAACAAAAGTGACCCGGTAAAGCCGATATAGGAAAAGACATAGCCGAGCAGCATGATCTGCCAGCGGTCTGTCAGGGCCATCAAGGTCGTAAAGAACAATCCGATGCCCAGGAAGGTCAGCAAAAGCTTCTTTTTCATGCCATGGAAATCGGCAATGGCTCCCAGCACAGGCGCCAGGATGGCCACCGTCAGCGTGGCGGCTGACGATCCATAGCCCCACCAGACATCACCACTGACCCCGGCCGCTTTGGCGACATTGGCAAAATAGATCGGGAAAACCGCCGCCATGATGATGGTGGCATAGGATGAATTGGCCCAGTCATAGAGAATCCAGCTGCGTTCGGCCGGGGTGAAAGTCCTGTCCTTGGTTCTGCCCATAGCAAACGACCCCCTGTATGCTGATTCGTTCTGACCGTTCAGCCGAGCCGGATCCGGCCCGGATTGTATTTTTTCAGTTGGTTGACTATTTTTTCATCCGGCGAAAACAGCACGACAATCGGCTTGCCATTATAGTCCGTCCGGATCCGGTAGTCCGGCCCGCGGCCCTGGCTGGCCCGGCAATCGAGAACAGGAACCGTCTGGGCCTGGTTTTCGGACTGCTGGCCGAGCGGTTCCATCGAATCAAAGGTCCGGGCCATGCCCGAAAAGACCCGGCGCCTTTTGCGCTGGGCAATAATCAGATCGATATCCAGGTCACCATTGGTCATGGTGTATTCGTATTCTCTGGAAAAGCCGCGCAGCAGGTAGAACAAGCCATAGCCCGCACCGGCCAGCAGCAATAGGCTCAAGCTGCCCAGATAGCCGCCGAACAAAATCACCAGAATCAAAATCACGATGCCTGCCAGCACCAGGCCAGCCATTTTCAGCCGGTCATTGGCTGTCAGGCGCGCCTTGACTATCATTTCATGAAAGGAATCATCCATTTGTATATTCCACCGCCTTCCTCAGCCCATTCTAGCGATATTCGCCAGCGAGGGCAACCAGAAACACGGGCGTCATAGAGGTTTTTTATCCCTTCCCCGTCAACCAGGAGTGTTGCATCAGCTACCTGGCGCACCCTTGATTTTCTTGACCGGATCGAAGGGAAAGGTCTGCCCGAAAATGAAATCCTGCAACAGAGGAATCATGCCATTGAAATCACACAGGCTCTTCCAGACCTCGCCGCTGACATTTTTGTAGTAGCCTTCGATCGGGATCTGCAGCTGGGCGATCGGCTTCCTGATCAGGGGCAGCGAGCGCAAGCCCAGCAGAAACATCTCCCGGGTGGTCAGATTGGTGGTGATCTGGGACAGGCCAACCTGAGCCAGGTCGATTTTCCTTTTCGGACTGGCCTTGATGGCTGAATCAGCCAGGGCCTGCAGAACCTCACGCTGCCTTTCCATGCGGGCATAATCGCTGTCGATCTTGCGGATCCGGGCATAGGTCACCGCCTGGCGACCATTGAGCACCTGGATCCCGGCCTGCTCCAGGATCGGGGAGGGTTTCGTATCCGGAAAGGTCTTATTGACCATGGCCAATTCTTCATTGACCGCCTTCCGTTCTTTTTCCGACACATCCAGCTTGACACCGCCGGCGGCGTCGATGATTTTTTCCAGGCCGGCCATATTGACCACAACAAATTTCTGGATGTCAAGGCGCAGCGTTTCATTGACCACACGCATGGCCAGCAGCGGGCCGCCGAGGGCATTGGCGGCATTGATCTTGTCCGTCCCTTTTTTGCCCGGAATATAGACGCTCATGTCGCGCTGCAGCGAAGTCAGCTTGATCTGGCCATGGACTGAATCCACCGTCAGGATCATCATCGAATCCGACCGTTCCGCGATGCTGTCCGATTCGGCATCCCGGTTGTCCACGCCGAGCAGCAAGATATTGGTGATCCCCTTGACCGCCGGCAGCGGATTTTGCAAGGGCTCGGCAGCCGTATCATAGGGCTTTTTCAGCTTCTCTGAGGCTGCAAAAGTCCGGACATTCTGGCTGACCAGAACCCAGAGGCCACCGCCCAGGACCAGGGCCGCCACCAGGACCAGGCTCAGGAGAACCAGCACGATCTTCAGCCAGCGCCGGCCGCCCGGCCGGGCTGCATGCGAGCGGCTATACACTTTATCTATTGTTGGCGGCACCGGTTGATTTTCATTTTCCGCAGAAGGGGCAGAGGGATGATTTTGTTTCATGGCACGTCCTATCAGATTCAGTAAAGTCGGGATCAACATACAAAGCAATTTGTATATATAATCCTTTTTCCAGATGCTGTCAACAAAAAAAGCCGGGCGGTCCAGCAGAGGTCCAGCAGATCAGCAGAGTCCAGGCGGATAACTGGAAAAGGGCCGCCGCAAAACAAGATCGTTTTGCGGCGGCCCGGCAAAGTCAGCAGGCGCTGGGGGCGCGGATGGTCAGAAAAGCTTAGTACATGCCAGCGCCGGGGCCACCTGCGGGCATCGGCGGCTCGGGCTGCGGGATGTCGGCGACGACGGCTTCGGTGGTCAGGAGGGTCGAAGCGATCGAAGCGGCATTCTGCAGGGCGGAGCGGGTGACCTTGGCCGGATCGACGATGCCGATTTCGACCATGTCGACATAGGCCTCGTTGAGGGCGTCGAAACCGACACCAACCGGGCTGGACTTGACCTTTTCGCAGATGACGCTGCCGTCGAGACCGGCATTGGCTGCGATCTGGCGGACCGGTTCTTCGAGGGCCTTGAGGACAATGCGAACACCGGTGCGCACATCGCCGACGGTGGTATCGAGCAGGGCGGCCACTTTCGGCAGGGCATTGATATAGGCGGTACCGCCGCCGGGGACGATGCCTTCTTCAACGGCTGCCCGGGTGGCAGCAAGGGCGTCTTCGATGCGCAGCTTCTTTTCCTTCATTTCGGTTTCGGTTGCCGCACCGACCTTGATGACAGCGACACCACCGGACAGCTTGGCCAGGCGTTCCTGGAGCTTTTCGCGGTCGAAATCGGATGTGGTTTCTTCGATCTGGGTCTTGATCTGGCTGATGCGGGCCTTGATATCGGCTTCATTGCCAGCACCATCGACGATGATGGTGTTTTCCTTCATGACCTTGACCTGGCGGGCGCGGCCGAGCTGGTCAACCGTGGTTTCCTTGAGCTCGAGTCCGAGTTCTTCGGTGATCACGGTGCCGCCGGTGAGGGTGGCGATATCCTGCAGCATGGCTTTGCGGCGGTCGCCGAAGCCAGGGGCCTTGACGGCAACGCAGGTGAAGGTGCCGCGCAGTTTATTGACGACGAGAGTGGCGAGGGCTTCGCCTTCGACATCTTCGGCGATGATCATCAGCTTGCGGCCAGCCTGGACGATCTTCTCGAGGACCGGCAGGATTTCCTGGATATTGGAGATTTTCTTATCGGTGATCAGGATATAGGGTTCCTCGAGCACGGCCTCCATCTTATCGGAGTCGGTGACCATATAGGCCGACACATAGCCGCGGTCGAACTGCATGCCTTCGACGACTTCGAGCTCGGTGCCCATGGTCTTGGACTCTTCAACGGTGATGACGCCGTCATTGGTGACTTTTTCCATGGCATCGGCGATCAGGTCGCCAACATAGGGGTCGTCGGAGGAAATCGCGGCAACCCGGGCGATGTCCTGCTTGCCGGCGACTTTCTTGGAGCTGGTCTGGATGCTCTTGACGGCTTCTTCGACGGCCAGCATGATGCCGCGGCGCAGGATCATCGGGTTGGCGCCGGCAGCGATGTTCTTGATGCCTTCGCGGACGATGGCCTGGGCCAGCAGAGTGGCGGTGGTGGTGCCATCACCGGCGACATCATTGGTGCGGGTGGCGACTTCCTTGACGAGCTGGGCGCCCATGTTCTCGAAACGGTCTTCGAGCTCAATTTCCTTGGCGATGGTGACACCGTCATTGGTAATCATCGGGGCCCCGAACTTCTTGTCGAGCACGACATTGCGGCCTTTCGGGCCGAGGGTGATCTTGACGGTATCGGCGAGTTTGTTGACGCCGCGTTCCAGCGCGTGGCGGGCATCTTCTGCGTATTTCAAATCTTTGGCCATGAGGGGTATGCCTCCTTTAGCAAATTCAAATCAAAATGGTCCGTGGTCTGGGTCTGGGTCAATCCACAATCGCGAGGATATCGCCTTGCTTGAGAATGGTGTATTCCACATTGTCAATCTTGACTTCCGTGCCAGCGTATTTGCTGATCAGGACACGGTCGCCCGGTTTGACCTGCATGGTCACTTCTTTACCGTCGACCAGTCCACCGGGTCCGACGGCAACGATCTCGGCTACCTGCGGTTTTTCTTTCGCAGTCCCTGGCAGAACGATGCCGCTCTTGGTGGTCTCTTCCATTTCAATCATTTTGATGACGACACGGTCACCCAACGGCTTGATGGTCATGTTTCTAGGCCTCCTTGATCAATCTGATGCTGTATTGTCTGCAGTTAGCACTCACATCTAGCGAGTGCTAATTCCAGTACTGACTATAAAATTACAGCGCAGATTTGTCAAGTGCCGATTCGGCCAATTGATCAAATTTGGTCAAAAAATCGTGACAAGAACAGATCCACCCAGTTGATGGCATAAAATTGCCGGATCAAGGTTGAATCGCCGATGAAATTGCCCAGTCTGGGGAAATATGGGGCCAGCAGGCTCAAGAACAAAATGGCCAGGGCCAGAATGACCGCCCCATGGAGAACACCCAGCAGCAGGCCGGCCAGGCGATTGAGGCCACCGAGCACAGGAACATGGTCGAGTGCCGTGGTCATCAGACTGACCATGGTCTGGATCGCGAGGGCAACCAGGGCCAAGAGCAAGAGGAAAGTGACTGCCTTGACCAGATATTGCGCGATGATGGAAGACAATTGAGGCCAGGCATCGAGAAAAGGCCCATCCGCTGCCGGGAATTCAGCCAGCAGGAAGCGCTCGACAGGGCCAGGCAATTGGAGCTTGTCGATGGCTTCAGCCAATGAAGCTGAGGCAGGCAGCAAGGGAAAAATGACCTGTTCATTGATGGACTCAGCCAGGTCGTCTATGAAGGGCAGACTGTCGAGGGCCAGGGCTGTCGGTCCCAGCATCAGGAAGGCAATCGCCAGGGAAAGTGCCAGGATCAGGATCCGGCCAGCCAAGGTCAGGAAGCCTCTCTGGAAGCCATTGAGGGCAAACAAGGATAAGCTGATCAGGATGATGCTATCTGCCAGCACATGATCCTCCTGCCAGGGCCACGGTCAATTGGCGCTGGTTGTTGTAGTGGCAGCAGGATCCGAGCTGGTCGTCAGGGCTGGATCAACCGACTCATCAGGCTTGGCTGTTTCGAGGATCTTCTTCTCATAGGAGGAGGGCAGGGAGATGCTGGAACGGGGCGCTCCGGGAATCTCGCGGACCTTGTCGAATGCATAGGTTTTGCCATAGATAAACTGCTGCAGCTTGGGGATCATGGCATTGTAGTCGCACAGGTTCATCCAGATGGTGCCGCTGTATTCACGGAAATCACCGGCAGTCGGGATCTGCATCTGGTCGATGGTGGCATCCATCATCGGCAGGAGGTCCAGACCCATTTTCAGGATTTCATCATTGTTGAGATTGGTCTTGATCAGCGGCAGGCCTTCATTCAAGGCTTTGGTCTTGGTGGCCAGATCGGCTTTCAGGAACTGGTCCAGCAGGGCTTGCAAAACCTCGCGCTGGCGGCCCATGCGATGGTAGTCGTCATCATTCTGGCGGATACGGGCATAGGTGACGGCCTGGCGGCCATCGAGCAGCTGGGAACCGGTTTTTTCCAGATAGGCGGCCGGTTCCGTGTTCTTGAAGGTCAGGTTGATCATGGTCAGCTCGGCATTCAGAGCCTTGAGCTCCGAATCTGAGACATCAACCGGCACGCCACCGACCAGGTCGATGATTTTCTCCATGCCGATCATATTGACCAGGACATATTTCTCCACATTAAGGCGGAGGGTCTCATTGATGACGCGCATCGCCAGCAGGGGGCCGCCTTCCGCATTGGCCGAATTGATCTTGTGGATATTGTCAGAGCCCGGGAAATAGACCATCATGTCGCGCTGCAGCGAGGTCAGCTTGAATTTCTTGTTCTTCTCGTCGATGGTCAGGATGATCATCGAGTCGGAACGCTCGGTCGGGCTGGCCACCACGGAATTGCGATTGTCCACGCCAAGCAGGAGGATATTGGTGACGCCCTCTTCCTTGGGCAGCTCATACACCAGGGATTCCGTCGGCACATCATAGACTTCAGGAATGGTTTCGACAAAGCCCTCCGGGTCATTGTCAATCTTGTTCAGGAAAGTCTTGACGATCAGGACAGCTGCGATGCTGACAATTAAAAAAATCGCTGCGACTGCGACTGCGATCATTCTCCAGCTGGATGCTCTGCGCCGACGGTAATTTGCCATTCAAAAATCCTCCAGGTCCAATCCTGTTCTATGGTTCTATAAATCATCATTTGACAAGCTTCAGGGTGAAAGCGGGTCAGGGTTCAAGGCAAGAAAAAAGCATGCACATTGCACACATCGAACCGATTATAGCATTATCGTTCTGTTTTGTTGCTGTTTTTTTCAGTGGAAACTATGAACAAACTGTAAAATATGCATATATTGTCAAATTCGAGCATGCCGACGATCACAAATGATCGTTTATTGACAGATTGGACGCCGGCAAAATTCGCTTGGCGAGAAGTTTTGGCCAGGAGTCTTGCGACTTTCGGGAGCGACCCGGCCTTGATATGGTAAAATGACATTCCGGTAGATTATCCCAGAAAGTCCTGGATCCCAGGCAGAGGTTTTGCATGGAACGCAGTGAACTTGCCATCACCAAGCTGATCATCCTGTACATCATCCGCAGCTTGCCCGCCCTCACCCTGAGCCAGCTGACAGGGCTGTCCCTCGATACCCTCTATATGGACTACTTTGGCTTTGCGACAGCCTATGAGGGCTTGCGCAATGACCAGATGATCACTGCATCCTTTCGTGATGATGAGCCAGCCCGTGATGCAGCCGGCCAGGCTGTCATCCGCTGCGAGCTGACGGACCATGGCCGGGCGATTCTGGAGACGCTGGAGCACAAAATCCCGGCTCCGATCCGGTCTTACCTGGCCCAGGCCAGCACCAGCTGGCAAAAGGATGTCCGGCTGGAACGGGAGCTGGGCGCCTGGTATGACTCCGATGGCCAGGGGCAATACCTGGTCCGGCTGAGCCAGGCGGAAGGCCAGAAAAAGTTGGTGGAGCTGTCGCTCACCATCCCGGACAAATCCCTGGCCATGCAAATCTGCGACCGCTGGCAACGCCTGCCCCAGAGCATGTATCTCGGCCTTTTGGCCTTGCTGTCTGACGAGCCCGTCCTGCGCCAGGAAACGCTTGCTGCAGAGGCAGACCGGCCTGCTGGACCGGATGCAGCCGGCCAGCCCAGTGTATATCCCCGGCCCATGCCCGGGGAGCAGAGCCTGCTCTGAACGCAAAAGACCCAGACTCCTCCCCCGGGCAGTCCCGGATGGCTGGTCTGGGTCTTTTTATTGGCGGGCAGGTCGCCTGGTTCAGGCCAGAGCGAGACGTGGACTAGAAAGCCTGGGACCTGCCTGATGTTCAGCGCACCAGATTGGGCAAGGCCTTGATCTTCTCTCCCAGATCCCTGGCCAGCTGGTCCAGCTGCTTGAGATCCGCTTCACGCGGCAGACCCTTGACGAGGACAGGATCGAGACGGTCAGCCTTGATATTGCCGGTCAGGGCGCCCAGGACATTGGTGATCTGGGTCCCCCAGCCGAAAGAACCAATCAGGCCGACATATTTGACCTTAGGCCGCATGGCATTGGCCACCAGGGCAGCATAGGCAACACCCGGATGCGGGCCGCCGAGAACTGTCGAGGAGGCAAAGACGACTGCCGCGGCATCAACCAGGTCCGTAATGAAATGACCGGTTTCCACGGACAAGCTCTCGGTGTCTTCACCGAGGTTGCGGCAGACAACGGACAGGCCCTGCTCGGCAAGCTTGACCGCCAGGCGGTCAACCATCACACGCGTGGAATCGTGCATGCTGATATAAGGGATCGTGACCAGCCGTTTGACGGTATCACCCGCCCAGCGCTCATAGCCGCTGAGAATGACCTCCGGATCGAACCAGATCGGTCCATGCGACGGTGCAATCTGGCGGGGGGCAATCTGGCGGGTCTTGGTGATGTACTTTTGCACATGTGTCCGGTAGGGCATCATGATTTCGGCATAGTAATGCTTGGCAGCCCGGACCTGGTCTGAGCTCGACGTGGAGAATGCCTTGTTCGGCGTGGAATAGTGGGAACCGAACAAGTCACTGGAAAACAGGATATTGTCCTCGAGCAGGTGGGCCATGGTATTGTCCGGCCAATGGGCAAAGGGGATCATGTGGAACTGGAGGGTCTTGCCACCCAGCTCGAGCTTGTCACCCTCGGCAATCTGGAGGATTTTCTCTTCCGGCAGGTGCAGGTGGGTCATGGCCATTTCCTTGACCTTGGCATTGGCGACAACGACAGCCTCCGGAAAGCGGCGCAGGACAGCCTCGATGGAACCGGAATGATCCTGCTCCGTATGCAGGGACACAATATAGTCCAGCCGGGTGATGCCGGTGTCCGCCAGATTGCTCATCAGGACATGGGCCTTTTCCGGATCGACGGTGTCGATCAGGGCCGTTTTCTCCTTGCCGACGACAAGGTAGGCATTATAGGTCGTTCCGTGGGGGGTCGGCATCAGGCAGTCAAACAAGACCCGGTCTGGATGAATGGCACCGACTTCAAATAAATTCTCGCCAATGGTCAGGAAAGGCATGGTTTACTCCTTTTGAACAGACATGTGCGCACCGGTTGGTTCAACCGGTGCGCATCTGCTGGTTTAGTCATCATGGAAATCTGCCGGGCCAGGTGCCGGCATGACCGGCCGCTGCAATTGAGCGGTTCTTTCAATTATTCTTCGCTGAACTGGTCCTTGCTGACGCCGCAAAGCGGGCAAACCCATTCTTCCGGAAGATCCTCGAAAGCGGTGCCAGGGGCAATGCCATTGTCCGGATCGCCCTCGGCTGGATCATACACATAACCGCACAAATCGCAAACGTATCTTTTCATATCAGTTCTGCCTCTCTTTCTCTTGAAGCCAGACGGCTTGCCGACCGACTATTTAGTCTTATTATACTGGTTTGCCGGAATCTGTGAACACTGCAAATGTTACAGTAATCGTTTACAGATCAGGGCAGGATCAGAGACTTGCCCAGCTTGGCCAGTTTCGGTGAATAGCGGTAGAAGACCAGCTTGCGGCCAATGACTTGGACAACCTCTGCTCCGATGGCCTCGGAAAGCTGGCGGGCCAGGTCTTTGGGCTCGGCTTCGACGGTCTTGTGCAGTGTGATTTTGACCAGCTCATGTGTGGTCATCAATTCATCGAGGCCATTGACCAGCGCAGCGTCGATTTCCCCCTTGCCGATCTGGAACAGGCTGTCGAGGGAATTGGCCAGACTGCGCAGATAGGCGCGTTGTTTGCTGTTTATCATATGATTCTCCCAGTGGATTATTTGATGTATTCGAATTCGAAATCGTCCAGAGCGACCAGATCCCCTTCCGCGACGCCGGCGGCCTCCAGGGCATCGATGACGCCCTTTTTACGGATCAGGCGCTGGAAGTACTGCAGGGACTCGGTATCGTCGAAATTCGTCGAGGCAACCAGATGCCTGATCCACGACCCCTCAACCCGGAAGGTCTCCTGGTCCTTGCGCACGGTAAACAGAGCTTCAGGCTCGAACTCATACACCTTATGCGCATCCGTGGCTTCTGTGAGGATGGTTTTCGGCAGAGTCTGCAGCTGGGAGGCCACATACTGGATCAAAGGCCAGACGCCTTCATTGATGGCAGCGCACATGGCAAAAACCTTGAATCCGCGGGATTCGAGTGTTTGCCGGAGCATTTGCAGATCGGCCTCATCGATCATGTCGATCTTGTTCAGGGCAACCACCTGGGGGCGGCTGGACAGGCCGGGATGGTAGAACTCCAGCTCGGCATTGATGATCTCGAAATCCTGCAGAGGATCCCGGCCTTCACTGCCGGACGCATCGAGGACATGGATCAGCATCCGGGTCCGCTCGATATGCTTGAGAAAATCCAGACCCAGGCCGGCGCCGGTATGTGCACCTTCAATCAGGCCGGGGATATCGGCCAGAACGAAATGGCTGTCATCGACAGCCACGACGCCCAGGTTCGGTTCCAGGGTCGTGAAGGCATAGTCGGCAATTTTCGGCCTTGCCGCGGAGACGACCGACAAGAGCGTTGATTTGCCGACATTGGGAAAGCCGACCAGGCCAACATCAGCCAAGAGCTTGAGTTCGACCTGCAGATTGTACTCTTCACCGGGTTCGCCAGCCCGGGCAAAATTGGGCGCCTGGCGGATGCTATTGGCAAAATGGACATTGCCCGCTCCGCCACGGCCGCCTTTGGCGATGACTGCAATCTGGCCGGGCTCGGTCAGATCGGCCAGGACACGGCCGGTTTCGGCATCCTTGATCATGGTGCCGACGGGCACTGGCAGACGCAGATCCTCGCCAGAATGGCCGGACATATTGCGCCGCCCACCCTTCTGCCCATCTTCAGCCGCATATTTGCGCTTGAACCGGAAATCCTGCAAGGTGGTCTTGTTTTCGTCGGCATAGAAAATGACACTGCCGCCGCGGCCACCATCGCCACCGTCCGGACCGCCATTGGGAACATACTTGGCTGTATGGAACGAAACCATCCCATTGCCACCATTGCCTGCGCGCACATAGATTTTTGCGCTGTCGATGAACATTTTGCTACTCCTGTTGTGCAAAAAGGACCCTGCCAGTTGAGCTGGCTGGATCCTTTGCTAGCTGTTTCGTAACGGATCTAAGACAATAAGGTCACTCAGCCGGATAGACGCTGACTTGCTTCTTGTCCTTGCCAAGACGTTCGTACTTGACCTTGCCGTCGATCAGGGCAAACAGAGTGTCATCGGAACCGATGCCGACATTGTTGCCCGGATGGATCTTGGTTCCGCGCTGGCGGACCAGGATATTGCCCGCGGTAGCGGCCTGCCCGTCGCCCTTCTTGGCGCCGAGGCGTTTGGATTCGGAGTCACGGCCGTTGCGTGTGCTGCCGACACCCTTCTTATGAGCCAAAAGCTGCAGATTGACTAAAATCATGCTCTTGCACCTCCTTTTTGGTGATAGCGGACTTCTTTGACTTGGATGTATTGCGTCCCGTAGCTGGCTGCGATTTGCCGGCAACCGACTGCCATGGATTCCATCAGAACCCGGGCAGACTCCAGCTGCGCAGGCTCAAGGCCGGCAGGATCGGGCAATTCACAGCGGATATCCCCAGCCGCGAGGACATAGTCTGGTTCAAGACCAGCCACATCCTGGAGGGATCCGATCACCGTCTGGGCAATGGCGGAAACCGCTGCGCAGAGAATATCGGAACCGTGAGGACCATAGCCTGCATGACCGGAAACCGTGAACCGGCGGATCAGGCCAGATGCCGTACGAGACAATTTGATCATCATCCTGTCAAAGTCCAATTGAGTTTGGCATCGGTTGCCGCTTGGCCCCTCTGCCAGATGAATCAAACGTTGATCGCGTTGATCCGGACACGGGTGTAAGGCTGGCGATGGCCCTTCTTGCGACGGAAGCCCTTCTTGGCCTTGTACTTGAAAACAATGATCTTCTTCTGTTTGCCCTGCTTGACGATCTCGGCATCAACAGCTGCACCATCGAGGGTCGGGGTGCCAACCTGGGTGCCATTGTCGTCGGAAACCATCAGGACTTCAGAGAATTTGACGGCGTCACCTGCTTCGCCGGCGAGTTTCTCCACAAAGATCTCATCGCCAACCGAAACGCGGTACTGTTTGCCGCCTGTTGCAATAACAGCGTACATGTCGTGTTCCTCCTGTAATCAGTCTCGCTCATCCACTAGGCATGCCATGAAGGCAATTTGATCAGCCCGGGTAAAACGGTCACCGTGGAATAGTATCACCGGTTCTGCCTTGTGTCAAGAGGTCAGCCGCCGCCGATCAGGCGGGCTGCTTCGACTGCCCGCTGCCAGCGAGCCCTCTGTTCAGCCAGAATGGCGCCGGACTGGCCTGGCCTGAAGAGTCGTCCTTGCCGGCGCAGGCCGGCAATTTGCTCCAGAGAGGGCCAGAGGCCCAGGCCATATCCAGCCAGGGCAGCCGCACCGAAAGCGGTCGTCTCAGTCATCGCGGGACGATCGACCGGGATTTGGCTGATGTCGGACTGCATTTGCATCAACAGGTCGCTGACACAAGCACCGCCATCGACTCGCAAGGCGGGAATGGCAAACCCGGCCTCGTCCTGCATCAGGGTCAGGACATCCTGGCTCTGGTGGGCGATCGATTCCAGGACAGCCCGGGCAATATGGGCCCGGTTGGTCCCGCGGGTAATCCCGCAGATCAGGCCGCGGGCCTGCATGTCCCAATAGGGTGCGCCCAGGCCCGTAAAGGCCGGCACCACCTGGACACCTGCCGAGTCCGCGACAGTGGCGGCCAGGCGGTCAATTTCCGGAGCACTGGCAATCAGGCCCAGCTCGTCACGCACCCACTGGATCGCTGAGCCTGCATTGAAGACACTGCCTTCGAGGGCATAGTGCAGGCCGGTGCCAATGTCCCAGGCGACCGTGGTGAGCAGGCCATGCCGGGAAAAAACAGGCTGGCTGCCGGTCTGCATGAGCATGAAACAACCTGTGCCATAGGTATTCTTGGTCAGGCCCGGGGTGAAGCAGGCCTGGCCAAACAAGGCAGCCTGCTGGTCACCGGCCAGGCCGGCCAATACCAGACCACCCGGGACCATCGCAGCATCAATTTCGCCAATCCGGCCGGCTGAGGGAACAATGCGGGGCAGCATCGCCCTGGGAATGCCAAACAAATCCAGCAGCTCCTCATCCCATTGGCCAGTCTGAAGATTCAGCAGCAGGGTCCGTGACGCATTGCTGACATCGGTGACATGGCACCGGCCAGCCGTCAGGCGCCAGATCAGCCAGGAATCAACCGTACCAGCCAGGATCTCGCCGCGTTCTGCCCGCACTTTCAAGGCAGGATCTTGTTCGAACAGCCACATCCATTTCGTGGCGCTGAAATAGGCATCGAGAACCAGACCGGTTTTTTGCCGGATCATGGCCTCATGGCCTTCGGCGCGCAGGCGGGAACAGATCTCAGCCGTCCGGCGGCATTGCCAGACAATGGCCGGCCAGACCGGCTTTCCTGTCTGGCGGTCCCAGACCACCACGGTCTCCCTCTGGTTGGTGATCCCCACTCCGGCAATCTGGGATGGACCAATCTGGTGGCAGGTCGCGAGCTGGTCGAGGACCTCCAGCAAGGTATCCAGCTGGCTCGTGAAGATTTCCTCAGGATCTTCCTCCACCCAGCCGGGATAGGGATAGGCTTGGGCGATGGCCTTCTGGCTCATGGCGAGTTTGGTCCCATCAGCGGCAAAGGCCAGAGTTCGTGAGCTGGTTGTCCCCTGGTCCAAAGTCAGAAGGACCGGCAAAGCAGGTGTCATCGTATTCTCCCGTCACTGTCTTGGCTCGGATCGTCCCTGGAGCAACTGGTCTCAGGTGGACCAAGGAAAAGACCCGCCAAGTGGATTATACATCCGGCGGGTCTTAAGCCAAGTCAAAATTCTTGAACAAAAGGGCTGTCTACCGCAGGGACTATGCTGGCTGGAATCAATCCAGTGCTTCTCCCGGTTCATGCTCGAGGGCATGCTCAGCAGCCTGGGCCTGCGCCAGTTCGAGCGCTTCGAAGTACTTGTGCAAAACCTCGCCTGACAACCGGTCCCGGAATTCGGAATTGATCGGGTGGACGATGTCCTTGAATTCGCCATCCTGCGTTTTACGGCTGGGCATGGCGATAAAATAACCGTTGGTTCCCTCAATAACTTTGATATCATGGACGACAAAGGAATTGTCGAAGGTAACAGAGACAATGGCTTTCATTTTACCCTCGCTGCCCATTTTACGAATGGTAATGCTTGTGATATCCATGTCGATTCCTCCATTCTTGTTGTGTCCTGTCAGCCAGAAACACCGCTGATTCCATCAGCGTTTTACACAAATTATTATACCATCTCCTGAAAATAATGAACAATATGCTATATTGGCATTTAACTGTCTGAATCTTGCGGCGCCACTTTCCGGCCCTTGGCCGCTGGAATGGCGATTCGGTCAGAACTATGATAGGATGACGTAAGATTTGTGCTACAAGGAGTGCATTTGCCATGGTTGAACAGGAAATTGCAGCGATTCCGGAGCTGGCCAGAGGGGCCCGGATCTATTTCATCGGGATTGGCGGCATCAGCATGAGTGGTCTGGCCGAAATCGCCCAGTCCCTCGGCTTTGTGGTCGCCGGTTCGGACCGTCAGGCCAGTGAGCGGACCCATTACCTGGAGCAGCGCGGCCTGCTCATTCATGCAGGGCACCGGGCTGAGCAGCTGCTTTCGTTCCAGCCGGACCTGGTCGTGCATACGGCAGCTATTCCCGCGACCAATCCGGAGCTGGCTGCGGCCAGGGCCGAGCCATTCCCGACTGTTGACCGGGCCACCTTCCTGGGCTGGATCAACCGCCGGTTCAACCAGGTGGTCAATATTGCTGGCACCCATGGCAAAACCACGACGACAGCCATGTGCTCCCTGATCCTGATCGAGGCTGGCGCCGATCCGACCGTCCACCTGGGGGCCGAGCTGGTGGATTTCCAGACGACAGTCCGCCTCGGCGATCCGCATCAGCTGATGGTGTCCGAAGCCTGCGAGTACCAGAACAGCTTCCTGAAATTCTACTCGACCATAGCCGCCGTCCTCAATATCGATTATGACCATGTCGACTGTTTTGCCAATCTGGCTGAGGTGGTCGATGTCTTCACCACCTTCGCCGACCAGCTGCCCGAGGGGGGTCATCTGGTGGTCCCGGCCTTCGACCCCAATGTCCAGGCCATGCTGCACCAGTTGCAGGAGCGGCGGGCCCTCAGGCAGAAGGCCATGCCCACGGTGCATGTCTTTGGCCTGGAAAATGACAGTGCGGCCTGGCAGGCGAGAAATATCGTATTTGTCGATGGCCTGCCTCGATTTGATGTCTATTACCTGGACCAGTTCTATACCCATGTCGAACTGAAAATCCCGGGTCGCCACAATATCGCCAATGCCCTGGCCGCGATGGCCTGTGCCCATTTATGTGGTGGCACACCGGCGGCGGCGACCACCGCACTGAACCGTTTCCAGGGTGCGGAGGGCCGCTTCACCCGGACCGGAACTTATCGCGGAGCCCAGGTCATCGCCGACTATGCCCATCACCCGGCGGCCGCCCGGGCCACCCTGGCCGCCGCGGCAACCATCCCGCACCGGCATATCTGGGTCGTCTTCCAGCCTTTGACCTTCAGCCGGACCGAGATTTTGTTTGATGAATTTGTCGATGCGCTCAAGGATTGCGAATGGGTCATTTTTGCCGAGATCTTCAGTGACCGGGAGACCCGGCGCGACTATATCAGCTCGCGCCAGCTGGCCGAGCGGATCAATGAGCTGGGTGGCCATGCCCAGTTTGGCCAGGATTTCGCTGAAATCAAGGCCGAACTCGATCAGCGGGTCGGTCCGGGCGACCTGATCCTGGTCCTCGGACCAGAGGATATCCGCCGATTGGCCGACCAGCTGACCGGCCGTGAGCATCACTGAACGCCCTGCTGCCATTATTCTCCTGGCACCCCATCGCCTTTGAATGTAAAATCCCCGGTTGACTGCGAAAACGATCGCCAGTCAGCCGGGGATTATTTTGTGATGGAGCCGGGAAATGGTCAGTCAGGCTTGTCAGAGATCGATCGCGTCAATCCTGGTGCCAGATTGCGATGGTTCAGCCTGGGTCGAGGCCGGCAGCGGTTCTGCCGGGGCTGCCGCTTCAACTTTCGTCGGAGTGCTGGCCGCGGGCAAGGGGCGGATATCCGGCATATATTGCTGGACAAGGGCTTCGAATTCATTGCCTTCGATCTTTTCTTTTTCCAGCAAGGTTTCGGTCAGGGCGTCCAGCAAGGGCCGGGCCTCACGCAAGATCCTCAGGACATCTGCATAAGCGGCATCGATGATCGACTTGACCTCGTCATCGATGATGCCGGCCAGCTTTTCACTGTAGTTCTGGACATGGCCATAATCCTTGCCCAGGAAGACTTCGCCTTCGCTGCCGAATACGAGGTTGCCCAGCTTCTCGCTCATGCCATATTTGGTGATCATGTCACGGGCAATGCCATTGCAGCTTTGCAGGTCGGACGAGGCACCGGTGCTGATTTCGCCGAAAGCCAGCTCTTCGGCCGCACGACCGCCAAGGGCGATCTTGATCGCGGCAACCAGATGGCTGCGGGTGGCATAGTAGGTGTCCTCATGCGGCTTATGTGCGGTATAGCCACCGGCGCCGCCAGCCGGGATGATCGAGACGCGCTCGACCTTGTCGGTCTCGGAGACCGTGCGCAGGACGATGGCATGGCCAGCTTCGTGATAGGCTGTCAGGCGGCGTTCCTTTTCGCTGATGATCCGGCTCTTCTTCTCCGGACCGATCATGACCTTGAACACCGCTTCGGAGATGTCTTCGTATTTGATGACGGTCTCGCCTTTGCGGGCAGCCAGCAGCGCCGCTTCGTTCAAGAGATTGGCCAGGTCGGCACCGGTGAAGCCAGGGGTGATCTTGGCAATTTCTCGCAGGTCAATCGCGGCATCGAGCGGCTTGCCTCTGGCATGGACCTTGAGGATTTCCTCACGGCCCTTGATGTCGGGGCGCATGACCGTGACGCGGCGGTCGAAGCGGCCGGGGCGGAGCAGGGCCGGATCGAGGATGTCCGGGCGGTTGGTGGCCGCCATGATGATGACCCCTTCATTCGGACCGAAACCATCCATCTCAACCAGCAGCTGGTTGAGGGTCTGCTCACGTTCGTCATGACCGCCGCCCAGGCCGGCGCCACGATGGCGGCCGACGGCGTCGATTTCGTCGATGAAAATGATACAGGGCGAATTCTTCTTGGCCGTGTCAAACAGGTCACGGACCCGGGAGGCACCGACACCGACAAACATCTCGACGAAATCGGAACCGCTGATCGAGAAGAACGGCACCCCGGCCTCGCCGGCAACCGCCTTGGCCAGCAAAGTTTTACCCGTGCCGGGTGAGCCGACCAGCAGGATGCCGCGCGGGATCTTGGCCCCGATTTCCGAATATTTCTTGGGATTTTTCAGGAAGTCGACGATTTCCTTGAGTTCTTCCTTTTCCTCGTCAGCGCCGGCGACATCCTGGAAGGTGACCTTGTTTTTCGTCGGGTCATTGAGCTTGGCCCGGCTGCGGCCAAAGGTCATGGCATTCTTGCCGTCACCGGCCTGGCGGCTATAGCTGAACCAGATGAATGCCCCCATGCCGACGATCATGACCAGGATCAGGATGATATTGGCCCAGGCCGTGAAATCGGTCGGCTCGACATAGTCAAAGGAGGTGATTTTGCCACTGGTCTTGGCGTCTTTCAGGACAGCATAGACATCGGGCATCCACATCGGGGAGATTTGCTTGGTATAGACGGTTGGCGGTCCAGATTCCGCCTTTTCCGTGACCTCCAGCGCATAGCCATTGACGACCACCTCGCTCACCGTCCCGGAGTCAATTTTCGCAATCAAATCAGACAGGGAAATCGTCTGGGGCTGGGTCAGCCTTGACATGGTCATCGAAATCACGATGATCACGACCAGCAGCACGAGGTAGAACGACATGCCGCTCATGGATTTTTTGGGATTCATCAGGTTCCTCCTTAGTTGTCATCCCCCAGGACTGAGACGTCCGGGAGATTACGGTATTTGCCGTCAAAGTCCAGGCCATAGCCGACGATGAATTCGTCGGGGATCTGGAGGCCTGTATACTCGACCTCAATGTCCACCTTGCGGCGGTCGGGCTTGTCAAAAGCCGTGCACAGGGCGATGCTGGCCGGATTCCTGGTGCTGAGAAGCTCACGCAGGTGCTTCAAAGTCAGCCCGGTATCGACAATATCCTCGACGACAATGATGTGTTTGCCGGTGATATCGGTGTCCAGGTCTTTCGTGATGCGGACGACGCCCGATGTGCGCGTGCCACTGCCATAACTGGAGACCGACATGAAATCGATCCGGCAGGACACACCGATGCAGCGGGCGAGGTCTGACATGAAAATGAAAGCACCTTTTAAAACACCGATCAGGATAATCTCCTTGCCGGCATAATCGTGCGTGATCTGCTCGCCCAGTCGACGGCACATCTGGTCAATTTCCGCGCGGGAGATCAGGACACGTTTGATGGTTTTGCTCATGGCTCGATCAGCCTCCTGGTTTTTTGTACCCAAATATTATAGCAGTCTGTCATCGTTAATTCGTGTTTCAAAAGCAACTTTATGTAAAGAATTTATGTCCTTCTGGTGACGGCCTGTCTGTGAGAAACAGACAATGGGGCCGCAAAGGTCCATGACGACCCCTGAGGGCCAGTCCAGATGCCCTCTGGACCGCTGGTCCAGGATCATGTCCCGGGCCAGCTTCAGATGTCGCCATTCGATGTCCCGGTCCTGGCCGCTGGCCTGGCGCCAGCACAGGCGCAGCACCCGGTTCTGGATGGCCGGATGCTGTCTGCCGAACAGGACACGGTCGAGCTTGACGGCCGGCTGAGCCGCTGGATCAGCCGATGCGGCAGCAATCGCCGAAGTGGGCGCCTGGCAGGCGGTCAGATCCACAAATGCCAGCCTGGCCTGCTCGCTCAGATAGGCCTCGTCCGCTTGCACCAGATCGGCCATCCGGGCCAGGGCGATGGCCGGATCATGGCCGGCGACCTCCCGCCAGGCAGGCAATACCTGGTGACGCAAGCGGTTGCGGAGTGTGAATGGGTCTTCATTGGTGGTGTCCAGGTGATAGGGGATCGCCTGCCCGGCCAGGTAAGCCAGGAGCTCCTGGCGCCGGATGCCGAGCAAGGGGCGGATGAATGGGCCCGTCACGGGCGCCATGCCGGTGAGTCCCGCCAGGCCGCAGCCACGTCCCAGATGGAGCAGCACGGTTTCGGCCTGATCGTCCAGATGATGGGCCAGGGCGATCCGTATGCCGGGCAAATCGCCGCGTTCAGCCAGCCATTGCCGCAGACAGTCGGTAAAAAACTGGTGGCGGCAGGCACGGCCGGCAGCTTCGAGTCCCAGGCCGGTCTGGCTGGCAAAGGCGGAAACATCAATCGACCGGGAAACAAATTCGATCGTTTCGCTTTCACAATAGGACCGCACCAGGGCTTCATCGGCATCACAGGCGCCGGGCCGGAGCTGGTGGTTGAGATGGGCCACCCGGAGCGGAAAAAGGTCGAGCCGGTGCAAAAGATGGAGCAGGGCCATCGAATCCGGACCGCCGGATACCCCGACGAGAACTCCGCTGCCCGCAGGCACCAGCGCCTGCTGCTCAATCGCGAGCAGGACACGGTCAGCCAGGGTGGGATGATTGGGGGTCTTAGAACGGCGGTGGTTCACTGGGCACCCGTCCGTCATCCTGTTCGAAGAACATGGTGTATTTCGGCCACCAGTTCAGGTGGACACTGCCGGTCATGCCCTGGCGGTTCTTGGCGATGATGACTTCCGCATCCTCGATTTCCAGCTGCATATGGTTGGGGTCATAATAATTTTCGCGGTACAAGAAAACGACAATGTCGGCATCCTGCTCAATCGCACCCGAGTCGCGCAGGTCTGAAAGCATCGGCTTCTTGTCCGAACGGGCTTCACAGGCACGCGACAGCTGAGACAAGGCGATGACCGGGACATTGAGTTCCCGGGCCATGATCTTGAGCGAACGGGAAATCTCCGAAATCTCCTGCTGGCGGCTCTCGGACCGGCTCTGGCCATTGCCGCTCATCAGCTGGAGATAGTCGATCACCACCAGGCCGAGCTTGTCTTCGAGCTTCAACTGGCGGCATTTCGACATCATTTCCATGACGGAGGTCCCCGAGCGGTCATCGATATGGATCGGGGCAGCGTACAGGGTTGGCAGGGCGCGGGCAATCTTGTCCCAGTCCTCGCTTTGCAGGTCGCCGGTCGTCAGGGAGCGGGCCTGGACCAGTGACTGGGCGCTGAGCATGCGGTTGCCAATTTCCTCCTTGGACATTTCCAGCGAAAAGATGGCGGCTGGCACATTGTACAAGGTGGCTGCCTTCTGGGCGATATTGAGGGCGAAGGCCGATTTGCCCATGGCGGGGCGGGCGGCCACAATGACCAGGGCGCCCGGTCTCAGGCCGCCAAGCGCGCGGTCGAGGGCTGGCAAGCCGGTCAGGACATGGCGTTCGTGGATCTTGCCCCGGGCCATGGCTGCCAGTTCATTGACGGTGCGGCCCATGATGTCCTTGATGCTTTCAAATCCGGCCGCATCGCGGTTCTCCCGGATCTCGTAGATGCGCTTGGCAGCAACGTCCAGAAGGATATCAGCCTCGTTAGCCTCATCGTAGCAAAGGCCGGTCACCTCGTCCATCGCAGTCAGAAGGCGGCGCAGCAAGGATTTCTGGCGCACCAGGTCAGCGTAATGGAGTGCATTGGCCATGACCGGGATCGTATCGGGCAGCGCGCTGATATAGGCGATGCCGCCGGCCTTGTCCAGCAGAGCCTTGCTTTCCAGATGGTCACTGACCGTCAGGATATCGACCGGCTTGCTGGAGAGGTAAAGCTCACAGATGGCATCATAGATCAGGCGGTGGTCCGGCCGGTAGAAGTCATCGGTCTTCAGCAGGGCCGTGATCTCGGCAAGCTGGCGCTCTCCGGACATGGCACTGCCCAGGACGGACTGTTCGGCCTGGACATTGTGCGGCAGGATCCGGAGGGCCGGCCGGGGTTTGGCTGGGGTATTTGTCTCAGCAGCCATCAGTGAAGGGCAACGACCTCAAGGGCAATCTTGACGGTCACTTCATGATGCAGTTTGATTTCCGCTTCAAAGCGGCCGAGGGACTTGATCGCCTGGTGCAAGGTGATCCCCCGCTTGTCGATCTTGAAGCCGGCCTTTTCCAGAGCCGCTGCCACATCCATCGCCGTGACCGCGCCATAGAGGCGGCCTGCTTCGCCGGTTTTCATGGCCAGCTGGATGGTCTGGCCGCTGAGCCTGGCGCCGGTTTCCTTGGCTTCAGCCAGTTCACGGGCAGCCCGGGCGGCTTCCGCCCCCTTTTTGTTCTTGATGCTGTTGAGATTGGCGGCAGTGGCCTCGAGGGCGAGGTTCTGCTTGAACAGAAAGTTCCTGGCATAGCCGTCCTGGACTTCCTTGATATCGTCGGCTTTGCCGAGCCCCTTGACGTCCTTGATTAAAATGACTTTCATGTGTTTTTGCTCCTGTTTTGTCCCGGCCGGCTCAAGCGGCCTTACTTTCATGAGTAAAGTGCATTATAACATAAAAAAGCGCCCGGGTATCCGGGCGCTTGGGCTTGTTGCAGGTGACTGGCAAGGATTATTCGCCAGTATAGGGCAGCAGAGCGACATGACGGGCGCGCTTGATCGAGATGGTCAGGCGGCGCTGATGCTCGGCACAGTTGCCGGTCATGCGCTTGGGCAGGATCTTGCCCCGTTCAGAAACGAATTTACGCAGACGGTTGATGTCTTTGTAATCAATCGATTCGACTTTATCGGCGCAGAATGCGCAGACCTTGCGGCGGGAACGTCTCGGACGCATGCCTCCGCGGCCTTCCTTGTCGCCGCTGTCGCGGCCACGTTTGAAATCAGCCATGGTTTTTTGCTCCTTTCAGCAAACTAGACAACCAGAGATCAAAGATCGAAGGGCAGTGAGGTTTCGTCATCCGACGAAGGGAAGAACCCATCCGGGCTCGGCATGCTAGCGGGTGCAGGGGCACCGGCGCTGGCCTGTGGGGCAGGCTCGTAGCCGCCACCGCCTGATTTTTTGGTGTCGCCGAAATAAATCTCGTCAGCCACCACCTCGGTTGCGGTGCGTTTATTGCCGTCCTTGTCATCATAGCTGCGGGTCTGCAGCGAACCGATGACAATCATCCGGGAACCCTTGTGGAAATACTTGGCGACAAAGTCAGCCTGCTGGCGCCAGGCGACAATATTGATAAAATCAGCCTGTCTTTCGCCATTGGCGGTTTTGAAACGACGCTCCACCGCCAGGGAAAACGTGCAGACGGGCACATTGCTCTGGGTGGTGCGCATTTCCGGATCGCGGGTCAAGTTACCCATCAGGATCACTTTGTTCATGGTCTCACTTGTCCTTTCTGACTCTTATTCGTCAGTACGGATTACCAGATAACGAAGAACACCATCGGTGATCTTGAGCACGCGCTCAAGCTCCTTCGGGAATTCTGCTTCCGCACTGAAGTTGATGAGGAAGTAGTAACCTTCCTTCTGATCATCAATTTCGTACGCAAGGCGCTTCTTGCCCCAGACATCGATCTGTTCGAGCGTTGCAGACGCTTCAACGAGACCCTTGACTTTCTCGACGGTCGCATTCACTGCTTCTTCACCGAGAACGGGGTTCAGGATTACCATTGCTTCATACTTTCTAGCCATTGTTTCACCTCCTCCTGGACTTACGGCCCAAAAACCTGGGCGAGGATTGTTCTTTTTGAGTTTTAAAAGAACAACTGCAGCAAAAGATAATGCGCAGCGCTAAAAACTATAGCATGAGATGATCAGAGGGTCAAGTCCATTCTAACAGCCAGCCTGGTCCTTGTCCTTAGTCTGGTCCAGAAATTTTTGTCGCATCCGGCACAATCCTTTGGACCAGATGCTTGAGCAGCAGCGCGGTCTGGTCATAGACCGCCTGGGAGAGGCCATAGGGATCAGGAATTTCCACTTGAGGTTCACCGGCCTTCTCCCCCAGAGTCAAAACCTTGTCGGCCAGCTGGGGGTAGCGCAGGATGACCGCCTGTTTCTGCTGGACATTCATGGTCAAGATCCAGTCAAAGGGCTCCAGGTCGACTGAATCGAGGCGCCGGGCCCGGTGGTTGTCCAGGCTGCGGCCGCCGGCTAGCCGGGCTGCCCGGACGGCCTCGGCGGTTGCTGCATCACCCGGCAGGGCGTGTATTCCAGCCGATTCCGCAACCGTTTCAGGCAAGAAACTTTCCGCCATCGGGCTGCGGCACGTATTTCCCGTGCAGACAAATAGGATTTTCATATGGCGCAACCTCCTGTTGAATAACTGGGTCGATCGAGACCGATTTTCGATCAGACGGGCTCTCCCCCACCTGCAGCTTTGCCCAGGCGGTTCATATAGGCCAGTCCTTGTCCATGCGCGGGCAGGCCCTCGGCCAGGATCAGCCGCGTGCCCCGGCGGTCGAAGGAACGCAAAGCATTGAACAGATGATGCGATGCGGCCTGAGGATCGGGATGATCCGCATAGATTTCCACAGCCAGGCCCGAGGGCAGATCGGCTGGCCCGGCAATACCGGTCAGCTTGAGGAAGGCCTCGAGAGTGTCCAGGCAAAGGTATAGGCCGAATCCGGGGCCGGCCTGGCCGCCAGCCTCGGTCTGCCAGCCCGCACGGACCAGATGGGTCAAGAGACAGCTTGCCCGTTCCAGGCTGCTGGACTGGTCACAGATAATCAGTCTGGCCCGGGGGGCATAATGGCGGTATTTCATGCCCGGCGACTTGGGCGCCCGGGCGCTGTGAGGCTCCTGGTTCCGCTGGTTCGGCTGCTTGTCCGGCGGCGTGCCCAGGACAGCGTCGATCATGTCCTGGGTGACCGCTCCCGGCCGCAAGATCACAGGCGAGGCCTCCGTCAAATCCAAAACTGTCGATTCCAGGCCAAATTCACAGGGGCCACCATCAATGATAAAGGGGACAAGGCCGGTGAAATCCTCTTCGACATGCCAGGCCCGGGTCGGGCTGGGCCGGCCAGACTTATTGGCCGAAGGAGCCGCGATGGGCACCCCGGCGAGCTCGATCAGGCGCCGGGCGACTGGATGGGCGGGAATCCGCACCGCAACCGTCTCTAGTCCGGCCGTGACGATATCCGGCACCAGGGGCGACCGGGGCAGGATCAGCGTCAGGGGGCCGGGGGCAAAGGCCGCCAACAGACGGCGGGCCACAGGCGTCAGGCCGGTGGTCAAGGGCTCGATATCCGCGGGCTGGGCCACATGGACAATCAGGGGATTATCCCCGGGCCGCCCCTTGGCTGCAAAAATTTTCGCCACGGCGCCGGCATCCAGGGCATTGGCCCCGAGGCCATAGACGGTCTCCGTGGGAAAGGCGACCAGCTCGCCATCCTGCAAGGCCGCGGCGGCAGGCAGGAGCAGGCGGTCCAGGGCAGGTCTGGCTGCCGATAAATCCGCAGGCTCTGTCATTGCCACCAGGCCCGGTTCAATCCTGATGAGTTGGGTTTTCATCCAGCATCATCCTCACTGGCCTGGCCCAGGCTATTGGACCGCGAGGCGGCCTGCAGCGCCCGGATGATTTCCCCCAGGTCGCCGAGCAGGATGCCCTCCAGGCGATACAAGGTCAGGCCGATCCGGTGGTCCGTCACTCGGCCCTGATGGTAATTGTAGGTCCGGATCCGTTCACTGCGGTCACCCGTGCCGACCTGGCTCTTGCGTTCCGAAGCGATCGCGCCGCTATGGGCGGCCTGGGTCATTTCCAGCAGGCGGGACTTGAGCACGGCCATGGCCCGGTCCTTGTTCTTGTATTGTGACCGCTGGTCCTGGCAGGTCACCACCAGGCCCGTCGGCTTATGGGTGATGCGCACCGCGGAATCGGTCCGGTTGACATGCTGGCCGCCGGCCCCGGAAGCCCGGTAGGTGTCGATCTGCAGGTCATTGGGATTGATCGCCACCTCCACATCCTCTGCCTCCGGCAGGACAGCAACCGTGACTGTCGAGGTATGGATGCGGCCGCCGGATTCCGTCACCGGCACCCGCTGGACGCGGTGCACGCCGCTTTCAAATTTCAGCTGGCTATAGGCGCCGCGCCCTTCGATCATGAAGACAATTTCCTTGAAGCCACCGATTTCGGTCTCACTGGCATCGATCAGCTCAGTCTTCCAGCCCTGGGCTTCGGCATAAGCCCCATACATGCGGAACAAGACAGCCGCAAACAAGGCCGCCTCTTCCCCGCCGGCGCCGGCCCGGATCTCCATGATCACATTGCGGTCGTCATTGGGGTCCTTGGGCAGGAGCTGCTCCACAAGCTCTGCTTCAAGCGTCGTGGCACGTATTTCCAGGCCAGAGAGTTCTTCCCGCACCAGTTCACGAAACTCCCGGTCATCGGACTGGGTCAATAGTTGCCGGTGCTCCTCGATCGCTTCCTGAGTCTGGCGCAAGGCCTTGATATTCTCAACCAGCGGCGACAACTCCGCATGTTCTTTAAGCAGGCGACGATAGCGATCCTGGTCGGCAAAAACAGCTGGATCGGACAGCAAGAGATTCAATTCATCAAAGCGATTTTCTACCGCACTTAGTTTATCTAGCATACAATTACCTTTCGACCCCGATTATACATGATTTTTCGGCGCAAAGTGCGGCAAAAGACTTTGTCGACTTATGCAACTTCCCGTCTGGTAACCTGCGTGCCATTCCGATATAATGACATGGGATTTTTTGCCTGCCCGAAACAGATTCATCGTCGCTGTCGTGGCTGAGCCATTACCGCGGCAGACGATCACACGACAGGCAAAACCATCTTTGAAAGGGGATAAAAGCATGCTGAAGACACACGAAGTAGAACACATGACTTGCGTGGCCAAAGGTGCCTACCATGGACCGGCACCGATTCCGCAAGAAGGCCGCTGGACCCAGGCCAAGGAAATCAAGGACATTTCCGGATTTACCCACGGGGTCGGCTGGTGCGCACCCCAGCAGGGCGCCTGCAAGCTCTCACTGAACATCAAGGAAGGCGTCATCCAGGAAGCCCTCGTCGAAACGATCGGCTGCTCCGGCATGACCCACTCTGCTGCGATGGCCGCGGAAATCCTCGCTGGCAAGACCATTCTCGAAGCCCTCAACACCGACCTCGTCTGTGATGCGATCAACGTGGCCATGCGTGAGCTGTTCCTGCAGATCGTCTATGGCCGCAGCCAGTCTGCCTTCTCGGAAGACGGCCTGCCGATCGGCGCTGGTCTTGAGGACCTCGGCAAAGGCCTGCGCAGCATGACGGGCACGATGTATTCGACCGTCGAAAAGGGCCCCCGCTACCTCGAGCTCACCGAAGGCTATGTCCTGAAAATGGGCCTGGATGAAAACAATGAAGTGATTGGCTACCAGTTCCTCAAAACCGGACCGATGCTTGACCTGATCAAGAAGGGCGTCGATGCCAATGAGGCGTTCCAGAAATCGATCGGCCAGTACGGCCGCTTCGACGAAGCCGTCCGCGTCATTGATCCCCGTCACGAATAATTCAAGACTCGCGAAAGGAGCACCCATCCATGGCACAACTGTTTGAAAGTTACTCGCGCCGCATCGACAAAGTCAATGCGGCCCTTGCCGAATATGGCATTGCCTCGATCGAAGAAGCCAAGGCGATCTGTGAAGCCAAGGGCATCGATCCCTATAAGATCTGCAAAGACACCCAGCCGATCGCTTTTGAAAATGCCGCCTGGGCTTATGTCGTTGGCGCTGCCATCGCCATCAAGAAAGGCTGCACCAAGGCTGCTGACGCCGCCGAGGCCATCGGTATCGGCCTGCAGGCCTTCTGTATCCCCGGTTCCGTCGCCGAAGACCGCAAGGTCGGTATCGGCCATGGCAACCTGGCCGCCATGCTGCTGCGCGAAGAAACCAAATGCTTCGCCTTCCTCGCCGGCCACGAATCCTTCGCTGCGGCAGAGGGCGCCATCGGCATCGCCAAATCCGCCAACAAGGTCCGCACCCAGCCCCTCCAGGTCATCCTGAACGGCCTCGGCAAGGACGCCGCCCAGATCATCTCCCGCATCAATGGCTTCACCTATGTCCAGACCCAGTTCGACTACTATACGGGCAATCTGGCCATCGTCCAGGAAAAAGCCTATTCCAAGGGTGACCGGGCCAAGGTCCGCTGCTATGGCGCTGACGATGTCCGTGAAGGCGTCGCCATCATGCACCAGGAAGGCGTCGACGTTTCGATCACCGGCAACTCCACCAATCCGACCCGCTTCCAGCACCCGGTCGCCGGCACCTACAAAAAGGAATGCAACGACCTCGGCAAGAAGTATTTCTCCGTCGCTTCCGGCGGCGGTACGGGCCGCACCCTGCACCCGGACAACATGGCCGCCGGCCCTGCCTCCTACGGCATGACCGACACCATGGGCC
>CAZCMX010000017.1:0-17321 GCA_964499985.1 uncultured Mageeibacillus sp.
GCGTTGTGAGCAGATATTTCTTGATGTTCCGGATGAAGGTGGTGTTTTTATCCAGACACTCGAAGACATATTCGATGTGGGTGCTGTCGATGCGCTGCAGCCGTTCCTTGACCAATTTCAGCTTATAGGCCAAGGCACGTTCACTGGGCAGGATGTTCTCGCGCTGAATATTGCTGTCAACCATGATAATCGTAGCAGCATCATCGTCGAGATTACGCACGATGACCGGGAGAGTCTCCATGCCAGCTAGCTCACTTGCCCGTTTGCGTCGGTGACCAGAGATTAGCTCGTAACCACCATCTTCACGAGGGCGGGCGATGACCGGAACCAGAACGCCGTGTTTGGTGATGCTCTTGGCGGTCTCCAGCATTGATTCGTCATCGGTCACCTTGAAGGGGTGATTTTTGAACGGATGCAGTTCGGTCAGAGGAATATCGATGACCTTCTCCTGAGATGCCTCAACTCGGGCTTCTTCGGTCTGAAAGATCTCATCGTAGGATGCGTAGCCCTTTCTTCTCACTGTATCAAATCGGCCGGCGAGTGGAAACCATCGGTTGGATTCGCACGCTGCCAAAGGGCTGGATGGCCGCCTGCTCGATTCATCTGCTCAGCCCCGGACCCCCTTGCTATTTTATATTTGATCAAATATAATTTGATCAAATATAAAAAACGGAGGCTTCCTCATGAGCATTTACGATTATTCAGTCAAGAACACCGCCGGCGAAGAGATTTCGCTGCAAAAATTCGAGGGCAAGGTCCTCATGATTGTCAACACCGCCACCGGCTGCGGTTTCACCCCCCAGTACAAGGACATCGAGGCCATGCATGAGGCCTATCATGACCAGGGTCTCGAGATTCTCGACATTCCCTGCAACCAGTTTGCCGGCCAGACTCCGGGGACTGACGAAGAGATCCATAATTTCTGCACCCTGCACTACAATACCCAATTCCCCCAGATGAAAAAGTCCGATGTCAATGGGGAAAATGCCTTGCCACTCTATGGCTATCTCAAGCAGCAGAAGGGTTTCGAGGGCTTTGGCAAAAGTCCGAGTGCCCTGGCCATGGCTGTGATGCTGAAGAAAATCGACAAGAATTACAAAAACAATCCCGACATCAAATGGAATTTCACCAAATTCATTGTCGACCGCAGCGGCAATGTCGTCGCCCGGTTTGAGCCCACAGCGGATATGAAAAAGGTGGAAGCTTTCGTCAAGGACTTGCTTTGAATCACAGGCAAGGTCCAGCGGGACCGCCGGGAAGGGACTGATTCGGATGGACGATGCTCAGTATGATGCCTTGAAATTGGAAAACCAGCTTTGCTTTCCGCTCTATGCCGCAGCCCGTAAAGTCGTGGGCCTTTATACCCCATTGCTGAAGCCACTTGGCATCACCTATACCCAATACCTGGTTTTCCTGGTGCTCTGGCAGCAGGATGGCATTGCCATCGGAGAGCTGGGCAAGAAGCTGCACCTCGACACAGGTACGCTCACCCCGCTTTTGAAAAAAATGGCGCTCGATGGTTTCATCGAGCGCACCAGGAGCTCAGTCGACGAGCGCGTCGTGTCTGTCCATCTGACCCCGGCCGGACTGGCGCTGCGGGAGCAGGCCAGGGACATCCCCAGGCAGATTGCCCAGTGTGTCATGCTGCCGCAAGCAGAGGCCCAGGCGCTCTACCGTCTGCTGTACCAGATCCTCTAGGATCAAAAAACACCCTTTCGGGTGTTTTTTATTGGTCGATTTTGGCCGTCCGCCCTCAGTCCCTGAACAGGTCCGGCACGAAGGTCTGGTCGGTGATCGGCGGCCGGACATAGCCGCGGTCCTCTTTCAGGGGCGGCAATTGGAGCGGCTCCGGGGTCAGGTCTTCATAGGGGATCTGGGTCAGGAGGTGGTGGATGCAATTGAGCCGGGCATGCATCTTGATATCGGCATCGACCACGAACCAGGGGCTTTGCTTGGTATCGGTATAGGCGAACAAGGTATCCTTGGCCCGCGAATAATCACCCCAGCGGTTTCTCGACTCGAGATCCATCGGGCTGATTTTCCAGCGCTTGGTCGGGTCTTCGATCCGTTCCTTGAACCGCTTCTCCTGTTCTTCATCACTGACGGAGAACCAGTATTTGATCAGGATGATCCCGGAACGGATCAGCATTTTCTCGAATTCCGGGCAAGAGCGCAGAAATTCCTGGTACTCCTCCTCGGTGCAAAAGCCCATGACCCGCTCGACCCCGCCACGGTTGTACCAGCTGCGGTCAAACAGGACAATCTCCCCGGCCGAAGGCAGGCGCGCCACATAGCGCTGGTAAAACCACTGGGTCGATTCCTTGGGAGTCGGGGCTGACAGGGCTTCGACCCGGCAGACCCGCGGGTTCAGAGCTTCCGTGATCCGCTTGATCGCGCCCCCCTTGCCTGCCGCATCACGGCCCTCGAAAAGGACGACGACCTTGAGCCCCTTGAATTTGACCCATTCCTGCAGCTTGACCAGTTCGACCTGCAGGCGGGCCAGCTCGCGTTCATAATATTTTTTGGTGATGACCTGGCGTTTTTTGCCATGGAACTCAATCGTCTTGATGTCATTTTCAGGATCAGGCTTGGCGATCAGTCGCTGACTTTTCTCACTCATCGATGGGCCTCCTTTTGGGCAGCCACGAGTGGCCACGATCAAGGGTGCGATTTGTTCATGGATTAATTGTAGCACAATCCACGTCGATGGTGCCGGGAGAATCGATCCGGCAGGGATCAGACCCGGACCAGTTCGTAAGCCCGGGTTCCCAGACCGATCTTTTCGGCATGGCTGAGGCAGCTGCGCCACTCTGATTCCGGGGTCGAGTTGACAAAGTGGTCATGATGGTCGATGAAATGGGGGCGATGGAGATTGTCGGACAGCTGGCTGTTCGGCAGTGGGGTGGCAGCCAGGCAGGCATCGGCACAGGCCTGGTCAAGGGCCAGTGGGTCGAATGAGGCAAACATGCCGATATCCGGCAGGATCGGGGCATCGTTCTCGCCATGGCAGTCACAATTGGGCGACACATCGACGATCAGGGAAATGTGGAAATGGGGACGGCCATCGACAACAGCCTTGGCATATTCAGCCATGCGGTAATTGAGGATCTCGACGGCATTGCCATTGGTGAATTCAATCGCATCGAAATTGCAGGAACCAAGACAGCGGCCACATCCGACGCAATGGTCCAGGTCGACATGCATCTTGCGCGTGGCCTGGTCAAAGACCAGGGCATCATTGGCACATTCCTTGAGGCAGCGCAGGCAGCCACGGCATAAATCCTCGTGGATCGTCGCCTGGCCATTGTTATGCTGATGCATCTTGCCGGCGCGGGAACCGCAACCCATGCCGATGTTTTTGATGGTGCCGCCAAAGCCCGTCATTTCATGACCTTTGAAATGGGTCAGGCTGATGAAGACATCGGCGTCCATGATGGCCCGGCCGATCCGGGCTTTGTCGACATATTCACCGCCGGCAACCGGAACCTCGACATCATCGGTCCCCTTGAGGCCATCCCCGATCAGGATCGGACAGCCTGCAGTCAAGGCCGTGAAGCCGTTTTCCCAGGCACATTCCAGATGCTCCAGGGCATTCTTGCGGCTGCCCGGGTAGAGGGTATTGCAATCGGTCAGGTACGGTTTGCCGCCGAGTGACTTCACGACATCGACGACGGCCCGCGCATAATTGGGCCGCAGGTAGCTGATATTGCCCAGTTCACCAAAATGGAGCTTGATGGCGGCAAATTTGCCATCCAGGTCCAATTCGCCGATCCCGGCCGCCTTGATGAGTTTTTTGAGCTTGGTCGGCATGCTGTCGCCAAACGCTTTTGTCCGGAAATCAGAAAAATAAACCTTAGCACGTTCCATATTGTTTCGCTCCTGTTCGCAGGGTATTCTGCAATCACGAGCGATTATATCGATTAAAGTTAACTTTAAGTCAATCCCTTATTTGCCCTTCAAGATGTATTTATGGAATTTTTCCGGTATCGCTTCCAGGGGCAGCTGGTCATGGACCGAACAGGTGCCGGCGGCCTGGGCAGTCTCGTAATACCAGCGTTTGAAATCCAGCATATCCAGCATGTCCTGGAGCTCTTGCATCTGCAAAACCACGGCGGCCTGCTGGTCTGTGATGATCGCCAGACGTTCACCGATACGGGCATCACCTTCCACACAGCAGTCGATGAAATGCTTGATTTCCTTGATCGGCATGCCGGTTTTCTTGAGGCATTCGATGGTCTTGAGCATCGACATGTCTTCTGACTTGAACAGCCGGATCCCGCCATCGGATCGTTCAACAAAGGGCAAAAGACCTTCCTTGTCATAATATCTCAAGGTTGAGGCGGCGACTTTGATCTGCCTGGCTGCTTCTCCCACTGTATAGACCATACGGGTTCCCTCCGGAATTTGGTATCTTGCAACTTCTGCTAACCTGAAGTTTACTTTAAGTTAGATCCACCTGTCAAAGCTGCGACTGGGCAGCAGCCATTGGAGGCAAACAGATGTCTGACAAGCTCCCTCCCTTTTCCACGATCGACGAATATATCCAGCTCTTTACCGGAGAGACCAGGGATCGCCTGGTCCTGCTGCGCGCGGTCATCCGGGATGCCGCACCCGAGGCTGCAGAGAAAATCAGCTATCAGATGCCGACCTTCTATCTGGCGGGAAACCTCGTCCATTTCGCTGCGTTCAAGAACCATATCGGCTTCTACCCGGTGCCGAGCGGGATCGAGGCTTTCCGGGAGGAGCTGGCAGCATTCAAGGGGGCCAAGGGCTCGGTCCAGTTTCCCCATGACCAGCCCTTGCCATTGGACCTGGTGCGGCGGATCGTGCACTTCCGGGTGAATGAGAATCTGGCTCAGGCTGCCGCTAAAAAAGCCAAAGGCCAGCCAGCCAGGGCCGCCGGGGCAAAGAACAATGGTTGACTCCGGCAGGGAACAGCTGTTCAATACCATCGCCCCGGTCTATGGCTGGTTTTTCAATCTCCAGCGCCGGCATTTCAGCCGGTCGCTGGCCCTGGCGACGCCACGCCTGGACCTGGCCCAGGGCCAGTCGGTGCTCGATGTCGGCTGCGGTACGGGTGCTCTCTGCTCCGTGCTGGAGGAGAGGGGATTAGTGGTGACCGGGATCGAACCCGCAGCGGGAATGCTGGCCATCGCCCAAAAAAGCTGTCTGGACGCCGCATCAGCCTGATCCAGGCCAATGTCCTCGATCGCCTGCCATTTGCTGATCAATCGTTTGATGTGACAATCGCCTCCTTTGTGGCCCATGGGCTCATGCCCGCCGAGCGTCAAAACATGTATCGCGAAATGAGCCGGCTGTCCCGGGACAAAGTGA
Source organism: uncultured Mageeibacillus sp. (assembly GCA_964499985.1). Lineage (GTDB taxonomy): Bacteria > Bacillota > Clostridia > Saccharofermentanales > UBA5734 > UBA5734. The sequence continues at coordinate 5,335 of CAZCMX010000017.1, forward strand.
TCCTCTATGATTACAACCAAAAGCGTTCGCCACTGACGACGCTCCTCGAATGGCTGGAACGAGGTGACTATTTTCGCTTCATCCAGCAGGCAGAATCTGAGATGGTCCACGGTCTGGCTGGCTCCGGGCCCTGTTTCAGCTCGGTCGAGGTCATCCCGGCCCAAGGACAAGCCTCCTTCTACATCTGTACGCCCCTCCGCTGATCAGATGCGGCGCTGAGGTCCGTCGGGTCTTAAGGCCAGGTCGGATCCTGATCCCTCGCGACCTGGCCTGGCTTCACCGGCCTGGCCTGCTGGTTCTGGCTGAGCCGCAAACTCCGTCAGATATTTCCAATAGCGTTTCGGCATCAGGTTCCTCTGCAGCCTGGGATTGGTCCGTTCGCTGATGGCGATCTGCCGATGATAGGTCCGCCAGATGTTCTCGAAGGCATCATCGCTGTCTGTCCAGGACGCAAGGGCTGCCGGAACCCTGTCAGTCAGGATCCATTCGCGCCGATTATACAGGGCCGCCAGGCCACGCCGGATATCATGGATGATCCAGGCCTGGTCCGCCAGGCGATCGGCAAAATGCGGTGCGAGCAGCATCGTGATATTATTGTCCGGCTCATACTTGGCATAATAGATCCCGGCTGATGACCGGATGAACCGGACCAGGCCGGTCATCCGGTGCACCTCACGGGTGACACGCTGGCTTTGGGCCTGGACCGTGCGGACGATATCCTCCTGCAGATGGTCATCGACAGACGGACCCAGGCGAAATCCCAGCCGGACATAGCGGTCAATCCAGTAGCCTCGCTCCGGACGCTCGGTCTGAAAGACATGCAGCACCTGCTCAAAGGCCTGCTCGGAAATCCGCTCCCGGATCGAACGGGCGACTTTATCTGCAGCAGCCAGGTCGGTCTCAACCGAGATCTGCTGGTCGAGCCAATTGACCGCCAGGCCCTGGCGGGCCAGGATCTGGTCCGGTTTCTCCTTGCGAACAGAGCTCAGATACAGAGCCGACAAAAGACCCTCGAAGCTGCCATCAAATACATAGATCAGCATCAGAACTCACCAGTTGCAGCCATGCTGGCGGACGCTCTGGTCCAGGCAGATAGGCCGAGGTCAAACAGGGAAAGCTGGTTCTGGGGCGAATATTTGTCTGTCGGGCTGTCTGCTACGAGATTGGATCGGATCAAGTGCTCATCGAGGCTGGACTCGCCATAAAACTTCCCCCGGCAGGTGATGAAATGGCGGGCCCGTTTCTGGACAACACCGATTTTCCGCAGCAGATCAAAATCAACCGGCCCGGCCCGCCGGGCAGCGATAATCCGCTGTGCCGAACGCAGGCCGATCCCGGGCACCCGCAGGAGCATCTCATAGGGGGCCCGGTTGACCTCGACCGGGAACTGGTCGAGATGGCGCAAGGCCCAGTCTGACTTGGGATCGACGTCGAGGCTGAGATCAGGGTGACGCTCATCGAGGATCTCCCGGGCGGAAAAACCATAGAAGCGCAGGAGCCAGTCGGCCTGGTAAAGCCGGTGCTCACGCCGCAGGGGCGGGGCTGTCATCACGGACGGCAGATCAGGATGGCTGACGGTCGGAATATAACTCGAATAGTAGACACGTTTGAGCTCGAAGGACTGGTAGAGCTTTTCGGATAGCAGCAGGATCTGATGATCTTTCTCCGGAGTCGCGCCAACAATCAGCTGGGTCGTCTGCCCCGCCGGGACAAAATCCACTGCCCGGCGGACCGCGAGGCGGGTCTCGCGCGCTTCGGTGATCTGTTCATGGATCTGGTTCATCGGCCCCAGGATCGCCTGGCTGCTCTTCTGCGGTGCCAGCAGGCGCAGGGACTGCGGCGATGGCAGCTCGATATTGACACTGACCCGGTCAGCCAGAAAACCCAGCCGGGTGGTCAGCGAGGGCGATGTGCCCGGGATCACCTTGACATGGATATAGCCATTGAACCGGTACTGCTGGCGCAAAATCTCCAGGGCGCGGATCATCCGTTCGGTCGTCTCATCTGGCGAACGAAAAACGGCAGAACTCAAAAAGAGCCCCTCAATATAATTGCGCCGGTAGAAATTGATCGTGATCTCGGCGACCTCTTCCGGCGATAGCATCGCTCGCTCGACCTCACTGGTGGCCCGGTTGATGCAATAGGAGCAATCATAGGCACAGACATTGGTCATCAGGATCTTGAGCAGGGAGATGCAGCGGCCATCTGCCGACCAGCTGTGGCAGATCCCGGCCGCCGCGGCATTGCCGACACCACCGGCCTTATTGGACCGGGTACTGCCACTCGATGAGCAAGAGACGTCGTATTTGGCTGCATCAGCGAGAATGCGCACCTTATTGAGTAGATCCACCTGCACCGCCTCCTGTCCGACTGAACCATGCAAATCCAGCATAGCACAAAACGTCCAGAAAGGGAACATTTGTTCTTATTGAATGGCCGCCTGTTCTGCAATCGCGGTGGCGGCACGTTCAGCAAATTGTCTGCTGCTGATCTCCCTGGTCGCCAGCTGTTCAAGCAAGGGGCTCCAAAGGGTTGCGCCGAGTTCTGCTGGCAGCTGGTCCTGATGCAGGCCATAAATTCTCCCGGCTTGCATCCAGCCTGCCAGATCCCGCAGCAGAGGCTGGTCAATGCCTGGCGAATTTTCCAGGAAGGCGGGCAAGACATTGGCCTTTTCGGCCAGAAGGTCCTGATAAACGCCCTGGTTGGCCAGACTGGCCAGGAAATCGCTTGCCAATTGACGATGTGGGCTGGCCTGGTCGAGGACGAGCCAGTCGGTCGACTGGGCGAAAATGCCATTTGTATCCAGCAGATAAGCCCCATAAGGCAGGAATCCATAGGCAAACGAGATTCCTGCGGCCCGGAATGAAGGATCCAGGTCGCTGGATCCAACGGTAAAGACCGTCTGCCCGGCAGCAAAAGCTTGCAATTGCTCCTGGCGGGAGCCTTGCAAGAGCAGGGTCTGTTCTGAATAGCGAAACAGCAGGTCCAGGTAATCGGAAACCTGTTGCAAACGCGCCGGTTCCACTTGACCTGCCTGCATTTGCGCAATCAATTGTGTATTGCCATAGTCGAGGCCACTGCTCAGGTAGATGTCCAGAAAGTTCTTGCTGCTGCTCCAGCTGAACTGTCCTCCGTCATGCAAGGCCAGCGCCACGGGAGCCAGGATTCCCAGCTTCTTCTTTTGCTTGTCAAGAGCTTGCAGCGCCGTTTCCCAGGCCGCTCGATTGGTCAATGCGGCTGGGTCGATTCCTGCTTGCTCGAGCAAGGATTGGTTGTAGATCAGGCCCTGAGCCGCCAGATCGACCGGAAACCCGATGACCCTCTGCTTCTCGTCTTTCAAGCTGAATGGCGTTTTGGATGCCCAGGGCTCGCCAGACAGATCGGCGAGTCGCTGCGACCAGGCGGAAGCTTCCGCCAGGCCATCGACCACAAACAGGTCTGGAAATGCCTGTGCGGCGGCCAGGCTGGCCAAGGCCGCTGGATAATCCTCATATCCTGAGATGAGAGTGACCTTGACCTTGACATTCTTTTCTTTCCCGAAGGCTTCCGCCAGGGCCTGAAATGCCGGAGCCCACTCGATCCGGTTGAGGGCCAGGGTCAGCTCCGGCGCCTCTGGGCCTGGATTTTCACCGGGCAAAGGACCTTCTTGCCCAGCTGGCGCGGCTGATTCGCTGGCAGGGGCACGTTGGGGGAGAGTCTGAGCGATCAAAGCGATGCCAATGAACAGGCCGAGCACAATCAAACCGGCCACCAGCAGAGCGAGGATTCCCGTCTGGATGCGATCTGTCTTTTTGGCCTTGGCCACGCCTGTTCTGGGTCGTCTGCCGCGATCCACCCAAAGGTCATCTTCATGGATACGAGTCATGTCAATCGATTCAACTTTCAAAGGCTGTCATCATCAGCATCATAACAGAAAAGCCCAGCCGATGCGTGACCGACTGGGACTATCCTGTCAGAGATGATTCTAAAAGATATTTACTTGATAGATCCGGACATGACGCCTTTAATGATTTGCTTTTGTGCGATCAGGTAGACGAGGATCATCGGCAATATAGTCAAAAGCAAGGCCGGGATCAGCAATTCCCAGTTATCCATATAGGTGCCATTGAATACCTTCATCTGGATCGGCATCGTCAACAACGGGGGCTTCGTCAGAATCAGCGATGGCAACAGGTAGTCATTCCAGATCCACATCGAGTTCAAGATCAGCAACGTCACGGCCGTTGGTTTCAGGATCGGCAGAACGATCAGGAAAAAGGTCTGTTTACTGGTGCAGCCATCGATGAATGAAGCTTCCTCCAGCTCATAGGGGACCGATTTCAAGAAGCCATGGAAAATGAAGACAGACATGGCCGTGCCAAAGCCACCATAAAGCAGGATCAGCAAAGGCATCGGAAACCGTTCGATCAATTGGAATTTTGCGCCGTAGATGATCAGCATCGGAATCATCAGGGACTGGAACGGGATGATCATCGAAGCGACCAGGACCGAGAAGAAAACATTGTTGAACATCGTCTTGTTGCGAACCATGTGATAAGCGGTCATGGCCGATGTCACAATGATCAGCGCAACACTCAGCACGGAAATCACCAGGCTGTTGCGCAGCGTGGTGGCAAAATTCATTTTAACGACGGCTTCCGAGAATTGCCGGAAGTTGATGGAGGTCGGTAAAGCAAAGGGGTTCTGCAGGATTTCCCAATTCCCCTTGAATGAGTTGATGATCATCAGGAAAAAAGGAAAGATGAACAGGATGAAGGTCACACTCAGCAGGACATAAATCGAGATCGTATAGATTAATTTTGCTCTTTGCATTAGGCTTCCAACTCCTTCTTCTTACCAAAATAGACCTGCAGGCCTGAAACGACTGCAACAATGATAAACAAGAAGATTGCTTCAGCTTGACCGATGCTGAATTTGTTTTGCGTGAAGGCTTTGGCAACAATATGCATGGAAGCCATGACCGTACTGCCTGCCGGTCCGCCAGCAGTCAATGAATAGTTGATATCATAAACCATGAAGGCACTTTTCAATGTCATGAAAATGGTGACGACAAAAGCTGGGATCATCAGAGGGATCGTAATGTGGAGCAGCCGGCGAAGACCAATTGCGCCATCGATCCGGGCCGCTTCAATGACATCATTGGGTATGCCAATCAAACCGGCAATGAAAATAATCATCATGTAGCCACCCAGCTGCCAGACCGTAACGATGACGATGGCCAGGAAAGCCAAGTCGCGATCGCCGAGCCAGCCCAGGCGCAGCAGCTCAATGCCCAGCTTCTCGCCAACCGTGGGCAGCGAGGAGACGAAAATGAATCGCCAGATATAGCCGAGAACCAGGCCACCGATCAGATTGGGTGTGAACAATGCAGTCCGGAAAAAATTCTGGCCCTTGAGACCAGATGTGACCAGCGAAGCCAGGCCAAAACCAACCAGATTGACAAAGAAGATGCTGGCAATCACATACTTGATGGTCAATCCCAAAGCAGCCCAGAATTTTCTGTCGGCTAAAGCTTTGGCATAATTATCAAAGCCAACAAATTTCAAGGGTTTGGTCAAGGCGATCACGTTTGGCATGTCGACAAAAGTCAAAACCAAGCCATAGATGAACGGTGCCAGGACTGCCATTGAAAATACGATAATGGTAGGCAAGGTGAAGAACAATTGGTCGCCAATGATTTGCCGTCTACTGGGTTGTAAGCTCATAGATCACCTCTTGAGTTGGCTTAAGGGATGACCGGACTGAAAGTCCGGCCATCCCCTGTCACACAGGTCGTTGCAATCCCAAATCAATTATCCGAGCGAAGCGTAATAGGATTCGAATTCAGCAGCGAGTTCTTTACGGGTGACATCTTTGTTGATGAAGCCCTGGACAGATGGGCCGAGGATGTTCATGTAGTCAGCAGCACTGACATAGTTGGTCGGGAAGTCCAGCGTTGCACCTTTGCCGATCGCATCAGCAATTGCTGCGCCAAGCGGATTGGTGACTTTGTTGGGGTTGTTTTTGAAGGCGGAGATAACCTGGGACTTGTTAACCAGGAAGTCCATGCCCTTTTCGTCGAAGACCATCCATTCCAGGAACTTTTCTGCAGCAGCCTGCTCAGCCGGGGTGGCGGTCTTGTCAATGATGAAGACCTGGGTCGGGCCGACAGAAAGCTTACCAGCATTCGGGTCATTGGCGTCATTGGTGAAAGGAACCGGAATGAAGCCAAAATCCGCACCGGGGGCTGCTTTCAGAGAATCATAAGCCCAGTTGCCATTGAAGAGCATCGCTGCTTCACCATTGCCAACCTTGACATGGGCTTCGTCATAATAGGAGCCGAGAGGACGTTCGCCAAAAACATTGTATTTGGGGCTGGCGAGCAGTTCCATGGTGTCATAGTAGCCATTCCAGACTGGATTGTTCAGGTAGTCAAAGTTTCCAGCCTTCAGTTCGGCGACAAAAGCGTTTTTATCAGCCGCTTGGTTAATGAACTGGGCGCTGTAATGGTTGGATACTGACCAGGCCTCGGTCTGGTAGGCAATGGGTTTCTTGATGCCAGCGGCAACGAGTTTGTCGAGCAGCTCAACGAGCTGGTCACGGGTCTTGATCGACAGCGGGTCGAAGCCAGGAACGGCCTTCTCGACGACGGCCTTATTGTAGACCAGGCCAAAGCCTTCGATTGCGAACGGGAAGCCAACGACTTTGCCCTCTGCATTCTTGAAAGCGGCAGTGGTTTCGGCAATCCAGGGTGCACCATCCATGGGTGCGACGGTATCGACATATTTGTCGTTGACCGAATAAGGCTCAACCATGGCCAGGGTGACGATCTTGCCAGCGGAGATCAGCTTGTCGTAAATGCTGACGGTGTCGCCAACGGTGACGCTGTACATTTCAACCTTGATGTTCGGATTGACAGCCATGAAGTCCTTGGCTGCCTGGTCGAACTGGGCGGCAATTTCACCTTTGCCATTGGTGACGATAATGGTGACAGGCTCGTCGGCCGGCGCCGCAGTGGTCGCAGCCGGAGCCGCAGTGGTCGCTGCCGGGGCAGCAGTGGTCGTCGGAGTGGAAGCACAAGCAGCAAGAGAGAGTACCAAACTCAGAAGCAAGAAGATCGACAGTACTTTTTTCATGTTTCCTCCTTAAATAAGCGGTTGGGCAGTCAGGCTGCCCTAAAATCACCCTCAACTCACCAGCGGCTTTCAATTCTTGACGGATCAAAGTCAATGACTTGTTTGCAACCGGTTGCGTTGATCTAGTTGAATCATATCACATTTACAGCATAGATGTCATTTTGCACAAATACTTTTTATTACATAATTTAATATTATTTTTTACATTTGATTTTATTTTATTCACATTTGAGTCAATGCGCTTGCAATTTTATGAAAATTCGATAAATATGTCATTCGTATGTCTTATTATACAGGTAGTAATCTTGCACAACTTTATTCATTTCTTCAGAATCAAACACTTGGAGAAATCGATTTTTTCTCGAAAAGCTGATTCACAGGTTACACTTTTACCCAATATCAATGTTATAATGAGAATAGTTTGCATTAACAGGAGGATCTTCATATGAAATTCAGATGCACCGTTTGTGGTTACATTGCCGAAGGCGACGCCGCCCCCGAGTTCTGCCCCCAGTGCAAAGCACCGGCCAGCAAGTTTGTTGTGGTCGAAGAGGGTGTCATGTCCTGGGCTGCCGAGCATGTCATTGGTGTAGCCAAGGGTGTTGACCCGCGCATCATCGAAGGCCTGCAGATGAACTTTGCCGGTGAATGCACCGAGGTTGGCATGTATCTGGCCATGTCCCGTGCAGCAGACCGCGAAGGCTATCCGGAAGTTGCCGAGGCTTACAAGCGCATCGCCTTTGAAGAGGCAGAACATGCTGCCCGTTTCGCCGAAATGCTCGGCGAGGTTGTCAGTGCCGAGTCCAAGCAGAACCTCAAGGTTCGCGTTGACGCTGAATACGGTGCGACCCAGGGCAAGACCGAGCTGGCCAAGCTGGCCAAAGAACTTGGCTATGACGCCATCCATGATACGGTCCATGAAATGGCCCGTGATGAAGCCCGCCATGGCAAAGCGTTCAAAGGCCTGCTCGAGCGCTATTTCTAAGCTTCACCCTTTATCCCGGCATTCCAAAGAACACCTCGCTGCATCTGCCGCGGGGTGTTTTTTTACCTGAACAAAACGGCCCCCGCTGAGTCTGCACGCAGCGGGGGCCGTTTGAATGATCGGGGAACAGGATTGAAAATCCGGCTTTAAACCTTAGGGTCGGTTCAGTATCCGGTGCGTCCGCCGCGGGTTTTCCACATGACCCAGAGCGGGCCGGCCAGACAGATCGTGGAATAGGAACCACTGATCAGGCCAATCATCATCGGCAGGGCAAATTCCTTGATGCTGTCGATATTGTAAATGTAGGAAAAGATATAAGCGACAGTCACGGCCCCGAAGGTCGCCAGGCTGGTATTGATCGAGCGGGTCAGGGACTGGTTGATCGACAGGTCAACCAGATCTGCGAGAGGCATCTTGCCCTTGTGCAAGCGTTCATTTTCCCGGATCCGGTCATAGACCACGATCGTGTCATTGATCGAAAAACCAAGGATCGTCAGGATAACGGCCACCAGCGACTCGTTCAGGGGGATGCGCAGGATGACGAACATGAAGAAGGCAACCAGGACGTCATGGAACAGGGCCACCAGGCCCATCACGCCCGCCGAAGGTCCGGACATGCTGCGGAAGCTGAACCAGACATAGGCAACAATCAGGATCGAGGCCAGGGCAATCGCCCACAAGCCCTTGGTCAGCAATTCACGGCCGATGAAAGGATCGACCAGGTTGGCGGATTCCAGGGTAAAGGAGGCCTGCGGGAAATTGCTGGTCAAGGCGTCCTTGAGCGCGATCTGGTCATCAGGCGACAGGGCTTTGGTGCCTGCCACATTGACGACGAGGTAGGTCTTGTTGTCGCCAAGGCTGGTCGTCTCCTGGACGCTGACCTCGGATTGGATGGCGTCGGCAATGACCGAATCGGCCTTGGCCAGCTCGATGGTGCCCTCATAGGCATACTTGACGATGCTGCCACCTTTGAAGGTGATGTCCATTTTGATGCCAAAGACCAAAGAGACAATGATGCCGACCAGCATGAAGGTCGCGGAGAGCAGGAAATACCATTTGCGGTTTTTGTAGAAACTGATCTTACGCATCGGCAGCCACCTTCTTCTTTCCATAGAGCCACGGGTTCTGCAGCGCCGTATACTGGCTCAGCGAGCCAATCATCAGGCGGTTGGCAATAACGCCCGTCACCCCATTGAGAATGACGCCGACCAGCAGGGAATAGCCGAATGAAAGCATGGAACCGGAGCCGAAAATCATCAGGATCACGGCAGCAATCGCCACGGTGATATTGCCGTCCATGACGGAGGACAGCGCCTTATGGAAGCCATTGGCCAATGAGGTGGTCAGGGAGCTGCCCGCATTGAGCTCTTCCTTGATCCGCTCGGCAATGATGATATTCGCGTCAACGCCCATGCCGATCGAGAGGATGATACCGGCAATACCCTGCAAGGTCAGGGTTTGCTGCGGGATCGAAATGGCCAGCAGAATGCCGACCATCTGCCCGAGCAGGCAGAACATGGCGACAAAGCCGGGCAGGCGATAATAGAGCAGCATGAACAGCATGATCAGGCCAAGGGCCAGAAGTCCGGCTGTGGTCATGACCTTGAGGGCGCCATAGCCCATGCGCGGGCTGATCGAGCTGGAGCTGATGGCCTCCAGGGCGAAAGGCAGGGCACCGGCATTGATTTTCTGGGCCAGGTCGATTGCATCCTGGCTGGTGCCGATATTGGTGATCATCGCACTGCCACCGGTGATTTTGCTGATGACCCGCGGTGAGGAAATCAGAGTCTGGTCCATATAGATCGAGATCTCGCCCTGGGTGGCAACCAGTTCACCGGTCGCATCGGCAAAGGCCTTGGCTCCGGTGGGGTTGAGTTCGAGCAGGACGATCGGGTTCGATGTATTGGGATCAAAACCAGCCGTGGCAGAGGCCACCTGGGTGCCATCGAGCACTTCACTGCCATCCGGCTTCTTGAAGGTCAGGCGGGCCATTTCACCCAGCTCCTTGAGAGCCTTTTCCGGGTTGAAATCTGTCTCGTCCGATTTCCAGGGATAACGGATGATGATTCGTCCATTGTTCTTGTCCGTGGTGATTTCACGGTCGAGGATATTGAGGTTGTCCATACGCAGTTCAATGACACTGCGTGCCGAGGCCAGGTCACCTTCGCTGGGAACACCACTGTAGTCTTTGGGGGCAAATACGGCCTCCACGCCACCGCGGATATCAGTTCCGAAACGGATCTTGTCAGCGCCATACAATTCATAATAGCCGGACTGTCCCGGGATGGGGACATTCAGGCCAAAGATGCTGAGCAGGGTGCTCAGCAGGATGATGGCAGCGACGATGAAAAAGGTGATGGGTCTGGCTTTGACTTTGTTTCTGGCAAAAGATCTTCGGGCCATCGTCTTAGCACGTCCTTTCTAAAGGTCACAACAAGGACCTATTATATCATGATTGCGCGTGCCGACAAGCAAGTCATGAAAAAACCTGCCGGTACTACACCGGCAGGCCTTTGGCGGTTATTTCCAGGGTCAGGGGATCAGTTGGGGAAACGGCGGACCGTGAGGATTTTATAGCCGACATCATAGAAGGTGTCCAGACTGCTGACCACAACCTTGCGCTGCGAGGTCGAAGCATGGATGACCTTGCCATCACCGAGGTAAATCGCCAGATGGGTGATGGACTGGCGTCCATCCCGGGGCTTGGCATCGATACAGACCACATCACCCGGCTGGGCATTTTCGAGTGAGACGCCCTCGCCGGCGGAGCCAAAGCTGGAGGAGGATCGCGGCACACTGACGCCGACCTTGCCGTAAGCCCAGTAGACCAGGCCGGAACAGTCCATGCCCTTGAGGCTTTCGCTGCCATACACATAAGGCGTGCCCAAGGCCTGGTTGGCCAGGTCGACGATGGTATTGCCGGAAGCATTGGCGGGGGCATCCCCACCGGCTGCGGTCACGGCTTCAGAGCCGGCAGAGCCAGAGCCGGGCTTGCTTTTGGTCAGGTATTTGGATGCCACATATCCGGTCTGGCCATTGTCCAGCACGATGCGCGACCACTCGTCGCCGATGCCGGACCGTTTGACCTTGGCGCCGGAATCGAGATTGGCCAGGACATCGTTATCAGTCGAATAAGAGGCACGGACATTGAGAGAGGTCCCCTTGACATACAAGGTTTCGTCCACAGGGCGGAAAACCATGTCGGTCGAGGTGAATTCGGTCTTGACATAGCCCACCTGGTCATCGGCCTCAACCTGCAGCCAGTCACCGAATATGCCGGTGGCATGCAGGCGGTCGCCCATGACGATCTTGGCCACGACGGCACTTTCGGTAGAGGCCTCCGCGCGGACATTGAGCACATCTGCCTGGATATAGACATCATAGTCAACCGGCTCCAGAACAGGCCCGGCCGGTTCCTCGGCTGTGGCCATGACGGTTTCGATCCGGGCTTCGACCGATTCTGCCTGTGCCGAAAGATCGGTCTCGGGCTGCACGGCGATCTCAGGCTGTGAACGGTTGAAGGAGGCGTCAGAAAAGTCAGCAGGCAGCAGCGCTTCGGCAGCTGGGCTGACCGGGCTGGAATTGGTTTCAAGATCGGCCTGCGCCTGTCCGGCGACTGCCGTGGCGGCGATTTCAGCCTGGACCCAGGGAGCCGGAAGGCCCAGAGGCAGGGTCAGTAGTGGAATGGCGATCATGATCGATGCCAACGCCATGGTCAAGGTGTTCCTGACCCGGGGTGCCGTCAGCGTTCTTGGTCTGAACCGTCGCATCGTATCTCCTCTTGCTGGTTTCTATCGGCGGGCGGGCCATCCAAAAAACGGTCGCCGGAAAAGTCAATTCCAGCGGATTATATCTCAAACGATCCGCAGCGTCAAATTCAGCGGTCA
>CAZCMX010000017.1:17421-29438 GCA_964499985.1 uncultured Mageeibacillus sp.
ATTCAGCGGTCAGGAATCGCGTCAACTTGACAGTTAATTTTCCCGCTACTATACTGTTTTCAATTGAATCTGCACAAACCAATGAGCAAGAAGAGTACACTCATTTCCGCATTCCAGCGAGCTGCCGACCGTGCAAGGGCAGTATGGCCGCATGAGTCGAATGGACTTGCGAGGGCGATCCGAAAAGGTCCGGTCCGGGATTGATGGCTTTCACCAGCCTTGTGATCCGGCTCAGAGCCACAGTAGGCATCGACGGGACTCCGGCCCGTTATCAGGCGGACCTGCTGGCATTTGAACCGGCAGGACAGAGGGGGCCCTTTTTTTGAAGGGTCAACCAGGGTGGTACCGCAGGAATTCAACTCCTGTCCCTGTTTTTCAGGGGCTGGAGTTTTTTTATTGGCCGATCCAGGCCTTGACCGTCAGCAAAATCAATCCAAACGGCCATGAAAGGAGCACGACCATGTCCAAGATTCCCTATCGCACCTTTTTGAGTGAAGATGAAATCCCGCGCTATTGGTACAATATGCAGGCTGACATGAAGGAAAAGCACGATCCCTTCATCCATCCCGGCCGTCTCGATGCAGTCGTTTATGACGATCTCAAGCCTGTTTTCTGTGAAGAGCTGATCAAGCAGGAGGTCAATACGACAGACCGCCTGATCGAAATCCCCGAGGGGATCCGCGAGGTCTACAAGATCTTCCGCCCCTCCCCGCTCTGCCGCGCTTACAATCTGGAAAAGGCGCTTGGCACCCCGGCGAAAATCTACTACAAGTTCGAGGGCAACAATACCTCCGGCAGCCATAAGCTGAACTCAGCCGTTGCCCAGGTCTATTATGCCAAGGAGCAGGGCATCACCCACCTGACGACCGAAACCGGTGCCGGCCAGTGGGGCACCGCTCTGGCCATGGCCTCCAAGCTGTACGGCATCGACCTGACCGTCTTCATGGTCAAGATCTCTTTCCACCAGAAGCCTTATCGCAAGGCGGTCATCGAAACCTTTGACGGCAAAATCATCGCCAGCCCCTCGGAAACGACCGAGGTTGGCCGCATGCTGCTGGCTCAGGACCCGACGACCTCCGGCAGCCTGGGCATGGCCATCTCCGAAGCCATCGAGACGGCGGTCAAGACGCCCAATTGCCGCTATGTCCTCGGTTCGGTCCTGAACCAGGTCCTGCTGCATCAGTCGGTCATTGGCGTGGAAAGCAAGGCTGCTTTTGAAAAAATCGGCGATTATCCGGACATCATCATTGGCTGCGCCGGCGGCGGCTCCAATCTGGGCGGCCTGATTGCCCCCTTCATGGGCGACAAGCTGCAGGGCAAGGCCAATCCGTATTTCATCGCAGTCGAGCCCGCCTCCTGTCCCTCGATGACCCGCGGCCGCTATGCCTATGACTTTGCCGATACCGGCCGGGTCACCCCGCTGACCAAGATGTATACCCTGGGCTGCGATTTCAAGCCGTCCAGCATCCATGCCGGTGGCCTGCGCTACCATGGCATGTCGCCGATCATCAGCAAGCTCTACCATGACGGTTATCTCGATGAAGCCCGCTCCTATGGCCAGAATGCCTGTTTCGAGGCCGCCCTGCAGTTCGCCCAGTCCGAAACCATTTTGCCTGCCCCGGAATCCAGCCATGCCATCCGGGCAGCCATCGATGAGGCCTTGAAGTGCAAGGAGACCGGCGAGGCAAAAACCATTTTGTTCGGCCTGTCCGGCACCGGCTATTTCGACATGTCCGCCTATATGCAGTATCGCAGCGGTGCCATGGTCGACTATGTCCCGACCGATGAGGAGCTCAACGAGAGCCTGCAGCACCTGCCGAAGATCCCCGGGATCCAGGAGTAAACCTCCTTCCCCGCCCTTTCGGCCCGCATCCCCGCAGACCCGCAGACCAAAGCCGCACCAGAGAATTTCCCTGGTGCGGCTTTTTTTGCTTTTCACGGTCCTCTGGCTGTTTTTCAACGGTCCGGCTGAACAAGCCGGCTGGCTGAATCAGGTCCGGTACTTCGACACCTGTGACGCCAGCGCATCGAGATTTGCCGCCACATCTTCAACCAGGCGGGTATCGATCTTGCACGAGGAAGCCATTTCCCGGAGAACTGCCAGGGCATCGCCCGGATTCATGCCTGGCCGGTAGGGCCGGTCCTCCACCAGGGCGCTGAAGATGTCGGCGACGGCGAGAATCCGGCTGCCCAGCTCGATTTCCCGCTCCTGCAGCTGGAAGGGATAGCCGTGGCCATCGAGAGTTTCGTGATGTGTCCCAATCCAATTGGCAATCCGGCCAAAGCCCTCGACCCTTTCGAGGATCCGTTGCGAATAATAAGGATGCTGCTTGATGATTTCCCGTTCTTCCGGAGTCAGCTTGCCCGGCTTGTTGAGGATCTCATTGGGTACGGCCAGCTTGCCCAGGTCATGGACAAGTCCGGTCAGATGCATCTGCCTGGCTTCATCGCTGGAAAAGCCACGGATCAGGGCCATTTCGCGGGCGACATTGGCGACATTCTGAGAATGGGCTGCAGTATAGTGCGAGGTTGAATCAACAACGCTGGAAAATACATTGGCGACATGGATCAGATCATCGATTTCGAAGGTGTATTTGTCCCAGAATGCAAGGTCCGAGAAAAAGCGGCTTTCGATATTCAGGTTGACCACGTCCAGCCAGAAGACCTCGCGCTGGCTGATCTCACGGAAAACGGCCACCAGTTCGGGGTCGAACAGATGCTCATTCTGCCGGATCTGCTCATGAATCCGTTCACGCTGGAGGAAGATATGCTTGCCGGAAGCGATCAATACTTCGATCCGGTCCGCCAGATGGATGATCCGGCTGCTCAAGGGGATGTCCTGGCCGGCCAGGCCGGTCGGATTGCCACCCAGGAAGCGGTCATGGTGATGGCGGATCGGCTCGGCCAGATGATTGAGTTGCGGGGAATCCCGGAGGATCAGATAGCCCTTTTCGGCATGGCGGAAAATGAGGTCATTGTCCGTCGCATGGACGATGTAGTGCTTTTCGTACCAGTCTGAGGCCGCACCGATGTCATGCAGCAGAGCGGAATAGACCAGGATCTGGTCCTCATAGCTGCCCAGGCCCAGTCCCCGGCCGATGTAGCGGGCGATGATCGCTGTGCGCCGGTGATGGTTGGCAATCCCGGAGGTTGTCAATTCCAGGGCCATGGACAGGGCGGAGATGAAAGTGATCGGATGGATATTGATCTGCTCAAGCATGGCCTGGTCACTCCTTGTTTTCGCGGACAGCCAGGCAGCGGTTTGAGGGCTGGCCTGGCTTGACCCTTGCCTAATCATTATAGATAGTTTCCCGGTGCTGATGGCGGGTATTTCTATCATCCGAGCACATTATTCCTGACAATCGGGATGATTCCAGAGTTCTGCATGCACCGATGTCTCTGCCGCTATGCCCTTGCCGCTGCTGCAAGTCCCCTGCTATACTATTTAGGTTTAAAACAGGAGGAATCTGACATGCACGAAACTTTAGGCTCGGAAGTGGGCCGCCGGCGCACTTTTGCCATCATATCCCATCCGGATGCCGGCAAAACGACCATGACGGAAAAGCTGCTGCTCTATGGCGGCGCCATCCACATGGCCGGTACAGTCAAAGCCAGAAAGGCCTCCCGTCACGCCACTTCAGACTGGATGGAGATCGAAAAGCAGCGTGGTATTTCGGTCACGTCATCGGTCATGCAATTCAATTACAATGGCTTTTGCATCAATATCCTGGACACCCCGGGCCATCAGGACTTTTCCGAAGATACGTACCGGACGCTGGTGGCTGCCGATGCGGCAGTCATGCTGATCGACGGCGCCAAAGGGGTCGAGACCCAGACGATCAAGCTGTTCACCGTCTGCCGCCAGCGGGGCATCCCGATTTTCACCTTCATCAACAAGATGGACCGGGCAGCCAAGAATCCCTTCGACCTGATGGACGAATTGGAAAAAGTGCTCGGGATTTTTTCGGTTCCGGTCAATTGGCCGATCGGCACCGATGGCGATTTCAAGGGCGTCTATAACCGCAAGTTCAATCGCGTCGAATTGTATGATGGCAGCAAGGGCGACCACGGGGCCAGCATGGTCAAGGTTTCGGTCACCAGTGTTGATGACCCCAATCTGGGCGAGGTGATCGGCGACGATTACCAGGCCCGCCTGATGAGCGATATCGAGCTTTTGGACATCGCCGGCGATGAGCTCGACCTCGAGCGGGTCCGCAAAGGCGATCTCACGCCGGTATTTTTTGGCAGTGCGATCACCAATTTCGGGGTGGAGTTCTTCCTCAATGAGTTCCTGGCCATGGCTCCGGCGCCGGGCGAGCGCAAGACTACGGATGGCTTTGTCAAGCCGGTCGACGATTATTTCAGTGGCTTTGTCTTTAAGATCCAGGCCAATATGAATCCCGACCATCGCGACCGCATGGCATTCATCCGGATCTGTTCCGGCCAGTTCGAAAAGGGGCTCGAGGTCCGCCATGTGCGGCAGGGCAAGAACATCCGCCTGGCTCAGCCGCAGCAGCTGATGGCCCAGGAACGCAGCCAGGTTGAGGAAGCTTTTGCGGGTGATATCATCGGCGTCTTTGATCCGGGAATCTTCCGGATCGGTGATACCCTGGTCGAAGGCAACCGCAATTTCCGATTTGAAGACATCCCGGTCTTCCCGCCGGAGCATTTCGCCCGGGTCGCACCAGCCGATTCCATGAAGCGCAAGCAGTTCCTCAAGGGGATCGAGCAGCTGGCCGAGGAAGGCGCGATCCAGGTTTACAAGCAGCCTGATATCGGTACGGAAACCTATATTATCGGTGTCGTCGGTGTGCTCCAGTTCGAAGTCCTCGAATATCGGCTCAAAGCCGAATACAGCGTATCCATTCGCCAGAATGGCCTCAATTATCGCCATGCCCGCTGGATCATGCCCGACAACACGGGTAAAATGCCCGATCCGAAAAAGTTGTCGATTACGAGCACCACGATGATCGTCCTCGACAAGGATGAGAGTCCTGTCCTGCTGTTCGAGTCCGACTGGGCCATCGACTGGGCCCTGGACCGCAATCCCGGCCTGAAACTCGCCAGCATCCACGGCAATTGAATCTTTGTACCCAAAAGGGACCGGGTCCCTTTTATGACCACCTGCAGCAAGGCCCCGGAAACCAGCGGTTTCCGGGGCCTTGCCTGTTTTGTGACTCTGACTGTTTATGCAATCAGTTGAGTAAATCCAATACGGCTTGTTTCATCTGGTCGCGTTCGATGGTCTTGTCATGCCGGACATCGCGCAGGGCGAGATCTTTGAGCGGCGCAGGGATTTCGAGGCCACTTTCGGCGGAGAGTTCATTGAGCAGCACGTCTTCACTGCGGCCACGACTATAGCCATTGCCAAACAGGGCATCGCTGACGGCGGCGCCGAATTTGAACGGGCTGGCGGTGGAGACAAAAATGGTGCAGGAGGTGTCGCCTGAGCGCTGGGCATACCGGCTATAAACATTGAAGCCAACGGCGGTATGGGTGTCGATCAGGTGATCGGTGCGGTCATAGACATCGCGGATCGTTTTGGTTGTCCCGAAATCATCGGCAAAGCCACCGACAAAAACGTCCTGCAATGACCGCAGGGTATTCGGATCGACCGTATAGGCACCTTCTTTTTGCAGCTTGTCCATCCAGTCACGGATGGTTTCCGCTTTGCGCCCGGTCAACTCAAAAAGCAGGCGTTCCAGATTGCTGGAAATCAGGATATCCATCGAAGGCGTATTGGTCTTGAAAAATTCCCGGCGCCGGTCATAGGTGCCGCTGCGGATGAAATCCGACAAGACCTTGTTCTTGTTCGAGGCGCAGATCAGCTTGTTGACCGGCAGACCCATGGCCCGGGCATACCAGGCAGCAAGGATATTGCCGAAATTGCCCGTCGGGACCACAATATTGATTTTCTCGCCGGGTTCGATTTTTTCCCGGGCCAAAAGGTCGGCATAGGCTGAGAAATAGTAGACGATCTGCGGCACCAGGCGGCCCCAGTTGATCGAATTGGCTGAAGAGAGCAGGACCTGCCTGTCCTTGAGCGATTCGGCCAGGAGCTTGTCATTGAATATGGCCTTGACGCCATTCTGGGCATCGTCGAAGCTGCCATCGACAGCCAGGACATGGCAATTGGCGCCCTCTGTGGTGACCATCTGCAGCCGCTGGATTTCACTGACGCCTTTGGCCGGATAGAAGACGATGACTTGGGTGCCTTCCACATTGGCAAAGCCTTCCAGGGCGGCTTTGCCCGTATCGCCGGAGGTGGCGGTGAGAATGCAGACCTGGGAGGTCTCGCCGGTTTTCCGGATCGCAGCCGTCATCAAATGCGGCAGCAGCTGCAGAGCCATGTCCTTGAAGGCGGCGGTCGGGCCATGCCAGAGCTCGAGCATGAACTCCTTGTTATTGTATTTGTTGAGCTGGGCCAGAGGGGCCGGATCGGGGCCGAACTTTTCCTCGGCATAGGCGGCGCTGGCATATTCACGCAATTCGTCGCGGCTATAGTCGGTCAAAAACAGGGCCAGGATCTCTACGGCACGCTCGACATAGGTCAGTCTGGCCAGTTCAGCAATCTGGTCCGGTGAGACGGCCGGGATGCTCTCGGGAATGAACAGGCCACCATCCGGAGCAATACCGAGCTTGATCGCCATGGCGGACGGATAGCGGATGTCTCCACCACGCGTACTGATGTAATTCATTGGTTTCCTCCTCTGGTTCAGGCAGCAACTGATGTGGTTTCAAGTTGCCGGGGGCTGGCTGGTCGGGGTGACTGCTGCTTCGGTTGTTGTGGCCGTCGCAGTGGCAAAGCCCATTTCGGACAGGCGGATTTTCGCATAGCTGGCGATTTCGCGGCCGGGAAAATTGGCAATAACAAGCTCATAGTAGGGCCGGGCCTGGTCATTTTGGCCCAGGGCCTGGTAATTGCGGCCACAATAATAGGCGACACCGCCACCGTAGTACAAGGGCTTGAGGGCATAGGCGCGCAGATAAAAATCGAGCGAGGCCTGGTAGTCCTTGCTTTCATACAAGCGATTGCCCTCAGCCCGCAGACTCTCTGCCGCCTGGTCGCGATACTGGTCCAGAGCACGCAGGATATTGTCGTGCAAGGCGTCAACCGTCAGGGGCACGGCCGGTGACTGCAGGGCTGGATCCAGGCTGGCACTGGCCTGGCTCATTTTCAGCAGACTTTCTGCCGCAGCAACCGGATCGGTTTTGCCCAGGATCAGGGCAGCCTGGTATTCACTGTAAACCTGGGTCAGCAAATCCGTCGGGCTGGTGGCCCCTGTGGTCTGCACGGGCTGGGTTTCAGTGCCCGTGGGCGTCGTTGTCGCCTCCGGAGCTGTCGAGGGAGTTGTTTCCGGAGCAGATGCGGGCGTCGATGCCAGGGGTGATGATTCGGCGGTCTGCGGTGTCACATAAGTGGCATAATCATCGAGAAGCTCGGCGACCTGGGGATCGGATTGCGAAAGAATGGCCAGCCGGTCCAGCAGATAGGACAACCGTTCACCATTGTCCGGCACTGCCGGCATGCCGCGACTGGCCAAGGCCCGCCAGACCAGAAAGCCGGCCAGGGCAACCAGGGCGACACCCAGGGTCACACCGGCCACCAGGACGAACCGTCGCATTTGCTGGCCCAGGGTGGCTTCGTCAGCAACAAAGGTTTCCTCCTGCGTGATCCGGTCGCCATTGCGGACAACCTCGAGGACTTCTTTGCGGCTGGCCATTTTGGCCTTGCCTGTTTTGCGGGTTTTTTCAAGGATCGGTGAGCCACTGACCGGACGGGCCAGCAAATGGGGCTGCGCGGGGGGCTGTGGCTCCTGTTCGCTCTGGATGGCGGTCATCAGAGCATCGGCCAGCGGCAGATCAATCGATCTCAGGCCGGCCAGACGCGAACGATGAATCAGCTCAGCCGCTGCATCCAGCCGTTTCTGGCCATAGAGACAGGTCGCATAGAGCAAGCCTGCAGGCCCGAACAGTGGGTATTGGATGACCAGCTTGCGCAGGGCAATCTGAGCGATATCCGCACTATCGGCGCGCAAATTGGCCAGCGCACGATTGTAGCTGGCAATGGCAGCCTCCATTTCACGCGGCGGGGCAAAGATTTCTGCCTCCTCAAGGTTTAGGGAGGGAAGTTTTTTCAAATGGTCCTGCCAACTCAATGCAGCGGATCCTCCCGGTCAAAACTCAGATGTTGCCGGATCCAGCCACGGAAATGTCCGACCAGGTACAGGGAGCCAAACGCACAGACAGCTGCCTGATTTTGGGCAGCCAGGTCTATCGCAGCAGACAATCCCTGGAATGGGTCTGAAAAAGGCTGGATCGTATCCGGGATATTATAACCGCAATCGTGCCGGGTTTTCAATTCTATGATCATCTGGGCCAGTCGATCGGCAGGCAAGGCCCTGGGATTGTCGGGCGTGACACAGTATACCGCCTGCCCATTGAACCGGCGGTCCAGCCAGAGGGCCTCCAGCATGGCGGGATAATCCTTGTCAGCCAAAAGGCCCACCACAAAGACAATCGGCTGGTCCGGCAGCAGGCGGTCCAGGGCATCACCGAGTGCGGCACAGCCTTGAGGATTGTGGGCGCCGTCGACCAGCACCAGCGGCTGGCCCGGGAAGACCTCCAGGCGAGCCGGCCAGCGGGCTTCCCGGATACCGGTGGCCAGGGCTTCGGGTGGGACGAGGCCATCGAGAGCCATGATCGCCAGGGCGGCATTCAAGGGCTGGAACAGGCCGAGCAGACGGGTCTGGTAGGGCTGGCCCCGGAAGACAAAGGTTTGTCCGGTCAAGGCATAGCCGGTCTGGTGGATCTGGCCCGGGCCGAGAATGGACAGTGGCACTGCCAGCTCCCGGCAGCGGGTCTCGATGACCTGGCGGGCAGCCAGCGCCTGGTCGATCTGTCCGGGATTGGCCATGACTGGATCATAAAGAAAAACCGGGCAGCCCGACTTGATGATGCCGGCCTTTTCGGCGGCAATGGCAGGCAGGGTATCCCCCAGGCGGTCCATATGGTCAAAGCCGATCGCGGTCAGGATGATGCGCTGTGGCCTGGCCATCACATTGGTGGAGTCGAGCCGGCCGCCCAGGCCGGTTTCCAGAACCACCCAGTCGCATTGCTGCTGCTGGAAATGGATGAAGGCGGCTGCGGTGATCAGCTCGAATTCGGTGGGATGTTCCGCGCCTTCCGCGAGCATGGTCTCTGCCGCCACCCGGATCCGGGTCATGATCGCCGCAAAATCGACCGGACCAATTTCGCCATGTGTCTCTTCTTTGGCTAGAAGCTCGAGCCCGGACCGGCCATCAATGATGCGGATCCGTTCGGTGAACCGCTCAATATAGGGCGATGTATAGAGGCCGACCTTATGGCCTGCTGCCGCCAGGATCGATGCGCAGTAGCTGGAGGTCGAGCCCTTGCCATTGGTTCCGGCAATATGGATGACTTTGAGATCCGCTTCCGGATGCGCCAGCAGCTCGAGCAGCCGCTGCATGCGCTCGAGACCCAGCCGGATGCCGAAGGTCAAAGCCGATTGAATGTACTGGCGGGATTGTGCATAGTCCATGCTCAAAGATCCCTGGAACTGTTTTGCGACACCTCTGCCCTGGACTTGGCGCGGTGCCGGAAAATGAACCATTTGCTCAGCACATAATTGCCGACGACCACCAGAAACTGGGTGAGGACTTTGCTCAGGGACAGCGACAGGCGGCCGACCGGGATTTCCACCTGGATCTGCAGCAGATCATAGAGCAAATACATGGCTCCATATTCGAACAGCAGTGAAACCAGGATGCGCGCACCGACAAAACGACGGAATTCCAGCCCCAGGGGGCCTTTGGACCGGAAGACAAACCAGCGGTTCGTGAAAAATGCGAACAATAAAGAGGCCGTGATCGCCGGGGCATTGGTCAAATACCAGCGCTCCGGTCCGAAAACCTGGCTGAGCAGCATGAAAACCACCAGATTGACCAGAGTCGCCAGAACCCCGGCGATCAGGTAAGTGATGACTTCGCGCTGCCAGAAGAGCTTGAATAGCCGTTTGAGCACCTAGTCCACCCGGCGGATCTTGGGCGGGCGTGGCGGAGCGGCCCGGCCAGAGGCAATGGCCCGTTCTGCCGGCCGGACATAATTGAAGTAGGTCCAGGTCAAAAAGACAATCAGCATCAGACTGAGCAGGCCCAGGACGATCGAGACGATCAGCCAGAGGTTGAAACCGGAGGAAGTGCCGGCCACTTGGCTGGGTGCGCCCTGTGACTGGCTGGCTACCGGCTCCGCAGCCGGGCTCGTTGTTTCACTGGTCGCGGTGCCATTTTGCGGCTCGATCAGCAGATACGGGAAAATCATCTGCTGGTCCGGCTTGTAAAGGAAAAAGCCCTTCTGCCCATTGCTGTCCATCAGGTACAGCAGATAGGTGTCGGTATAGGGGTCCTCCGGGCCACTGAGCTCGGCCTTTTTCCAGCAATTGATCAGCTGGCCGTCGATCGTGACACTCGTCGCGGCAAAACCCGCCGGAACGATGGCGGTGGCATCCGGCCGGATCAGGACAAACTCATGGCCGGGGATGATGAAGGGGCTATACAGATAAACCGAATTGAAATTGGAATCATAAAAGTAAAGGTTGGTCCCGGTCGCTTCACTGTCCAGATAGATCAGGACAAGATCACCCTTCTGGGATTTGAAGGCCTCCATCTGGACCCCGCTGATCGCGATGGCCGTGCGATAGAAGCCTGCCGGTGTTTCCAGGGATTTGGGGATGGGCAGGACCTGGTATGTCCCATCGGAAAATTCCAGTGAAGAGCGGGTGGCAGCCGTGGTGGTGGCATTGGGCTCAGCTGCCGAGGTCGTCGCTGTTGTTGTTGTCGTGGCCCCCGTCGCAATGGCGGTCACAGACACGGACGTACTGACCGGACTTTCGGAATTGATGACGATATCGGAGGTGGTGAAGGTTCCCGTGCCTTCGGCTTTGGCCCGGAAGGTCAGCTTGCATAGCTTGCTGATATTGGCAATCCCGGAATCCCCATAGGCATAGACCGAGACGCTGGAGCCATTGTTGTCGACCGAACTGGCGCCATTGAGCCCGGTCAGGTCGGAACCGGAGACAAAATCGAATTTGCTGGTGTCAAAGCTGATGGTGACCTGGTAAGCCGAGACCGTCACGGCCGGCACCGACAGGAAGGTGAGGGTCACCGTCTTGCCCATTTCGACCGATTCGGCACTGGCTGTAATCTGGCCAATCAGGCCCTCTGCCGCGACTGGCTGGACCGGAAGCAGGAGCAAGCTGGTGGCCAGGGTCAAAAGCAGGGCCAAGGCCAAAGGCAGGAAACGGGGTTTTTGAGTTAGGACTTGCATCGGTCCTCCGTCTAATTGTTGTTGATGGTCAATTTGTTGCGGACATGTGAGAAGGCAGTGGCGACGTCCGTGATATTGACCTTGGTATTGCGGTCCGTGTCGGCGGCAATCTGGCTGGGCGCACCCAGCGTCTGCTTGTTGCGGACATACTTGAACAAGGCGGCCACATCGGTGATATTGATCGAACCATCTCCATTGACATCGCCATAGACGATCGCCGTATAACTGGCCAGGGTCTGACTGCCAGAGACGATATTGACCTTATAGCCGGTGCCGACCAGGGCTGAGCTGCTGACCGGCTTGCCGGACGGGCTGACAACTGCCAGCGAAGCGCCTGACGGCACTGCAATCTTGCTGGACAAGGTCGAGACGGTATTGAGCTTCTTGGCCGGATTCAGGCCGGTAATCGTATTGCCGGAGATTGAATAGACCGAGCTTTGGATGGTTCCGGTTGGCAAGTCAGAATCGCCACCGCCTCCGCCGCCACCACCGCCACCACCGCCTCCGGCGCTGGCGATTGTCGTTGAGCTGGGGGTCGTTGCCACCGGATCAGTCGGCAAGGTCGTCGACACCGGCGTTGTCAGTTCCGGCATCACCGCCGGAAGATAGGTGGTGGTCGGTACAGGCCGTGCGGTCGTGGTCGTGGTTGGCGCTGCCGTCGTGGTCGTGGT
>CAZCMX010000017.1:29538-40598 GCA_964499985.1 uncultured Mageeibacillus sp.
GTGGGCGTGGGGGTTGGGGTCGGAGTCGGCGTGGGCGTGGGGGTCGGCGTTGGAGTCGGAGTCGGAGTCGGGGTGGGAGTCGGCGCAGGGGCGCGGTTGATTGTCACGGTATAGGTGCGTGGATCATTGCCATAACTGGCCTGGACCATGATGGTATAGACATTGTCACCGTCCTGCAGCACGGGATTACCGGAAATCGAAACAGCCGCATAGGGGGACTCTGTTTTCACCTGGATATCCGGCACAGTTGCCGTCGCCGGCAATTTCACGGTATAGCCCGTCGTTTTGGCACGGTCAAAGGCTGGGCTGACCGCCTGGCCAGCCACCGTGATGCCACTCAGATAGTTATTGACATTGCCATTGCCGACCGGCAGCGGAGCAGGCTCGTCCGGCATATTGTCATAGACGGGAATCGAGAAGACGAACTGGTTGCCAATGACACCCATTTTGATGTAGCTGTTCGCAACATAGGCCGATTCGCCATAGGGGGCCCCGATAAAGGTCATGTACTGGTGCCAGTAGCGTCCATATTCCGGATCGTTAAACACATCGAATTTTTGCAGATAGAGGGTGTTCTGGCCGACATTGATATAGTTATTGCCGATAAACTTGGCGCCGCCGACGATGGAACGGTAACGGCCCAGCGACTTGACCACCTTGCCTGCGGCATCCAGCTGGTCTTGCCAGGGGATCAGGTACTTCTCATCGGTCGACGTATAGGTCGAATTGCGGTCAGGACCCAGCAGGGCCCATTGCAGGCCGTTCATCACCGGATCGCCGGAATCGGAGGCTCCAATATTGTAGTAATTATAGACATAGGGGTAGGTGTCTGGATTGTAGGTTCCGGTCACAGATCCAGAATAGTTTCCGACCTCCTGGCGAGCCCGGGCTGCCAGATGATAGGGGCTGACTCCGGATGCTTTGGCGGCATCGACGAAAGCGTCGGCATAGGATATGGTGCCGCCATTATAGTCGAACTTGGCCCCGCCACCCATGAAGCTGGTGCCCAGGACCGCATCGACACCTGACGCGGTATGGATCTCGTTATCATAGGAAAGTGACTCGAACATGAAGACGCGCGAGGGATCGAGCATATTGCGAGGATCGAGGTAGAAGGCCAGGGTGGAGCGGTTGGCCATGACCCAGCCGGATGAGCCCAGGGTCTTGCCATCCCAATTGATCCAGGAATTGGATTTTTCCTGGTAGGTGACTGGATTGGTCGACCGGTAAGAGGCATTGAAGCCCATCGGGATGACACTGCGCCAGTTGGCCAGCTCATTATCGAGGGCCGTCGTCCAGGAAATCCCTGGCCGGGTGGCCTTGAAAACCCAGTTGGGGTATAGCTCGTGCAATTTGCGCAGAGCTGGTT
Organism: uncultured Mageeibacillus sp.; assembly: GCA_964499985.1. Classification (GTDB taxonomy): domain Bacteria; phylum Bacillota; class Clostridia; order Saccharofermentanales; family UBA5734; genus UBA5734. The sequence goes on from CAZCMX010000017.1 coordinate 30,908, forward strand.
TATAGCTTTCCGGGAATCCCTGAGCAGTCAGGGCGGCTTCAAAGGCGGTCGAAGTGCTGGTCGTCAACGGTTTGACATACTGGGTGGCGATATAGCCGGTCTGCGGGTAATTGCCACTGATATAGGTGACGAGGTACCAGTCATAGCCACCGCTTTGTTCGGTTGTCCAGACATAGACCCGGTGGCCGGTATTCAAGTAATCCAGGATGCCACTGGAGGTTGAGGGACCGCTGCGGACTCGGACATCGATGCCGCTGACAGTCATCCACTGCCGGACGAAGGATAAGGCCTGCACGTCCAGGTCTCGGCCGCGGAAAGGTCCGAGCTGGCCGATCACCAGCGCCAGGGCGAGCGCAAGGACGGTCACCCGGGAGGCAATTTTCCATTGTCGGACCATAGGGCGAATCCTGGAAACCATTCTAGCACCTGCTTTGCCATAATCTCTGGGGCATGTAGACCCACTTGGATTTTACCATGAGCAGTTTGGCCGATTATTACAGGATTCTTTCAGTCCGGGTGCAGGAACGTTAAATGTTTGACGAATTGTCGTCTGGCGGATTGGCCGGAGGAACGTTTCCGGCCGGAAAATTATGGGTTGGCACGCCGTGGTTTTTGAAAATGCCGCCGCCGCTGGTCAGCCCGCGGAACACGACCTGGATCGTTTTCATGATGATCGCCAAGTCCATCAGCAGGGAATAATTCTTGATATACATCAGGTCATAGCGCAGCTTGTCTTCCGGCGCAGTGTCATAGTGGCCGGAAATCTGAGCCAGGCCAGTCAAGCCGGATTTGACCTTGAGGCGCTGGTTATAGCCGCGGATCTGGTCCTCAAAGGCTCCGATCGTGATCGGGCGGTCGGAGCGGGGACCGACCACCGACATTTCCCCGATCAGGATATTGAAAAACTGGGGCAGCTCGTCGAGGCGGGACTGGCGCAGGATGCGGCCCAGCCGGGTCACCCGCGGATCATCGGCACTGGACTGGAAGGAGCCGAACTTCTCTTCGGCATTTTCGATCATGGTCCGGAATTTATAGATCTTGTGGACCCGGCCGGACAAGGTGATCCGCTCTTGGGAATAAAACGCCGGTCCCTTGGAATCGAGGCGGATCAGGCTGGCAATCACCAGCATCAGGGGAGCGGTCAGAATCAGGACGAGCAAGGAGAAAACAATGTCAAAGATCCGCTTGAACACCCGCTGCTGGAATTTAAGGCCCAGATTGTCGACCAGAAAGGTTGGCATATCGGAAAACTGGATCACCCGGAACTTGGACAAAACCAGTTCGGAAAAAGCCGGCACGATATACAAGGTCCGGTCATGGTCAACACAATACAGGTAGATGTCTTCCTTGTCGGACTCATCGAGATCCGGTGAAACCAGGACCTCCGAGCTGTCATCGATCTGGCGGTACAAATTGTCCTTGTCGCCGACCAGGGCATAGCCGAGATAGACCAGATTGAGGCGGCGCAATTCGCTGGCAGCCTTGACAAATAACCGGTCCGCATCCGCCGCCGTGCGGGCCACGATCAGCAGCTGGCCGCGGGAATAGATCAGGCGGCTGATCACCAGGGACAGGATCGACCAGCCGGCGACCAGCGCGGTCATTGGAATGGCGCTGAAGGCCAGGACATAACGGGGAAACGCATTGTACTGGAAAAAATAGGCGATTGTCGAGGCCGTGAGGATCACCAGCAGGGAAAACTGGGTGGCGGTGCGAAACAGGTCGGTTTTCGTCTTGCGGAAGAAATGGGTCATGCCCAGAAGATCGATGAACAAGACGACCCCCAGGGTCAGCAGGGGAACCGTGCGGGTATAGTCCCGGAAGCTGACATAGAACATCGGGACCGATGGATCATAGATGACATAGAACCCGATGATGATGGCCAGATTGACACAGGCGACCACCCCCAGGATATAGACGATCTTGAACACATGCGCAGCCGAAGAGCGCCGGCGGGATTCATTGGTCATACAGCACCAGACTCATTTCCCAGATTAAAGAAAGATCGCAACCAGTATAGCATATCAGGACAGGGCACTGTCCTGGAGTTCATCCAGAGACTGCCAGAAGGCTGGCATGAGTTCTGCCATGAAATGGCGGACTTCCGGCAGGTCGATCGCCGCAATGCTGGCTTCGACGGTCTCCCGGGCCCGGCGGAATTCACGGTTGCCTGCTTTTTCCTCATCGATGCATTTGACCAGGGCGCTGATCCGGTCGGCGGCCTTGACCAGGCGCATGGCCTCATCAGTCACTGGGTCCGAACGATCCGGCAGGAGCAGATCGCGGTAGGCCGCCTGAAGATCAGTCGGGACGAGCTGGAGCAATTGCGCCGCAGCCGTCGCTTCGACCTTCTTGTAGGCCTCCTGGATCGCTGGATTGTAGTATTTGACCGGGGTCGGCAGGTCCCCGGTCAGGATCTCCGATGCATCATGGAAAATCGCCAGCAGGGCCACCCGGGCAGGATCGACCGGGATACGGCCCGATGCATAATGGCGCTGCCGGATCTCGGCCAGGGCATGCGCGATGATCGCGACCTCCAGCGAATGCTCGGTGATGTTTTCGGACTGGGTATTGCGCATCAGTCCCCAGCGATTGATATAGCGCATCCGGTGCAGCATGGCATAGAACTGTTTGCCCATAAGATCTCCTAGAACCAGTAGATGTCTTCGAAGGATTTGGTCGCAAAGCCATCGGTCATGCCTGCGATATAATCCAGCACCTTCTGGACCAATGGATCGGCAGGGGCCGGATGGGCCGCCAGAAAGGCCGCAAAGGCCCGGAAGGTGCGATGGCCGGAGGCGGCCAGCTTCTCTGCATCTGCACCAGCACTCATCAAGGCATCGAAAAGACCTTCCGTGACATTCTTGACCATGGTTTCGTAGCGATTGATCTTTTCCGAGCGGTAGATCCGGGCCACATTCTCCCGCAGCAGCTCCTCCATCGACTGGCCACGCTCCGGGCTGAGGATGATCGCATCCTGGCCGGCACTATGCTCGATGATGTCGGTGACCAGGGTATTGATGATCTGGCCATTGGTGGCACCCAGGGTATTGCGGATGGCTGCCGGGATATCCTCGAACTCCATGATCCCGGCCCGGGCAGCATCCTCGACATCGCGGCCGATATAGGCAATTTTGTCGGCAATCCGCACGACACAGCCCTCGAGCGTGGCCGGCATGCCGTGCAGCATGGCGTCAAAGGCCAGATCAGCGGACAGCTTGGCCCGGTTGGGCGTCAATTCGTATTCACTGTAGGTCTCCCCGCAATGGCTGGCAATCCCATCCCGGACCTCGAAGCTGAGGTTCAGGCCATGCTGTTGCTTATGCTCAGAGAGCAGGTCCACCACCCGCAAGCTGTGCAGCTCATGCTTGAAGAACCGTTCGGGCGCGTATTTTTTCAGGCAGCGGTCCAGCATGCGTTCGCCGCTGTGGCCAAAGGGCGCATGGCCGAGATCATGGCCCAGGGCCATGGCCTGGATCAGGTCGAGGTTGAGGCCTAAGGCCCGGCCAATCGTATTGGCAATGTAATGGACATAGATCACATGCTCCATGCGGGTGCAGATATGGTCATTCTGGGGATTGAAAAAAACCTGGGTCTTATGGCGCAGGCGCCGGAACTCCATGGAAAAAATGATCCGCCCGGTATCCCGTTCGAAAATGGTCCGCACGGAACATTCGTCTTCTGGCTGCTGGCGGCCGCGGGAGGACTGGCTGCGGCTGGCAAAGGGACTCAGGGACTGTTCCTGGAGTTCTTTGATTTCACGCACAAGCATAGATCTGGTCACCTTCTGGCAAACAGCCGGCCTGGCCAGGCCGGTTCAACCGCGATGGCTCCGGCTGGACAGATCTCCTGGCAGCAATAGCAACGGATGCAGCGGTCATAACGATAGGCGGGCACGGCAGCCGGCGATTTCTGGGCCAGAGCCTTGGGCTCAACCGGACAGGCCTTGACACATTGGCCACAGCGGGTGCAGAGCGAGGCATCGATGACCGGACGCTGCAGGATATGGCGCTTGATCAGGGGTCCGGCCAGTCGGGTGGCCAGGGTCATGGCCGAGCGGGCGACCTGCGGCCGGACAAAATCCGGGATCAGCAGGCGAGGTGCCAGGTCCAATAGACTTGGCCCGGCTTCGGTCTGGCTGGTCCGGGCATCGAGGAGCATGACCTGGATCTGGCTGGGATCAGCCAGGCCCAAGCCGGCTTTGGCTGCGGCCTGGAGGACCGACAGGCTGGCCGGTTCAAAGCCCATGATCACTGCCCCTGCCGTATCGACGGCTACGGGGTCAAAGCCGATGATCAGCCAGCCACAGGCCCGGGGCCTGCCATTCATCGGGCCATTGCCCTCCATGGCCACGATGGCGTCCATGACGCACAGGCGCGGGGGGAACTGGCGGTTCAAATCGGCGAGCATGGACGAAAACGAGGTGACATCCGGAAACTGGACATGCAGCTGGGCCTTTTTGGTGCCGGTAATGACGCCATAGAGATTTTTCAGGGCGCCAGTCATTCCGGTCAGGGCATGAGTCTTGAGCTTGCATAAATTGACCAGGCCATCGGCTTCGAGGACGCCCTTGGCAATCGGAGCCTCTTTAAGATGGACGCCCTGGCTGAACCTGACCGGTGTCGCAGTGGAGAAATCAGCCGGGCGGATGCCCAGCTGGCTGGCGACCTCAGCCAGCCCCGCGATTTTTGCGGCCTGGCCAGGCTGGCTCATGGCCGGCGAATCGCCATAGCTGAGGTCCAGGTCCAAGGTGGACAACTGGCTGGCCAGGGCTGCGAAAACGGCCGGATGCGGAGTGACTGCCCGGTCCGGGGCAACAGCCGAGAGCAGGTTGGGCTTGATGAGGATATTCTCCCCAGGCTTGAACTGGCTGGGGACATCCAGCAGGGCAAATGCCGAGGCCAGACTGGATTCAATCAGGGCCTGGTCATACTGTTCGATCCGGCAGAGGACGAGATGTGCCACAAAATGCCTCCTCAGGGATACGGGTTAACCTGTGCATCAGTATATCATACCGCACGGGCCTGACCCGGGTTTTACACGTGCCATTTCCAGGTCTCTGATCAGGCGCGCATGGGGGCCGCAGGCTCGAAAGCAGACGGCTCAGAGCTTTTCGAGCGAGGCCTGACGGGCCAGCATCCGCTTCTGGCCAACCTTGCCGAATTCGATCAGCAAAATGGCATCGCCTGCCACGGGATCGACCCGGATGACCTTGCCCTCGCCGAAGCTGGAGTGCCGGATGCGGTCCCCGGCATGGATCGAGGCGGGATCGATGCCCTTCTTCCCGGTGCTCTCGGCAGCCTTCAGGCCAGGCGGAACGGTCTGGCCGGTGGCCACCGGCCTGCTGCCGGCGGTGGCCGGACTGCGCCGGGCCGGGCCAGCGGAGACAAATGGGTTCTCGATTTTGGGAGCCTGGCCCGTCGGCCGCGCCAAAGCCGGGCTGGTATCGAGAGGACCGGATCCCGAGCGGCCTGGGCCAGCGCCCTCCCCCCTGCCCCAGCCGGCGGCATCGCCGAATTCGGCGGACCGGTCACCGCGCCGGGAACCGCCGCGCTCATCCAGATAATCATCGGGAATCTCGCGAATGAAACGGGAGACCATGAGACTTTGGGTCTGGCCGAAAACCAGGCGGCTTCTGGCAGTCGTGATATAGAGCTTTTCCCGGGCCCGGGTGATCGCCACATAGGCCAGGCGACGCTCCTCTTCGATATCGGACTCACTGGCCATCGAGCGATAGCCTGGAAAAAGTCCCTCCTCAGCGCCGACCAGGAAAACGGCTTTGAATTCGAGTCCCTTGGCGCTGTGGATGGTCATCAGGCGGACAAAATCCTGTTCACCGGCGTCCTGGTCCATCTCGGAATACAAGGCCGCCCGTTCGAGGAAGGCATCGAGGATATCCGGCAAGGTCAATGCCAGGACCTGGTGGTCATCGACCTCAGCCGCCAGGGCCTGTGCCTGTCCATCGGCGGCACCTTCGCCCGGCGAACCGGCCGCTGCCAGCTGTTCCAGCTGGTTCCTGCGGTTCTGGTCGAATTCGACGGCATCGGATAGCAATTCCTTGAGGTTTTCAATCCGGTCCACCGAATCAGCCTTGCTCTTTTCCTGCTGGTCCAGCACCTCCTGGACCAGACCAGACTCATTCTCGACCAGCTCGATGTATTCAGGAAAGCTGACCTGGTCTGCAAGCAGGACCTGGCGCAGCCGCTCGACCAGAGCTGCAAATTGCATCAGGCGGCCGGCCGTCCGGGACAGTTCCGGAAAGTCCGCTGCCCGGGCGCAGATCTCCAGCTGAGACACCTGTTGCGCTGCGGCCAGCCTCTCCAGCGTTTCGATCGTGGCGTCCCCGATGCCGCGCCGGGGAACATTGATGATCCGGCCCAGCGACAGATCATCTTTCGGGAAGGCAATCAGGCGCAGATAAGCCAGGACATCCTTGATCTCCTTGCGGTCGAAAAAGCGCATGCCACCAAAAATGCGGTAGGGAATGCCTTCATCCCGCAGGGCGCCTTCCAAGTTGCGCGACAGCGCATTAAGGCGGTAGAGAATGGCGATGTCCCCGTATCGGCAGGACTTGCCGGTCGCCAGGCGGCTGATCTCACTGGCGATGAAACGGCTCTCATCACTGTGGCTTTCGGCGCGCAAAAAGGTGATCTTCTCACCGGCATGGGCCTCGGTCCACAGCTTTTTGCTCTTGCGGCCGGCATTGTTGCGGATCACTTCATTGGCCGCCCCGAGCACATTGCCGGTCGAGCGATAATTCTGCTCGAGCTTGATCACGGTGCAGCCCTTGAAATCCTTCTCAAAATCGAGGATGTTCTGGATATTGGCGCCCCGGAAACTGTAAATCGACTGGTCATCATCACCGACCACACAGAGATTGCGATGTCCGGCTGACAGCATCTGGACCAGCTTGTACTGGGCATGGTTGGTGTCCTGGTATTCATCCACCAGGATATAGCGGAAACGAGCCTGATACTCAGCCAGAATATCGGGATTATTTTCCAGGAGGCGGACGGACTCGAGCAGAATATCATCGAAGTCCATGCTATTGGCCCGCAAGAGCTTGTCCTGGTAGAGCCGGTAGACCTCAGCCACCTTGCTCGCCCGATATTCACTGCCTGCCAGGCGGGCGAAATCCGCTGGCGTTTGCAGGTCATTTTTGGCCGCGCTGATCTGAGCATGGACCGCCCTGATGGCAAAGGTCTTTTCATCGAGTCTGAGCTCGGCCAGGCATTGCTTGACCACCTTTTGCTGATCATCGCTGTCCAGGATCGTGAAATTGCGCTCATAGCCCAGGCGGTCGGCGTAGCGCCGCAAAATACGGGCCAGCATGCTGTGGAAAGTGCCGATCCACATCGCGGCGCTGGCCGAACCGACCAGTTCCAGAACCCGGGTTTTCATTTCCGCTGCAGCCTTATTGGTAAAAGTGATGGCCAAAATAGCCGAAGGTGCAACCTTGTGGACCTCAACCAGCCAGGCGATCCGGTGCGTGATCACCCGGGTCTTGCCCGAGCCGGCACCAGCGAGTATCAGCAGCGGCCCATCGACATGCTGGACAGCCCTGGCCTGCTCGGGATTGAGGCCCGCCAGCAGGCGCGAAAAATCCCCGGCGCCGCCAGCTGCTGCCTGGCTGCCAGCCGGTTGGCCGGGGCCTCGGCTGGAGGTTGGGGTGGTGGATGGGGTGGCGGATGGTCCGGCCTTGGACGCCTGGCTGTCCAGAAGCTGGTCGAAAAGGTCCATGTGTCAATGCCTCCGAAAATGAGTGTCCTACGATTTTACCACAAAAGAAGGGCCGGCCCCCTGGGCCGGCCCTCCTGGCAAGGACATGTTTCCAGTCCAAGGGTGGCGGATCAGTAATTGGGTTCGATCAGGCCATAGTGGCCATCCTTGCGCTTGTACACGGCACAGACCTTCTCCGTCTCCATGTCCAGATACAAAAGAAAGGAATGTCCCAGCATCTCCATCTGGAGAACGGCTTCCTCAGCATCCATGGGCGCCAGGTCGAAGGTTTTGCGACGAATGATCTGCAATTCATCTTCGGTTTCAGCCGGTATTGGCACCTCGTTGCGGAGGTATTCCTTCATATAGGCATAATCATGGATTTTCTTCTCGATCCGGGTCTTGTGTTTGCGGATCTGGCCTTCGAGCACTTCGACGGCCTCATCAAGAGCCGTGAAAATATCTTCCGCCGCGCACTCGGCACGGTAATAATGCTTCTGGATTTTCAGGGTCACCTCAATGACTTTGAGATCCCCATCGGGCCGGACCTTGACATTTGCAATGGCATCATCCCCAAAAAAACGGTTGAATTTGCCAAGTTTTTCCTCGATCCGCTGCTGCAGCTGGTCACCGACTTTGATACCTTTGCCATGGACGTTAACCTTCATGTTGACCGCTCCCTTCTGAGTCATGTTTTTCCAATAACAGATTGTGTTGTGGAAAACGACCGGTGTTCTAATACCATTATATCCCTAACCGGCACCTCCTTTGTACCAATTGTCACTGCGAATCATGCATCCATTGGCTTATGGCCCGGGAATTCCCGGACCTTTGCGCTGCATGCCGATTATTTTGCCCGGTCCGGATCGAGGTAGAACCGGTTCGGTAGCAGATCGTCGAGCGTCAGGGACCGCACGCGGTCTGTTTCGCCCGGCCCGGGCTCAGGGCCGGCCGCACACAGGCAATAGAAATCAGGGACAGCGAACTCCGCCATCACCTGGCGGCAGATGCCGCAGGGCATGCAGGGCACGTCATTCGTACAGGCGACGGCCAGGCGCCGGATCTGCCGGGCACCTTCACTGATGGCTTTGAAAATGGCCGTGCGCTCGGCACAATTGGTCGCACCATAGGAGGCGTTTTCGATATTACAGCCCGTATAGATGCTGCCGTCTGCGGTTTCCACCGCGGCACCGACGGGAAATCGGGAATAAGGGACATAGGCACGGTTGCGGGCCTGGCGGGCCAGGGCAATCAATTCCTGATCAGAAACCATGGCAAGGTCCTTTCTGACATGCACTTTGCGTCAACCAGCTGGATCGGGGGCCGCCATTGGGTCTTGCTTCCATCTTAGCCCTTTCCAAGACCGAAAAAAAGGGGATGCATCATTTTGATGCATCCCCTGTCGAGCCTGGAGGTGTAAAGGATTACAGGCTGCCGTCTTTGCCGGCCATGAAACGGACGAGGTCGACGACGCGGTTGGAATAGCCCCATTCGTTATCGTACCAGGAGACAACCTTGAAGAAGCGCTTCTCGCCCTTGAGGTTGTTCTGCAGGGTAGCCAGGGAGTCATAGATCGAAGAACGGTTGTCATGGATGAAGTCGGTGGAGACGAGTTCTTCATCGGTATAGCCGAGGATGTCCTTCATGTAGGTCTTGGAGGCTTCCTTGAGCTTGGCATCGATCTCTTCGATGGAGGTGTCGCGGGCAGCGGTGAAGGTCAGGTCGACGACCGAGACGGTCGGGGTCGGGATACGGAAGGACATGCCGGTCATCTTGCCTTTGACCTGGGGCAGGACCTCGCCGACGGCCTTGGCCGCACCGGTGGTGGAGGGGATGATATTGATCGCCGCAGCACGGCCGCCGCGCCAGTCTTTCTTGGACGGGCCGTCAACAACCTTCTGGGTGGCGGTATAGGAATGGATGGTGGTCATCAGGCCCTGCTCGACGCCGATGCCTTCCTTGAGGATGACAT
>CAZCMX010000018.1:0-38882 GCA_964499985.1 uncultured Mageeibacillus sp.
AGGGTTCCGGTACCGTTTCGATGATCACCTCCCTCGGCATCATTGCCGCCATGGGTGACCTCGGTGTGGCGCCGATCTTCCTCGCGATGGCTGCTTTCTCTGGTTCTCTGTTCGGTGCCCATGTCAATGACAGTGCTTTCTGGATCACCAGCAAGATTTCTGGTCTGAGCACCTTGGGTGGTCTGAAAACCTATACCCTGGTCTGCGCCATCCAGTCCATCGTCAGTTTGGTTCTCATTTTTGCGGCCAGCCTGATTTTCTAAATCCTCTGAAGCAAACCGGGGCGACACACTTCCGGATCGCCCCGGTTTGTATTCATTTTATGGAGATTGACCATGCACATCGTAGTGATCGGCGGCAATGCCGCAGGGATGAGTGCGGCTGCCAAATTGCGCCGTGGCCTGTCCCAGGACGACCGGATTACGGTCTTCGAACAATCAGGTGAGACCTCTTATGGCGCCTGCGGCCTTCCTTATTATATTTCCGGCCTGAACACCGAAGCCGACCGTTTGCGGATCCGCAAGCCGGAGGCTTTTATCAGAAGCGGCATCGATGTCCGCCTGTTCCACCAGGTGACCCGGATCGATCCCGGCACCCGCACTGTTCACGCCCAGGATCTGAAAACGGGCGCCCTGATAGCCGAAACCTATGACAAGCTGATCATCGCCACGGGCTCAACGCCGGTCCGGCCAGACTTGCCCGGCATCGGCCTCGGTTCGATTTTCACCTTGAAAACCATTGAAGAAGCAGAAAACATCCGTCAGGCAGCCCTGGCTGCCACGGTCGAACATATTGTCATCATGGGTGCGGGCTATATCGGCCTCGAACTGGCCGAATCCTTTGCCCTGCTGCAAAAAAAAGTCCGGATCATCGAAATGGCGGAGCGGCCGATGCTGGTCATGGACCCGGAATTTTCGATCCGGATCGCCGAGACCTTGGCTGCGCATCAGGTCGAGCTTCTGACGCAAGAACGCGTCGTCGCTTTTGAGGGGCAAGGCCAAGTGGCTCAAGTGGTAACCGATCAAGGCCGTTATCCGGCAGATCTGGTCGTCGTCAGTGTCGGTACCCGGCCCAATACCGCCTTTCTCCAGGATTTGGGACTGGAGCGGCTCGGCAATGGCGCGATCGTGGTCGATGAACAGATGCGGACCAGCATCCCCGATATCTATGCCGCCGGCGACTGCGCGACCATCCAAAATAAATTGACACACCTTCCGGTCTATTTGCCACTGGGAACCAATGCCAACAAACAGGGCAAGATCCTGGCTGAAATTTTACTGGGCCAGGATAAAAAGCTGGCTGGGGTGCTGGGCACCTCCATGTGCCGGGTTCTGGACCTCGAACTGGCCAGGACCGGCCTGAACGAGGCCGAAGCCGCCCAGGCTGGCCTCAATTGCAGCTTTGTGATCGCGGAGGCCCCCAATAAACCACCGTATTATCCAGACAACAGCAAGCTTCTGATCAAATTGTTCTATGAGACAGACAGCCATGTGATGCTGGGGGCCCAGATCTGTGGCCGCGAGGGGGCAGCCCTGCGCATCGCCACATGCGCGACCGCCATTGATGCGCAAATGACCGTCGAACAATTTGCAGTTGCCGATCTTGGTTATGCGCCGCCATTCACCTATGTCTGGGATCCGGTCCAGATTGTTGCCGGTCTGGTCCGCTGAGCCTACCACAAGGGACCAGGACCCTCTCGTGCCTGGGACCAGAAGGAGAAAAGAAATGGAAAAAATCGTGACGCTGCCGGAGGCTGTGTCCCGGGTCCGGGACGGCCAGACCATTGCCTTTGGCGGCAATGTCCTGCATCGCAGCCCCATGGCTGCCGTGCTCGAACTGGTCCGCCAGGGACAAAAGAATCTGCACCTGGTCAAAACAGCGATCGCCCTCGAGGTCGACCTGCTTTGCGCCAGTGGCCAGGTGGACACGGTGACGGCCGGTTATGTCGGCTATGAAACAGAATTTGGCCTCTGCGCCTTTTACCGCCGCGCAGTGGAATCCGGGCGCACCCGCGCCAATGAAAATGCCTGTTATACCGTCATCACCAGCTTCCGGGCCGCGATCCAGGGGGTGCCCTTCCTGCCGGTGCGCGGTCTTCAGGGCAGCGACCTGGTCGAGGCGGTGGATTTCCGCCCGGTGACCTGCCCCTATACGGGGGAACAGCTCTATGCCTGCCGGGCAATCCAGCCGGATGTGGCATTCCTTCATGTCCAGCAGGCTGACCGTCAGGGCAATGCCCGGATCAGCGGTCCCCATTATGAAGACCTGCTGATCGCGCGGGCCGCCAAAACAGTGATCCTCAGCGCCGAAGAGATTGTCGATGATGACTTCTTTGCCAGCGATCCGCACCAGTGTGACATCCCGGGCCTATTGGTGGATGCAGTCGTCCACATGCCAGGCGGCGCGGCGCCGGGAACCTGCAGTGGCCATTATGGCTTGGACCGCGAGGTTCTGCGTTCATTCAAGGCGGCCAAAACCCCGGCAGAAGCCCTGGCCGTTTTCGGACTCCAGGAGGTGGTGTCATGACCTATGCAGCTCCCGATCTGATGGCCATTGCCATGGCAAGGTCGTTGCAGGACGGCGAAACCGTCTTCCATGGCCTGGCCTCACCTCTGCCGATGGTGGCCATCCAGCTGGCCCAGAAGGCCTACGGCAAAAATTTGCAGTATGTGAACATCACGGGTGGCTATCGAGTCGTTCCCGACCATTTTGAAATGTCCACCGATGGCGACAACCTCTATCAAGGTACATCCTGCACCTTTGATCTGACCGATATTTTTGACCTGGCCGCCAGGGGGGAGCTGGATACGGCTTTCCTCAGTGGTGCCCAGGTGGATGCCCGGGCGACCTTGAACAATACCTGCATCGGTCCATTCGCCAAGCCCAAGGTCAAGCTGCCTGGCGGAGCCGGCAGTGCCGTCCTCGTGCCCAATGCCCGGCGCTCCCTGATCTGGCGGACCAAGCATGACTTGCGGACCTTCGTCGAAAAGGTGGACTTTGCCACCAGCTCCGGCCAGGTCGAAAAGGTGTTTACGCCGCTCTGTGTATTTGAGAACCGTGGTGGCCGCCTGGAGCTGGCTGCCCTGTATCCCGGTGTCACCTATGAAGAGGTGCAGCAGAATACGGCCTTCCCGATTGGCGATCACTATCAGGACATGCCAGCCCCGGAAGCGTTCGAACTGGCCGCACTGCAGCAAATTGACCCGGAAAATATCCGCGCCTGCGAATTTTAACCGCATCTGACAGGCCAGGATGATTGCAGAACCAGTGCCTTTTATCCAGGCCTTGCTGGACCATGCAATCTGTAGGCGCGTGATCAGCCATGAAAAACTACGCGGAACTGATCGAACGGCTGTGCGCCGGCAAGTCCATCAAGTGGGTGGCTGTGGTGGTGGCAGAAGACGAAGCTGCCGCCTGGAAAGCCATCACAGCCCGCGAGTATGGCATTTGATGTGGAACTGTTGTAGAATTATTGAGTTCGAGAGCGAATTTTGTTTGACAAGGTCCCTCCTTTGTGGTAAATTCTTGTTTGCTCATCCACAAGAGGGATCTTTTTTTATGGAAAGAAACCCGATTTAAGACTGATAAAGACAAGGCGGAGGATTGAACCATGGCTAAGGCAGGCGCACGCGATAAGATCACCCTGGCTTGCACCGATTGCAAGCAGCGCAACTACAACTCGATGAAGAACAAGAAGAACGACCCGGACCGGCTCGAAATGAAAAAGTACTGCCGGTTCTGCCGCAAGCACACGGTTCATCGCGAAACAAAATAAACAGCTTCACGCTGGACAGGATGTGTTGATTATGGCAGACAGCAAAACAACCAAACAGGCCGAGAAAAAGACAGGCAAGAGCGGGTCCAACCGTTTCGCCGCCTATTTTACCCGCGTCGGCAAGGGGCTTGCCGCTTTTTTTGCCGGCATGAAGGCCGAAGTCAAGCGGATCATGTGGCCAGACCGGAAAAAGCTGGTCCAGAGCACCGCAACCGTCCTGGCGATCATCGTTATTGCCGGAGCAATTCTGTTTGCCGTTGACTCTCTGCTCGGAGGCATCCTGACCGCTGTTGGCTTCTATACGCCTGCAGCACCCGCTCAGACAACCGCCACCACCGTGGCAGCAGAAACCTCGGCTGCCGAGACGACTGTTGCCGAAGTGGCCGAAACCACAGCTGCGGCTGCGGCTTCAGAAACAACCGCCGCAAACTGACCGCCGGTTTGGCGTTGCGGTCCTAAGGAGCTAGAAGCGAATGGCAGATGCTTTGAATAGTGCGCCCAACGAGGCCAAATGGTACGTTGTCCACACTTACTCGGGCTACGAAAACAAGGTCAAGGCGACCCTTGAGCAGATCGTCGAGAACCGCGGCATCCATGACTTCATCCAGGAAGTCTCCGTGCCGATGGAAGAACAGGTTGAGATCAAGGATGGCAAGAAAAAGGTCACCCAGCGCAAGATCTACCCTGGCTATGTCCTGGTCAAGATGATCCTCACCGACGAAATCTGGTACATCGTGCGCAATACGCGCGGCGTGACTGGCTTTGTCGGCCCCTCAAGCTCGAAACCGACCCCCCTGACCGAAGAGGAGCTCATGCTGATGGGCCTCGAATCGACCTGGGAACCCGTGGTCGACTACGGCGTCGGCGATTCCGTCAAGGTCATCAATGGACCTCTGGAAAGCTTCATCGGCACCGTCGAGGAGATCAATCTCGAGAAAAAGAAAGTCCGCGTGCTGGTCTCCATGTTCGGCCGCGAAACCCCGGTCGAGCTGGAGCTGACCCAGATCTTGCGCATCTGACCGGCAGGACCCAGACCGACTCATCACGCACCCGAGGGTGCACGAAAACGATTCCTCACGCCTTCAGGCGCTGAAGATAAGGCAGCCGGGACTTGCCCGGCAAACATTTTGGGAGGTGGACGTATATGGCCAAGAAAATTACCGGGTATGTAAAATTACAGATCCCCGCAGGTAAAGCTACGCCAGCGCCACCGGTTGGACCAGCTCTGGGTCAGCACGGCGTCAATATCGCCGGGTTTGTCAAAGAGTTCAATGAAAGAACTGCCAAGGATGTCGGCCTGATCATTCCGGTCATCATCACGGTCTATGCAGACCGTTCCTTCTCTTTCATTACCAAGACTCCACCGGTGCCTGTATTGCTCAAGAAAGCCTGCAACATCGAAAGTGGTTCGGGCAAGCCGAACAAAGACAAAGTCGCCAAGATCACCAAGTCCGAAGTCATGAAGATCGCCCAGATCAAACTGGTCGACACCAATGCTTCCGACCTTGAATCCTGCGCCCGCATGGTCGCCGGAACTGCCCGCAGCATGGGCATCGTGGTCATCGAAGGCTAAGGCGAAGGAGAGGATTGTAAATGAAGAAGGGTAAACGTTATACTGCCGCTGCTTCACTGGTCGACCGCTCCATGAGCTACGAGCCAGCTGAAGCCATCACCTTGGTCCAGCAGACCGCCAAAGCCAAATTCGACGAATCCGTCGAATTGCATATCCGTCTCGGTGTCGACTCCCGCCATGCCGACCAGCAGGTCCGCGGCGCTGTCGTCCTGCCCCATGGCACCGGCCGCACCAAGCGCGTCCTGGTCTTCGCCAAGGGCCCGAAGGCCGATGAAGCGACTGCCGCCGGCGCCGATTTTGTCGGTGCAGATGAGCTGGTTGCCAAGATCACCTCGGAAAACTGGTTCGATTATGACGTCGTCGTTGCCACCCCGGACATGATGGGTGTGGTCGGCCGCCTCGGTAAGCTGCTCGGTCCGAAAGGCCTGATGCCTAACCCGAAGTCCGGCACCGTCACCATGGACATCGCCCGCGCGATCGCCGAAATCAAAGCCGGTAAGATCGAATACCGCCTCGACAAGACGAACATCATCCACTGCCCCATCGGCAAGGTCTCCTTCGGTCAGGAAAAGCTGGCCGAGAACTTCAAGACCCTGATGGATGCCGTCATCAAGGCCAAACCGGCCGCAGCGAAGGGCCACTACCTGCGTAGTGTCACCATCACTTCGACCATGGGCCCGGGTATCAAAGTCAATACCACCAAGCTGGTTTAAGTTGACAATTTGACCAGGCCCCCCTATACTTGTCCAATGCGCCCAAGACAGCAGGAATCCATCGCACTGGTGGATTGAAAAGACCATCCTGCCGAGGTAGCAGACTGAACCAGGCCCCGCATGCCTCGATCAACCGTCGCTGGACCATGCGAACTGCCGATTGGATTTGTCTTGCAAACCCCTCACTGTCTTGCTGGCGTGAGGGGTTTTTATTTCGAAAAAAGGAGGTACTCCCATGCCCAGTAAGAAAATTCTTGAACAAAAGGCTCAGGTTGTCGCAGATCTTGCCGCAGAGTTCAAGCAAGCTCAGGCGATGGTATTCGTTGAATACCGCGGTCTGACCGTTGCCCAGGACACTGCCATGCGCGCTGAATTGCGCAAGGCCGGCGTCACATACCAAGTCGTCAAGAACACCCTGTCTGGCCGTGCGCTCGAGATCGCTGGTGTCACCGGCGTCGAAGAGATGCTCAAAGGTCCGATCGCCATCGCTTTCAGCAAAGACGACATCACGGCTCCCGCCAAGGCTGTCAAACCCTTTGCTGACAAATTCGATGTCATGAAGATCGTTGGCGGCGTCCTGGAAGGCAAAGCGATTTCTGCCAGCGATGTGCAGAATCTGGCTGCCATTCCCAGCAAAGACGTGCTCTATGGCCAAGTCGTGTTCACCCTGCTGGCGCCGATCACCGGTCTGGCTGTCGCGCTCAACGAAATCGCCAAGAAAGGCGAAGAAGCTGGCGTTGCCACAGTCGCTGAGCTCGCAGTTGTCGCAGCTGAATAATCCATATCCTGCCCACCCAACACCAAGATCCTGAGTGGATCAATTAAAATGGAGGTATTTACCATGGCTAGTGAAAAAATCACCAAATTCATCGAAGAAGTCAAAGCCCTGTCCGTCATGGAACTGGCTGAACTCGTCAAAGCCCTCGAAACCGAATTCGGCGTGTCCGCCGCTGCAATGGCTGTTGCTGCCCCGGCTGCCGGTGGTGCTGCCCCGGCTGCTGCCGTTGAAGAGCAGACCGAATTCACCGTCATCCTCAAGGAAGCTGGCGCTGCCAAGATCAACGTCATCAAGGCTGTCCGCGAGCTGACCGGCCTCGGCCTCAAGGAAGCCAAAGACCTCGTCGATGGCGCTCCGAAAGCCGTCAAGGAAAACGTCAGCAAGGAAGACGCCGACGCTGTTGCCGCCAAGCTCAAGGAAGCTGGCGCTGTCGTCGAAATCAAGTAAGAACCCCTTTCTTGCGCAAGGTTTTGTCTGCCTGAAAGACCCGTCTGGGCATCCAATGCCCAAGGCGGGTCTTTCTTTGCCGGGAACCGGCTGCCCAAGACTCAGCCGCCAAAAAGATCAGAGAAAAAAATCGGCAAAATCCGCCGCAAACCATTTGACAAAGACCATTTTCGCTGGTATGATCATCTAGCGTGTGAAACACGCAAGTGCCTCAGACGTGGCGGCGTAGCTCAGTTGGCCAGAGCATTCGGTTCATACCCGAAGTGTCGTTGGTTCGAATCCGACCGCCGCTACCACATGGCCCGTTGGTCAAGCGGTCAAGACATCGCCCTTTCACGGCGAAGACAGGGGTTCGATTCCCCTACGGGTCACCAAATGGGTGCTTAGCTCAGCTGGGAGAGCACATGCTTCACACGCATGGGGTCGCAGGTTCAAGTCCTGTAGTACCCACCAAGTCGCGGGATTAACTCAGTGGTAGAGTGTCACCTTGCCAAGGTGAAAGTCGCGAGTCCGAATCTCGTATCCCGCTCCATTCTAGGATTGGCCGGTGGCAGCACCGGCCAATCGCATCTGGCACCATAGCCAAGTGGTAAGGCAGAGGTCTGCAAAACCTTTACTCCCCAGTTCGAGTCTGGGTGGTGCCTCCAGAAACACAAAGCCTCCGCGCAACCGGAGGCTTTTTTTCAACTTTGCGGAGGCCATGTTCATGCCATTCGATCCTGTATTGACCGAGATCATGCTGCAATACAATGTCTGGTACGGCGAACAGTTCCACCAGGCTTTGGAACAGATTGATCAAGAGGCAGATGCCCAGCAGATCCAGATCGACAGCCAGCCCTGGTTCGACCAGGAACTCCTGGTCTACGATGATCAGGACCAGGCCATCCTGTTCAAGGGCCAGCCACTCGCCTGGCTCGGAGACCAGCCGCAGCCCGGCCAGATTGTTGAGCTGGCCTGGCATGCCGCCGCCCTTTGTGATGATGATCTGCCTGCGCCGATTCAGCAGCTTTTAGTCAGCGCCCCCGAGACCATGCCTGAGCTGTCCTTGTTCCTGCTGGGCGAGGATTTCAACCGCCTGCAGGCGGACTACGAGGATCCCCGCTCCCTGGCCATCAGCCGCCTGTTGCTGGCTGCCGGCCAATATCTCAGTGCAGCTTCGCTGGAGCAGCTCCTCGACCATTTCATGGCGACCACCGATCCGGATGACCTGGTCACCCATGCCATCAAGCAGGTCCTGGCCCAGCATGCGCCCCAGTCCGTCCAATGGCTGACCGCGCGTCTCCAGGCAGCCCTGGAGGCCGGGCTTGCCGTCACTGGTCCGGTCGAGGCCCTGATGATTTTCCTCTCCGAAGCCGGTCGCGCCAGCCACGATCCAGCCAGCTTCAATGCCATGCGCACCGCATTCCGCCGGGCAGAGGACAAGCAAGTGGCGGCCCTTTGCCTGGGCGATTTTGGCGATCCGCGTGGAATCGCCGTGCTCAGATCCTGGCTGGACAGCCATCCCGAGGCCAGCCGGGCGGTCCGCCTGGAAATCGTCGCTGCCATCAAGCGTCTCGGTGGCGAAACGGATTGACAAGCACCAGTGATTTACCTATAATCACTTTTGCAGTTGCGGGATTAACTCAGTGGTAGAGTGTCACCTTGCCAAGGTGAAAGTCGCGAGTCCGAATCTCGTATCCCGCTCCAGACCAGAAGGTTGCCTTCGCAGCAGATTTGATTCTGTCCAGAGGCAGCCTTTTTGTTTATAATCTACCTGAAACGACTGGCGGCCTGGCGGCTGATCTGACTGAAGCCGCGGTCGCTATTGAGCCGGAGGTTATCTATGGCACCTGTATCGCTTCAGAGCATTGTCAAGGAATTCGAACTCGAGGTGATCGCCGAGTATGGCAATCTCGAGGAGATCCGCATTTCCGTCGCTGACGTCACCCGTCCTGGCTTGCAGCTGGCCGGTTATTTCGACCATTTCGGCCCCGACCGGATCCAGGTCCTTGGCAATATGGA
This sequence comes from uncultured Mageeibacillus sp., assembly GCA_964499985.1. Classification (GTDB taxonomy): domain Bacteria; phylum Bacillota; class Clostridia; order Saccharofermentanales; family UBA5734; genus UBA5734. The sequence continues at coordinate 9,288 of CAZCMX010000018.1, forward strand.
GACGGCTTTCCTGGACCGGATGGATGGCAAGGACCGCTACGAGAAAATCGATGCCCTGTTCTCCCGGGGCATTCCCTGCCTGGTCCTGACCCGCAACCATGAAGCCCATCCTGAATTGCTGGAATGCTCGAAAAAATACTCGACCCCGGTCTTGCGCACCAATCTGCCAACTTCGGATTTCACCTCTGCCATTGTCAAATACCTCAATGTCGAGCTGGCGCCGCGGATGTCGATGCATGGTGTCCTGATCGAAGTGTACGGCGAAGGGATCCTGATCCTGGGTGAAAGCGGCGTCGGCAAAAGCGAAACGGCCCTCGAGGTCGTCAAGCGAGGCCACCGCCTGATTGCCGACGACCTGGTCGAGGTCCGCCGGGTCTCGGATACCACCCTGCTTGGCCGCGCTCCGGAGATCATCCGCCACCTGATCGAAATCCGCGGCATCGGCATTTTGGACGTCAAGGAGCTCTATGGGGTTTCATCGGTCAAAATGCAGGAAAACATCAATTTTGTCATCAACCTGGAACTCTGGGACGAGAAGAAGACCTATGAGAGACTGGGCATCAACGAAGAAACCACCTCGATCCTGGGGATTGATGTGCCATCGATCACCATCCCGGTGCGGCCTGGCCGCAACCTGGCCATCATCGTGGAGGTTGCCGCCATCAATTTCCGCCAGAAATCCATGGGCTACAATGCCGCCAAGGCCTTGACGGACCGTGTCTTTGGTCCGTCAACCTGATCGCAGGACGGACCAGACATGACTCTAGCAGCCCGGCAGGACCATCCTGTTTTCAATTCGGTCGAGCTGGATGCCTTTGCCGTTGAACTGGCCAGCCTCATGGGGCCTGGCGATGACAGGATCCGGCGGGCCGAGCCGATGGCCAGGCATACGACTTTCCGGGTCGGTGGACCAGCGGATATTTTCATCGAACCGGCTTCGACGGCTGAACTTGCGGCCATTCTCCAGGCGGCCAAGCGTCATCGTCTCCCGGTCACGGTGCTTGGCAATGGTTCCAATGTCGTCGTGGCTGACCGGGGGATCCGCGGCGTGGTTCTCAGCCTGGGGGCCCCGATGGCGGCCATCCGCCGGGAAGGCCAGTGCCTGGTGGCCGAGGCGGGAGCGCTGCTTTCCAGTGTGGCTGCCTTTGCCGCCCGCGAGGGCCTGGGCGGCCTCGCATTTGCCTCAGGCATTCCGGGTACGATTGGCGGTGCCGTCATGATGAATGCCGGAGCCTATGAGCATTGCATGGCCGATGTGGTCCAGGAGGCACGCTACCTGGACACCGACTGGAACGAAAAGACCGCTGTTGGTGAAGCGCTCGCCTTCGGCTACCGCACCAGCTGTTTCAAGGGGACAGACCGGATCGTCACGGAAACGACGGTTTACCTGCAGCCCCAGGATCCGGCGGAAATTCTGGCTGAGATGGCAGAGCTGGCCCTGCGGCGCCGGACCTCGCAGCCGCTTGAGCTGCCGAGCGCCGGCAGTGCCTTCAAACGGCCGCCCGGCTTTTTTGCCGGAAAACTGGTCGCCGACTGCGGCCTCAAGGGCTTTGCGGTAGGTGGTGCCGCTGTTTCGACCAAGCATGCCGGCTTTATTGTCAATCTGGGCCAGGCCACCGCCTCCGATGTGGCCGCCGTGTTCTCGGCGGTCCAGGAAACCGTCCAGCGCGAAACCGGGGTGCTGCTCGAGCGGGAGGTCCTGTTCATCGGCGACTGGGACTAGGCAGACCCCGACGAATGGCCAAGGTCTGCATCATCTGGCTGTTGCCAAGGAGCTATCATGGAAATTCTGATTTTAACCGGTATGTCCGGGGCCGGCAAAAGCCTGGCCGCCAACTATCTGGAAGACATGGGTTTTTTCTGTGTCGATAATTTGCCGCCCTCACTGATTCCCGAACTGATCCGGACCTATGAGCAGACCTACCAGCCGAGGTCCCATAAGCAAAACCTGACGGAGCGTTCATTCAGCCGACTGGCGATTGTCATCGATGTCCGCAGCTCCAACCTGTTCAATGAGGTGGTGCCCGTACTGGAGCTTTTGCGTGAGCAGGGCCATACCTTGCGCATCCTGTTCCTCGATGCCACGGACCAGGTGCTGGTCAACCGCTATAAGCTCAGCCGCAGAAGCCACCCTCTGGCCCATGGCCGCAGCCTGGCCCAGGCGATATCCCTGGAGCGCGAGCGCCTCGCACCGCTGAAGGACCGGGTGTCGGATATCGTGGAAACGTCGAACCTCGGCCCGGCTGAACTGCGTGACATGATCTATGCCATGCTTTCCGGCCCTGGCCTGGACAAACGGATGACGATCCTGGTCCAGTCCTTTGGCTTCAAATACGGCGTGCCGGTGGACAGTGACTGTGTTCTGGATGTCCGCTTCCTGCCCAATCCCTTCTACCAGGAGAGCCTGCGCCCGCAGAGCGGCCTGGATCCAGATGTGCGCGATTATGTGTTCTCTTTCCCGGAAACGGAAATTTTTCTCGGCAAACAGGAAGACCTGTTCAATTTCACGATTCCGCTCTATATCCGGGAGGGCAAGGTCCGCCTGATGATTGCCGTGGGCTGCAGCGGTGGCCGGCACCGTTCGGTGGCTCTGGCCGAAGCCCTGGCCAGACGGCTCGAAAATCACGAGGTGTCAATCGTGGTCGACCACCGCGACTTGCAGAAGGATTCCCGCTATTTCAGCAAGCGCAACATACCGGGGTCCTGACCATGCTCGATTTTGACGAACGCCTGATCCAGTTTGCCAAAGATCCCGAGACCGGCCCCCGGGTCGTGGTCCTGGGCGGTGGCACCGGCTTGTCGATGCTGCTGCGCGGCCTCAAGCTGTACTCACACCATTTGACTGCCATCGTGACTGTGGCGGACAATGGCGGATCATCCGGGATGTTGCGCGAAGACCTGGGCATGCTGCCGCCAGGGGATATCCGCAACTGCATCCTGGCTCTGGCCGACACCGAACCCTTGCTCTCCGAATTGTTCAATTTCCGATTCAGGGATGGCCGACTGCAGGGCCAGAGCTTTGGCAACCTGTTTATCGCAGCGATGAATGAGGTCTGCGGCAATTTCACCGATGCCATTCGCAATGTGGCCAAGGTGCTGGCGGTCAAGGGCAAGGTCTTGCCGGTGAGTCTGCAGACCATTGACCTGGTGGCCCACCTGGCAGATGGCACGTCGATCACGGGTGAGGCCCAGATCGGGGCCAGAAAGGCCAGTCCGGAGAGCCGGATCGAGCGCCTCACGATGCAGCCCCTGGACGCACAGCCCCTGCCGGAGGCCGTCCAGGCCATCCAGGCCGCTGAGGTGATCGTCCTGGGCCCCGGCAGCCTGTATACCAGCATCATTCCCAACCTGCTATTCCCCCAGATTGTGAAGGCCATCCAGAGCAATCGGGCCGCCAAGATCTATGTCGGCAATATCATGACCCAGCCTGCAGAAACACTCGGCTATACCGCCGGTGACCATGTCAAGGCAATCCTTGACCATGCCGGCCTGGCCAGCAGCCATGGCCTGATTGACCATTGCATCACCAATAATGCCTGGATCGAGGAAAGCCTGATTGCCAAGTACCAGCTGGAAAGTGCAGTGCCGGTCCGCACCGATACAGATGTCCTGGAGTCGCTGGGCATCCGCGTCTTTGAAGCGCCGCTGGCGATCGTCAGTAATGGCGTCATCCGCCATGACCATACCCTGCTGGCCCGCCTTGTCCTGGGCCTGGGCCTGGCCCAGCCATGACGAAACGGCCAGACCGGCGATCCCGGACCAGGGCCCGGACCGCCATGAGCTTTTCCCAGCAGATCAAGGATGAGCTCAACCAGCAAAGTGGCAGTGACCGTACCTGCCAGCTGGCGGAGCTTGCCGTGGCCCTGGCCTGCGCCCATCGCCAGAGCGAGGATGAGATCACGCTGACGACAGCCAATCCCAGCTATGCCGGCCTGGTCGCCCGCCTGGTCCTCGAACGCTACCATTGTGCACCGGATCTGGTGGCCGGCAAGGAAACCCAGAGCATCATCCTGACCCCGCGGGACCTGGTTCAGCAGATCCGGCAGGATCTGCTGGCCCAGCTGAACACCGATGTGGTGGCAGGGCCCTTCCAGATTGCCCCCGCGAAGGCCCAGGCCTGCACTCAGGCCATCCTGCGCGCAGCCTTTCTGGCCTGTGGCTCGATCCGCGACCCCCTGAAGGCCTACCACCTCGAATTCGACTTGCGCCGGGATGATGTGGCCCATTGGCTGGGCCAGTTCCTGGGCCACCTCGAGATCCGGTCCGGACTGGTCAGACGCCATGGCCATGCAGTGGTCTATATCAAGGAAGGGCAGCAGATCGCTGATTTTCTGATCCACTGCGGTGCCCACCAGTCCCTGCTCGCCTTTGAATCGCTTCGTGTGGAAAAGGAAATGCGCAATTCGGTGAACCGGGTGGTCAACTGTGACAGTGCCAATAGCACCCGGATCGCCAATACCGCCGCCAGGCAGCTGGAATTGCTGCATTATCTGGAGCGGACAGGCTTGTTCGGGGCTTTGCCGGAGGATCTGGCCGCTGCAGGCCGTGCCCGTCTGGAAAACCCGGACTTGTCCCTCAAAGAGCTCGGTGAGATCCTCAGGCCGCCGCTGGGCAAATCCGGCATGAACCATCGCCTGAAAAAGCTGGAGCAGCTGGCCCTCGACCAGATGGAAAAGGAGAACAAGCATCCCGATGATCGACATCGTCCTGATTGAACCGGAAATCCCCCAGAATACGGGCAATATCGCGCGGACCTGTGTGGCGACAGGGTCCCGGCTGCATCTGGTCGAGCCACTTGGCTTTTCGATCAGCGACCGCCAGCTCAAGCGGGCTGGCCTGGATTACTGGTTCGATCTCGATCTGACGGTCTGGCCGGATTTCGACAGCTGGCAACGGGCCTTTGCCGGTAAAAACCTGTTCTATGCCACCACCAAGGCGCCGCGAACCTATGCTCAACCCGCCTATCCGGACGAAACCGTCCTGGTTTTCGGCAAGGAGACCAAAGGATTGCCGGAATCCCTGCTGCTGTCCCATCCGGAACGCTGCATCCGCATTCCGATGCGACCGGACAGCCGTTCGCTCAACCTGGCGAATGCTGTGGCCGTGGTCACCTATGAAGTTTTGCGCCAGCACGATTTCCCCGGCCTGAGACTGGCCAGCGATTTCCTATGACTGTCCAGGAGGACGCCATGATTGATCAACAACGCCTGATTGCCCTCTTCCTCGGCCTGGCCCGGCTGGACTCCCCCTCTTTGCATGAAAGAGCGGTTGCCGATGCTGTGATCGCCGAGCTGCATCGACTGGGACTGACTGTCCTGGAGGATGATGCAGCCAGCCGGATCCAGGGGACAACCGGCAATCTGCTGTGCAAGGTGCCGGCCAACTGGGCTTTGCAGGATCTGCCGGAACCGGCCTGGCCCGGCGCGGCGGCAGCGCGGGCAGAAAGACAGGCCCCCCTTTTGTTCTCGACTCATCTCGATACGGTCTTGCCCTGCCATAATAAACAGATCCGTCTGGATCACGATGAGGTATTCCGCAGTGATGGCACCACCATCCTCGGCGCCGATGACCTGGCTGGCGTGACCGCAGTCCTGGCCCTGCTTCAGGAGCTGCGCGCCAGGAAAAAGCCGCACCGGCCGCTGGAGCTTTTGTTTTCGGTGGCGGAAGAGATCCACCTGCAGGGGATCCAGGCCTTTGACGCCAGCCGGCTGGTGGCCCGGGAGGGCTATGTCCTCGATACCAGCGGGCCGCCCGGCATCGGTGTGGTCGCCGCGCCGGGGCATGTGCACCTGAAATGGACCGTCACCGGCCGCCCGGCTCATGCCGGCATCGCCCCGGAGACCGGGATCAGTGCGATCGAAGTCGCCGCCCGGGGCATCGCCAGGATGCAGCTGGGCCGGCTGGATCCGGAAACAACCGCCAATATCGGCCGGATCGAGGGCGGGGGTGAAACCAATATTGTCGCGGCCACCTGCACCGTAACGGCCGAATGCCGTTCCCTGGACCCCGTTCGGCTGGCCGAACAGACCAGGCACCTCGACTGGTGCATGACTCAGGCTGCAGCAGAGGCAGGCGCCACGGTCACTTCCGCCATCCACCAGTCCTACCACCCTTACCGGGTGGACCCTGGCCAGCCGGTGGCCCGCCGCTTCCAGGACGCCTGTACGAGCATCGGCCAGACCGCCCGCCTGATCACCACCGGCGGCGGCAGTGACCTCAATGTCCTGGCCAAGGCCGGTCTGTCCGGCATGGTCCTGTCCTGTGGCATGCAGCAAGTCCATTCCGGGGCTGAGCACCTGGCACTGGCCGACCTGGTCACCCTGGTCCGCTTATTGCTGGCCCTGGTGGACTCATCGGTCTGAGCCCGCACAGGAATCCCTCGCACAGCTCTGCCTGGCATATTAGACAAATCATGATCCACTATCTTGGACAGCCCAGCCAGATGATCCTCTGATCCGTCAACGGAAATTGTGTTATAATATTGAAAATTTCCTGTGAACAACCGACACTGGCTGAAGTCGATCGAGGTGCACATGTCTATCCGGGATATTGAGACGCTGGATTGCGAGCTCGCTGTCTACCGCAAAGGCAGTTTATCTGTCCATATTGACCTGGCCCGCGGGTATCTGACCTGGCGCGAGAGCAATACCTGGACGCATAATTTCACGCGCTCACTTCGTCCCGAACAGATTGAAACCTTACGCCAGCGCCTGCAGTGTTCCCTGAGCCGGATGGATTTGCCAGGACAAGCTCTGGAGTCCTGTCCAGGCAGCCCTCTGATGGCGCAGGACCAGCCTGAGCATGAGCCTGCCGGCATCGGCGAAGATTCCCATGACCGGATTGCCTGGTCCCTGTCTCTGAAAACGCCATCGGGTTATCGCCACGGCACCGGCAGCGGCTGCCTGCCGGAAGGCTGGTACGAATTGAGCCAGACCATCGAGACCATCAGTCGCCTGCCCTTTTCCCTGCGCTGAACCGCCCTGCAAAACACCCGCCCCTGCTCAGCACCGCACCCGCCTGAGGTGCCGGGGCTGTTTTTATGTGGGTCGAATTATGCTAAAATACAGCCAGTGCTGCAAAGCTCAAGGTCATGCAAAGGTGGTGCGGGATGGATTTTCTCGAGGGGTATTTGCTCGGGCCGCAATGGAGCGATACAGAGTATGAAACCCGCCATCATGCGGGCTTCCATCTGCTGCTCGGCCTGGCTGTGGCACTTGCCTTCGGATTTCTCCTGGTCAACCCTGACCAGGCTGCACGCTGGGTCTGGCCCTGGCAGATCCCTTTGCTCTTGTTTAGTGCCCTGGTCCTGGTCAACCCGCTGCTTTGCCGGCATTATTACCGCCATAGCCGCCCCGTCCGAGCCCTGATCCTGATGCTCATCATCTGCAAACTGGCCCTGGCGATCCTGGCCCTGTTTGCCCTGACCTTGCCTCTGGTCCGGCTGGACACAGAGCATCTGGCTGCCAGCCTGCTGGCCCAGGCCAACGAATCGATCGCAGACATGACCGACCGGTTCCATGCCCTGAGCAATGCTTCAGCAATGATCTTCGGCATTGTGCTCGGCAGCTTGCTGGTCTTGCTGCGAGCAGCCCTTGCCATCGCTGTCTGTGTGTTGATCCCCACCTTTTTCCTGCTTGCCATCCGCTGGTTCCAGCGGCTTCTCGACTGGGTGATCCGCAAACAGTTGAAATTCAATCCCGAAATGGAATAGGAGAATATCATGCGTAAAACAAAAATCATCTGCACCATGGGCCCGGCAGTCGACCAGGATGATGTCCTGGTCCAGTTGATGCAACGCGGCATGAATGTCGCCCGCCTCAATTTTTCCCACGGCACGCACGAGGAACACCTCGGCCGGATCCAGCGGATCAAAAAGCTGCGTGAACAGCTGAATTTGCCGATCGCCATGCTTCTGGACACCAAAGGTCCGGAAATCCGCACCGGCAATTTCGAGAATAACCGCATCCAGCTCGAGGAAGGTGCCCATGTCATTGTCGAGGCCTCCCAGGAGCTGGGCAGCGAAACTTTCATCCCCGTTTCCTATGCCGACATCCACAAGGATCTCAAAGTCGGAGACCGGATCCTGATTGACGACGGCCTGATCGAACTGGAAGTCCTCGACATCGACCAGACCCGCCTCAACTGCGTCGTCCTCAATGGCGGCCCCGTCTCGAACCATAAGAGCATCAACCTGCCCAATGTCTCGACCCACTTGCCCGCCCTGACCGACAAAGACATCGCCGACATCAAGTTCGGCATTGAGCAGGGTTTTGACTTCATCGCGGCATCGTTCGTCCGCAAGGCCGCTGACGTGCTTGAAATCCGCAAGATCCTGGAAAAGCATAACGGGGAGCACCTGCACATCATCGCCAAGATCGAGAACCGCGAAGGGGTGGTCAATTTCGATGAAATCCTCAAGGTTTCCGATGGCATCATGGTCGCCCGTGGTGATCTTGGCGTTGAGATCCCGATCCAGGAGGTTCCCACCATCCAGAAAGCCCTGATCGAGAAATGCTACAAGGTCGGCAAGCCTTCGATCACGGCCACCCAGATGCTCGACTCGATGATGCGCAATCCGCGCCCGACCCGGGCGGAGGTTTCCGACGTGGCCAATGCCATCCTCGACGGCACCAGTGCCATCATGCTGTCCGGTGAAACGGCTGCCGGCAAATACCCGGTCGAAAGCCTGCACATGATGGACAGCATCGCACTCCAGACCGAGAAAACCATCGACTACTGGGGCAATTTCATCAAGAACGACTACCAGATGATCCCCAGCGTGGCCAATGCGATCAGCCATGCCACCTGCATGACAGCCATGGACCTCAAGGCCCGGGCGATCGTGGCGGTTACCCATAGCGGCCGCACCGCCCGCCTGATCTCGCGTTTCCGTCCGGAATGCCCGATCATTGCCACCACGGTCTCGCCAGCATCCCTGCGCCAGCTCTCCTTGTCCTGGGGGGTCTATCCTTTCCTCGTCAATGAGGTCTTCGCCACCGATGCCATGTTCGAGCTGGGCATGAACCAGGCCCTGGAATCGGGATTTGTCAGCAATGGTGATGTCGTCGTGATCACGGGCGGCACCCCGATCGGCATGAGCGGGACGACCAATACCCTCAAAGTGCAGACCATCGGCCGCCTGCTGGTCGAAGGCAAAGGCATCGGCAAAGGATCTGTCAGCGGCGAAGTCCTCGTTGTCGACAGCCCTGAGGATGTCCGCATCGCCGACCTGCGCTCGGACTATGTCCTGGTTGCGCGCGAAACCAACAATAGCATGGTCAACCTGATGAAAAAGGCTGTGGCGATGATTGTCGAGGATGACGACCCGGTCAGTCATACGGCAACCGTCGGCCTGGCTCTGGACATCCCTGTCGTCTATGCCTGCGAAAATGCCACCAAGATCCTGAAAACCGGCTCGATCGTCAGTGTTGATGTCGAGCGTGGGACGGTCAGCTGAAAAGAGGCCCCTATGCCATACGATCCTTGGACCCAGGACTCTGAGCCTGGTCAAAATCCGGACTACATCTACCCGCATGGTCCTTATGGCAACAGTCCTGCCGGAGGGTCCAGGCCGCCCCGGCGCGGGACTGGCCATACCCTCATCCTGGTTGCGGTCTTTCTCATAGCCGCCATTTTGTTCTCCGCCCTGACCGGGATGGTGGTTTTCGCTGTGCTCAAGGGCCCTGTCCTCGAAGGCCGGTTTGCCTTGCCAACCCGGCCGCAGCTGCCCGCCCTCACGGAACCGGCTCCCTCGACTCCGCCGGAAACCCAGCTGCCCGGCCAGACCGCCGGCCCCGGGGCGACTGACAAGGATTTTTCGATCGATGATCTGATCAATGGCCAGCCGGCCGTCCAGGCCCCCCTGTCGATCGTGGAAATCGCCCGGCTGGGCAAGCCGGCCGTAGTCGCTATCAATACGAAAACCCTGGTTTCCTCGCCCTTTGGCGATACCGGCCTGGTTCCGGCTGCCGGCTCTGGCTTCATCCTGACCCAGGATGGCTATATCGTCACCAACCACCATGTGGTGGCCGATGCCAGGTCCATCTCGATTGTCCTCGACAATGGGGATACCTATGATGCCGACTGGGTTGGCTCAGATCCGGCCAATGACCTCGCCGTCCTCAAGATCGATGGCCAGGACCTGCCCACCGTCCGCCTGGGACAATCTGCGGACCTCGAGGTGGGGGAACTGGCTGTGGCCATTGGCAATCCGCTGGGTGAGCTCAGCGGCACTGTCACGGCAGGGATCATCAGCGCCCTCGACCGGGCGGTCACCATCGATGGCCAGACCCTCTATTTGCTGCAGACCGATGCGGCCATCAATGCCGGCAATTCCGGTGGCGCCCTGTTCAATTCATTCGGTGAAGTGATCGGCATCAATACCGCCAAAAATGCGGGCGCCGGTATCGAGGGCCTTGGCTTCGCGATTCCGATCGACCATGCCAAGCCGATCATCGAGACGATCATCCGGAGCGGCTCACTGCCGGGCAAGCCCAGGATCGGCCTGTACACCCAGGACATCGATGAGAGCTTGTCCAGCCAATACGATCTGCCCGTCGGAGTCTATGTCACCCAGGTCGAGCCAGACAGCCCGGCAGACCAGGCTGGCCTCCAGCAAGGCGATGTCATTGTGGCGATCAATGGCCAGGAGGCTCTGACGACCGCTGCCATCAATGACATCAAGAACCAGTTCGCGCCCGGTGACACCATTGAATTGACCATCATCCGTTCGGGCCGCGAAAAAACGGTCACGGTTGTCCTGGGCGAGGGCTTGGGCTGATGCTGGGCTGGCGTCACTGGTTTAAACGGGAGGTCATCATCCCGGCAGGTATGCTGATCCTCTCAAGCCTGGCCCTGGCCTGGCTGACGATCCAGCTGCTGCCCCTGCTGGGCCAGGCCGCTTTCCGCTGGCTGTTTTATGTTTTCCTGGCCAGTCTGCTGGTTTTTGCCCTGTTTGCCTATGTGACCTTGCGCCATATTCTCTCTTCCTATGCCCTGGAACGGTTTGACCCCGGTAATCCGGACAGTGTCCGGCGCCTGGCCCGGATGCCGCGTTTCGGCTATCCGGCGACCAGCCTCGAACCACAACAGCTGGGAGCCGCGCTGGTCGAATATCTGCGCTCAGCTGGTTTCCAGGCCGAAGCCAATCATCCGGTCCTGGGCAAGGTTCTGGTCCGGACCCGGCAGTCGCGACTGCCCTTCCTGGGCCGGCCACACCATGACCGCGTCCTGCTGCTCGAAAAATCACCCCTGAATGTCTTCATTGTCGACTTTGTCATCCGGGACACCCAGCGTTATCTGGCCGCCCAGGCTGTGACGCCCGCTGACCGCAGCCTGCTGGTCTTCCTGACCCAGGAACCGCAAGTGCTTGAAGCCGCATCAGCCGCTGCCGGTGTGGTCAATTTTCTCGGCCGTACAGAAGAGGGGGTCCTGGGAACCTTGCTGTTCGACTCGGTCAACCATCGGCTGTACTATCCCATCGACCAGACCCTGCTGCCCTGGCCCCTGCGCCGCTATTTCCGGCGCCTGCGCAAGCAGCTGGCTGGCGCTGTCAGCCAGGAGCGCTGACAGGATGGGCAGTCCATTGGCAATCCTTCAATTGAAAAACGGCGTGCACAAGGCGATTGCCCAAGGTCACCCCTGGGTCTATCGCAACCAGATTGACTCGGTCCAGGGTGAACCAGCCCCGGGTGATGCCGTCACCGTGGTTGATTTTCGCGGCCGCTACTTGGGGGAGGGCTTCTATAACCCCCACTCGATGATCAGCGTCCGGATCCTGACCCAGAGCCATGAGACGATCGATGCGCGGCTGATCCAGAACCGGATCCTGGCCGCCCTGGCTTTCCGGCGCCAGTTCCGGCGACCGGATACGGACAGCTATCGCCTGGTTTTTGCCGAGGCAGACCGCTTGCCAGGCCTGATTGTCGACCAGTTTGCCCGCACCCTCGTGGTCCAGATCCTCTCCCTGGGCATGGAACGCCATCTGGACACCATTTGTGAGACCCTGCTGGCAGAAATCCAGCCCGAGCGCCTGATCCTGCAGCATGAGGAGGCCATCCGGGCCAAGGAAGGTCTGCCCTTATACCGCCGAGTCTATACCGGCGACGACCAGGGCCAGGCAACCATTCTGGAAAACGGCCTGAAACTGACCGTCGATCTGGCCAGTGGCCAGAAAACCGGCTATTTCCTCGACCAGAAAGCCAACCATGCCTATCTGCGCCCCTTTGTGGCGGGCAAGCGGGTCCTGGATTGCTTCACCTATATCGGCGGCTTTGCCCTGAATGCTCTGGCCGGTGGCGCCACTGCCGTGACCGCCGTCGATGTCTCTGCTGCGGCCATGGACCTGGCAGTCCATAATGCCCGGCAAAATGGCTTTGCCGACCGCCTGACCCCGGTTGTGGCCAATGCCTTTGATTTCCTGCGTGAACAGGCCCGGGCCAAGACGATCCATGATGTGATCATCCTCGATCCCCCTGCCTTTGCCAAAAGCCACAGTGCCCAGGCCGGTGCGGTCCGCGGCTATAAGGAAATCAATTTGAGCGCATTCAAAATGCTCGAGCCAGGCGGGATCCTGGCCACCCATTCCTGTTCCTTCCATATGCCGGAAACCCTGTTTATCGAGACGGTCCTCAGTGCCGCCCGCGATGCCCATCGCCAGATCCGGATTCTCGATGTCCGCAGACAAGACTTTGACCACCCGGTCCTTGCCGGCTATCCGGAATCGCATTACCTCAAAAGCCTCTGGCTACAGGTGATTTAGAAAGGGGAGCCCCATGAAGGTGACATTTTTAGGCGCAGCCCAGACCGTGACAGGCACCTGCTATCTGGTCGAGACGGAACAAACGTCCTTCCTCATCGACTGCGGCCTGCACCAGGGGCAGCCCCATGAAGAACGCCTCAACTTCCAGCCCTTTCCCTTTCCAGTCGACAAGATCGATTTCCTGTTGCTCTCCCATGCCCATATCGACCACAGTGGCCGTTTGCCCAAGCTCTATGTCGATGGCTTCCGCAAACCGATCTATGCGACCAAGGCGACCGTGGAGCTGTGCTCGATCATGCTGCCTGATTCGGGCCATATCCAGGAAACCGAATACAATTGGCGGGTGCGCAAGAACAAGCGGGCCGGCCGCCTGATCGAAGAGCCTCTCTATACCATGCAGGACGCCATTGACACTCAGAAGCTGTTCCAGGCCATCCGCTATGACCAGGAATTCTGGCCGGCTGAGGACGTCCGGGTCCGCTACCGCGATGCCGGCCATATCCTGGGTTCGTCGATCCTGGAAATCTGGGTCCGGGAAAATGGTGGTGAAACCAAGCTGGTTTTCTCAGGCGACCTGGGTAATAAGAATATCCCGATCCTGCGCGATCCAACCACCATCGATGGGGCAGACTACCTGATCCTCGAATCGACCTATGGCGATCGCCTGCATGAGCGGCCCAACCACAAGGTTGACCGTTTTGTCCATGAGATCGAAGAGACCTTGCAGCGCGGCGGCAATGTGATCATTCCCTCCTTTGCAGTCGGCAGGACCCAGGAACTGATTTATTCGTTGAACCAGGAATACGAAAAGTATGATCGCCAGCGCCGCCTGCTCCATGAAACACCTGTCTATATCGACAGCCCCCTGGCGATTTCGGCGACCCAGATTTTCCAGCAGAACACCGATTGTTTTGATGAAGAGGCCCGGGCCTATATCGAAAGCGGCGATCATCCGCTTGATTTTGACAACCTGCATTTTGTGCGCACCGCCGATGAATCGCGCCTGCTCAACGAAGATCCGGAAAGCAAGATCATCATCGCAGCCAGTGGCATGTGCGATGCCGGACGGATCCGCCATCATCTCAAGCATAATCTCTGGCGCAAGGACTCGACAGTCATTTTTGTCGGCTACCAGGCCCGGGGCACTCTTGGCCGGGCCCTGGTCGATGGTGCAAAAACCGTCCGCATATTTGGCGAAGAGATTGCTGTCAGGGCCAAAATTGTCATGATAGAAGGCTTCTCAGGCCATGCCGACCGCGATGGACTCCTTGAATGGGTGGCCGCCATGTCAGAGAAGCCGAAGAAGATCATGCTTGTCCACGGTGAGCCTGCCGTCATTGCCAGCTTCCAGAAAACCATCCGCCATCACCTGGGCTTGAAAGCGGTTGCCGCCCAGTACAACGAGACCATAGAGCTCGGTGTGCCAGTCCAGCGGGCTACCGTTGTCGCGCCCTGCCCGCCTTCGACCGATCTGACTGTCGCGGTTGAGCTGCTTGATGCCATTCGGCTGGATTTCGAAGCCTTGATCGAAAAGACCAAGTCCGAGATCTGCGAGGTTTCGCCCAGTGTCCGCTACCAGATGCTGGCCGCCCTCAAGGACCAGCTCGCCCAGGCGACATCCACGATCGTCCAGAACCACCAGTAAACCCGATCAAGGGCAGCCAGACCAGGTTCGGGCTGCCCTTTTCATGCCCGATGCCTGACAACCTCAAATTCATAAAAAGTTTTCAGAATGAACGCCAGATCCGGTGAATGTTTACAAACCGGCAATCAAACCGATCCTTCATCTTGCTAAGCTTATCTTGAGGAGGATTTCACCATGGATCAAACACCCCGCAACCAGCACCTGCATGAGACAATCGCAGACTATTTGCACAGCATGCCCCAGATCCGGACCGGTCTTGCCGACCAGGCGGCCATTCGGCTGCGCCAGGAGGAGATCCGGCACAAGCTGGGTGCAACAGCTGAGCAATGGCTGGATTATCGCTGGCAGCTGTCCCATCGCATCACATCGGTCGAGGCCCTGGCTGAACTGCTGCCGCTGGATCCCGGTTCGCTGGCGCAGCTCGAACAGGTCAGCCAGCGTTACCGGTTTGCCATTTCACCCTACTATCTGTCCCTGATTGATCCGGCTGACCCAGACTGTCCGATTCGCCGCCAGGCCGTGCCATCGATTGACGAACTCAATCCCGAAGGCGTCCTCGATCCGATGGATGAGGAACATTCCAGCCCTGTCCCCTCCGTCACACGCCGCTATCCGGACCGTCTGATCATCAAGGTCACCAACCAGTGCGGCATGTACTGCCGATTCTGCCAGCGCCGCCGCCTGATCGGCGAAACCGACCAGGCGATCGACGAAGCGACCCTGGGGGCGGCGGTCCAGTATGTTAGGGAGCAGCCGGAGATCCGGGATGTCCTGATCACCGGTGGCGATGCGCTGATGCTGTCCGACCAGGCCCTGGAACGCTTGCTGCAGGATTTGCGATCCATTCCCCATGTCGAGATCATCCGGATCGGGACGCGCACCCCGGTGACCTTGCCCCAGCGGATCACACCGCAGCTGGTCGACATGCTCAAGCGCTACCATCCGCTCTACGTCAATACCCATTTCAATTCCCCGGCAGAAATCACCAGCGAAGCCCGCGCGGCCTGCAATCTGCTCGCGGATGCCGGCATCCCGCTGGGCAACCAGATGGTTCTCCTTAATGGGGTCAACAATGACAAATACATCGTCCGCCGCCTGAACCAGCTGCTCTTGACCTTGCGCGTCAAGCCCTACTACATCTTCCATCCCAAGACCGTGCAAGGCACCTCCCATTTCTGGGTCCGTCTCGAAGAAGGGCTCGAGATCATGGAAAATCTGCGCGGCTACACCTCGGGCATGGCCATCCCGACCTATATCGTCAATGGTCCCGGGGGCCTTGGCAAGACACCGATCCTGCCCAATTACCTGCTCTATATCGGCAAAGACAAAGCGGTCTTCCGCAACTGGGAGAACAAGAATTTCGAGATTGAGAACCAGCCCAGCCGTGGCTGGCACGATCCAGACCGTTTTGAATGACGGATTGACCTTGAACAACAAGCATGAACCTCATATGAACCAACATGAAAAAGTGGATCATACGAGGTTTTTGCGCTTTGTGTATTGGCTTTTACAAATAGCCAATCGGAATGGAACGGATACCTTTATCCAGGTGCATCAACTCTGGATACTGGTTGATGATCGCACCATCGCCCAGTCGATGATCAAATCGATTTCTCGTTGGTCGGCATCCCGGAAAAATAAAGATCGCGTGTGGACTTGCCTGCATTCAGGAAAGATTTAACAATTTCTCCAACCACCCATGCTTCAAAAAACTGGCCTGCCTTTGCGCCGAACTGAATAGTTTCTGGTGTTAACCAACGGGTCAGTCAGGCCATCAAACCTGTATCCAGAAAATAGATTTTGGACGTCTTGATCATTCGTTTCAACCGATTGCTGTGATAAGGATGCAACATCAGGACAATTCCTGATGTTTCCAAAATCTGGAGCCAGCGTTTGATGGTTGTCGGAGACAGACCCACATCTCGAGCGATACTATCCAAGTTCAATAATTCTCCGCTGCGTACGGCTACAGCGTATTTTCTTCTTTGCGAACCGACGAATAGGATTCGTCAGGTATGAACGGCAAGGTACATTGGACGTGGTTTTGTTCGCGATAGGAAATACCTTGCAGAGGCAGAATCGCCAACCTTCCAGCCAGCGACTATAAAGCAGAACCTCGTACAATCCAACATATAAAAGTGGATTGTACGAGGTTCTGCGCGGTTACAATTTAAAAGCAGTCCCCAAATCACTTGAAGACTGCCCTTAACCCTTTTTGTATTGAAATGCTGTGTTTTCCTTAGAAATCAATATCGAAATCGACCTCGGTATTGGCGGCCATTTCGGTGGTCACCGCGTCAAAGATGGCCAGGCCTTCATCCAGCTGCGCGGTGGTATGCGTTGCGGTATAGCTGGTCCGCAGCAGACACGACTCCTTCGGCACCGCCGGCGGCAGGACCGGATTGACATAGACGCCGGCGGCCAAAAGGTTCCGGGCTGTATACAGGGTGCGGCCGATGCTGCCGGTCAGGACCGGAATGATCGGTACGAGGTCATTGCCGCTGTCATGGACTCGGACATGGGGCAGAGAGGACAGGCCGCGCCGCATATAGGCGGCGATCTCATTCAGGCGGCGGACCCGCTGCGGCTCCTGCTCGAGGATACGCAGTGCTTCGCGAGCTGCCCCGATCTGGGCCGGCGGGATCGAAGCGCTGAAAATGAACGGCCGGGCATTATGCTTGATATAATGGATGACCGACTCCTTGCCAGCGACGCAGCCGCCCAGGGAGGCCAGGGTCTTGGAAAAGGTATTCATGATCAGGTCGACTTCATCGGCCAGACCAAAATATTCGGCTGTGCCACGGCCCCGCTCGCCGAGCACCCCGATCGAATGCGCGTCATCGACGAGGATGCGGGCATTGTACTGGCGCGCCAGACGGACAATTTCCGGCAAATTGCAGATATCGCCCTCCATGCTGAACACCCCATCGGTGACGATCAGGATGCCAGCGCCCTCTTCCGCAGCACATTTTTCCAGAAGACGCTGCAGGTCGGCCATATCATTGTGCTTGTATTTGAGGGTTTTGCCGATCGCAAGCCGCGTGCCATCGATGATGCTGGCATGATTGAGTGCATCCGACAGGATATAGTCGTTGCGCCCGACCAGCGAGGAGATGATCGCCAGGTTCGACTGGTAGCCGGTTGAAAAAACCAGGGCCGCCTCCTGCTGCAGGAAATCAGCCAGAGCTGCTTCCAGCTCGATATGGATGTCCAGGGTGCCATTGAGGAAGCGCGATCCCGAGCAACCGGTGCCATATTGCTCGATCGCCCGGATGGCGGCCTCCTTGACCCGCGGGTCTGAGGTCAGGCCCAGGTAATTGTTGGACCCAAACATCAGGGTGCGCTTGCCTTCCATCAGGACTTCCGTGTCCTGGCCGGAATTCAGATGGTGAAAATAGGGGTAAATGTCCAGAGACATTGCCAGCTTGGCCCGGTTGTAGTCATAGCACTTTTGAAATAAATCCATGGGCAGTCATCCTCCAGCAAGGATTGGGCAAGACGTTCAAAAACAGATCCATCATAGCACATTTGTCAGGACATTCGGTGAATAAAAATATCATCCGCTCAAGTTTTGCCCGCTGAGACGGCCATCCGGTCTCAGGCATAGAGCAGCCGCACCACCCAGCGCACCACCGGCAAGGGCAAGAGACGGCTGGCGACCGTCATGATCTGGTTATGCAGGCCAGGGGTCACCATTAACCGGGGATGTGCCCGGCCAAGCTCACGCGCAATCGACTGGGCAATGCTCTGGGCTGTCATGCCATTATGCTCATCCCGGGCCATGCGCTCGACTGAGCGGCTGAGACGCCCGGCATAGGGTGAATGGGAGAGTGAAACTGCGACGCGCCTGGCCTCGGTGAACCCCGTGCGGGTATCTCCCGGGGCGATGATGGTGACATGGAGGCCGAATGGCCGGATTTCGTCGGCCAGGCCGAGCGCCAGGGAATGGACAGCGGCTTTTGCCGAGCTATAGTAGCTCTGGAAGGGCACCGCTATGCTGGCGGCGACCGATGTGACCAGAACGATCCGCCCGTGGCCCTGCTGCCGCATGCGTGGCAAAACGGCCCTCAGCAGCCGGATCGTGCCGAACAACAGGTTGTCATATTGCCAGATCGCATCAGTCAGGGGGATTTCCTCGATGCTTCCTGCCAGACCGGAGCCTGCACAATGGACCAGAGCATCGAGATGGCCTGCCTGGTCGAGAACCGCTGCGACTGCAGCCTTGCAGCTGGCTTCATCGAGCACATCCAGCGCGAGGGCATGGATGGCAGAACGTGCTTCGCTCGGTTGATGAGCAGAATCCAGGCGGCTGGCCATGGTGCGTGAGGCGGCAAAAACAGTCCAGCCCTGACTGGCCAGCAAACAGGTGGTGTCCCAGCCGATCCCGGAACTGGCACCCGTGACCAGGACAATACGGGCCTGCCGGGCAAATTCTGCTGAACCACGCAAAGAAGGGGCTTGATTTGTCTTGATGCCAGGCATAGCGAACTCCTGCTGCAATAATTTGGCTTGTCTGCTCCATGGCAGTCGTGTATCGTGTAATAGTGTATCTTGATGCCACTGAGGCAACAAGGGGGCTAGATCTTTCCGCGGTTCTTCTGGAGGAACGACATGGCTAATATTCTTCTGGCAATCATTTTCCTGTCCTTCATCAGCCTTGGGCTGCCGGATGCCGCTCTGGGTACGGCCTGGCCGGCCATGTATCCGGAGCTGGGCGTTTCGATCGGGGCAGCCGGCATGATCACCATGGTCGTTACGGCTGGCACGGTGGTGTCGAGCCTGGTCAGCGGCACGGTCCTGGGCCGGTTTGGCACCGGCAAGGTCAATTTTACCAGTACATTGCTGACCGGCCTGGCCTTGCTAGGCTTTGCCCTGACGCCATCCTATGTCTGGCTGCTGGTTTTAGCGATTCCCCTGGGCCTCGGGGCCGGATCGGTTGATGCCGGCCTGAACAGCTATGTCGCCATGCACTATAAAGCGCACCATATGAATTGGTTGCATAGTTTCTGGGGCATGGGAGCCACCCTGAGCCCGGTCATCCTGTCGCAGATCATCAGCCGGACCGGAAACTGGCGCACGGGCTACCAGACCATTTCCAGCATTCAGCTGATCCTGGCAGTAGCCCTTTTCCTGAGCCTGCCACTCTGGGAGAAGGTTGGCCGGAAGCTGCCAGCCCATCCTGTCCAGGGCGAAATCCCGGAGACAACCACGACCAGCGAGGGGCTGGCTCTGGTTGAACAGGACGCTCCGGAGCATAAACCTGCAGCGGGACAAGATTTGTCCAGCCTCCACCTGTTCAAGACTCCGGGTCTGCTTTTGGCCCTGCTTTCCTTTTTCTTCTATTGCGGGGCCGAGATTTCCATGGGCCTGTGGGGTGGCAGCTTCATGGTCAAGGTCCATGGCTTGTCTGTCGAGCTGGCGGGCCAGTATGTGGCCAGCTATTTCGGTGGCATCATGATCGGCCGTTTCCTGAGCGGCTTTCTGTCCTTCCGGTTCAAAACCTATACGCTGATCCGCACTGGAATTTTCACCAGCCTACTGGGCGCCATCCTGATCTTTGTCGCGGGTGCGTCCATTGGCGGCCAGCTCGGCTTCATTCTGGTCGGCCTTGGCTTTGCCCCGGTCTTCCCAGGCCTGATCCATGAAACCCCGGCCCGCTTTGGCGACCGCCATTCCCAGAAAATCATCGGTTTCCAGATGGCTTCGGCCTATAGCGGCATCCTGCTTTTCCCGCCTGTCACGGGCTGGATCGCCACCCAGGTCTCTCTGTCGATCCTGATGCCGATCGTGATCGCCCTGATCCTGGCCATGGCCTTTTGCACCGAAATCATGAACCGGATTTTCTTTCGGAGAAGACCCCGGTGAACATCCTGCTGGTTGATGACGATCCCCGGGTCCGCACGCTGGTGATGGACTACTCCCGGGCCGAAAACTGGAATTTCACCGAGGCTGGCGACGGCGAGGCGGCCATCGAGCAATTCCTGTCCGGATCCTTTGACTTGGTCTTGCTGGATGTCATGATGCCCCGCCTGGATGGCTGGGGCACGCTCCGGCGAATCCGGGCGGAAAGCAATGTCCCGGTGATCCTGCTCACGGCCCGCAGTGAGGAATATGACCGATTGCTCGGTTTTGAGCTGGGTGTGGATGATTATGTCAGCAAACCGTTCAGCCCGCGTGAGCTGGTGGCCCGGATGAAGGCCTTGCTCAAACGTTCAGGGGCCACCACAGCTGCCAGTCAGGTCTATGCGGTCGCTGGCCTCAAGGTAGACTTGACCTCGCACCAGGCCTATGTGGACGGCGTGCCCGTCGCCCTGACGCCCAAAGAGTTCGATCTTTTAGCTTTCCTGATGTCACGCCCGCGCCAGGTTTTCACCCGCGACCAGCTGCTGAACCATATCTGGGGCTATGATTTCTTTGGTGATGCCCGTACGGTCGACACGCATATCAGAAGCCTGCGCGACAAGATCGCGCCCTACCGCCATCTGGTGGCGACTGTCTGGGGCACCGGCTACCGTTTTGAGGCAGGTGAGGGCTGATGCAACCCCGCCGCCACTTGCTATTCAAGTTCTTTGCCAGCTACCTGGCCATGGCCGCACTGACCGTGGTCCTGCTATGGCTGATCCAGGCCGGCCTGATGCGTGATTCCTATATGAACCAGCTGATCGCCGATGTCCGGACCGCTGTTGCCAGCGCTGCACAAACCCATGCGCTGGATGTGGCGACTCTGGGTGAAGAAACCGGTGCGACGATCCTGGTCTTTGACTCTTCTGGCAATCTGGCCAGCTCATCGAACCGGATGCCCATGATGGGCATGGCGATGCGCCATGTCCAGAGCATGCTGAAGACCAAAAATTTCAAATCCAGTGAAATTATCAGCAGCAGTGGCAGCGACAATGCCCTGCGCTATGCCCTGGTGGGTGAGCCGCTGCCGGATGGGGGCGCGGTATTTGCCCTGATTTCGCTGAATGCTGTCGATACGGCAGCCCGCGTCCTGCGCAGCCAGCTGGCCTGGATCACCTTCGCGCTGGCCCTGGCTGCGACAGTGCTGGCTCTGGCCTTGTCGCGGACTCTGAGCCGGCCGATCCTGGCGGCCACCGCCGCGGCCCGTCGCCTGGCCTCGGGCCACTATGAGACGCACTTGTCCGTCCAGGGGGAAGACGAAATTGCCGAACTGTCGATCGCGCTGAATGAGCTGGGCCAGCAATTGCAGGCGACTGAGATGCTGCGCCGCGAGCTGATCGCCAATGTATCGCATGAATTGCGTTCGCCGTTGACGGTGATCCAGGGTTATGCGGAAACGGTTCGTGATGTGACCTGGCCCGATGAATCCAAACGGCAGGAACAACTGACTTTGATTGCCGATGAGGCCTCCCGCCTGACCCGGGTAGTCGGTGATATCCTCGATTATTCCAAGCTGCAGGCTGGCGTTCGTCCACCTGCCCCCCAAGTCTTTGCTGCTGCTCCCGCATTAGACATGGTACAGCTGCGCTTTCAACTGGAGGCTGCTGCCCGTGGCCTCGCCATCGAGATTTCCTGTACAGTGGACAATATCCGTTTCGACCCGGCCCAATACGAACAGGTCCTGATCAATCTGGTAGCAAATGCAATCAATTATGCCGACCCAGGCAGCATCATCCAGATCAGTGCCCAGCCTCAGGGTGCGAAGAGCCGGATAGAGGTCATTAACCAGGGCGAGACAATTCCTGCGGATGAGCTGCGGAAAATCTGGGATCGCTACCATCGCTCCGGACAGGTCCGCGACGACCGCCGCCTGGGGACTGGCCTGGGCCTGGCGATCGTGCGCAGCATCCTGGAGCAGCACGCTGTCGCCTATGGGGTCGAAAGCCACGATCACCTGATCCGCTTCTGGTTCGAAACACAACCTCTGGAATCGTCCGGCCATTGATCTGATTTTGCAGCCCTTGGTATCTAATTGGGATCATATTTGATGAACCGGATTTTTTCTGCCACGCTAAGGTCGTGGGGAAGGCAAGTGTGTTTTTCAAATTTCGCGCAATATAACCTATGATAATGATAACATAGGTTATATTAAACATAAGTTGCAACGCGCAATTTTTAAGAAAACACTACCCTGTCCCCAACCCAGAACTATTCCTTCCGACCAAGAGCAATAACCAGATTCAAGTTTCTGATCAGGCTCTATCTTTCACCCGGATAGCGACGAACAAATTGGCGAGGGATAGGGCCGCTGCGATGAAAAAGACATATTGGGGGCCAATGGTGGTCCAAATGACGCCACCGAGGGTGGCCATTGTGATCGACACGACATGATCCATGCTTTGCCCGGTGACGAGGGTAGGCGAGATGTCTTCAGGGGCCAGAACAATCGAGCGCAGATAGAGACTTCTGACCATCCCCATCTGCATGGACATACGGTCCAGGATAAACAAGACATAAAGGACCAGGACCGCCCAGCCTGTTTTGGGCAGGAAACCGGATGTAAATCCAAAAGCCAGGAAACCGTAGGCGACATAGACCCCGATGAACGAATAGGCATCGAGAAACAGCATTTTGCGGATCCCGTAGCGATCCAGCCAGCGGCCCAGGGCCGAGGTGAAAAAGACGCCGGCAAACGAGCCGATCATCAGGAGCAGGGATAAGGTATCGGCCTTTTTGCCCAGCAAATCGATCAGGACCCAGGGCGCGTAGACCATCATGATCTGCTTTTGCACCCCGAAGATGATCGCCAGGACATAGTAGTTCCGGTATTCCCAGCGAAAGACAAATTTCGGGCGGGCCAGAGCCTTGCTGGCGGGCTTATTGGCCGCTGTCAGAGTGCCAGTCCGGTTTCTATGGCGGTCCAGATAAAACAGCAGTCCGACCACGGCCATCGAAGCGATGCCACCAATCAGGAAGGTCGTTTTAATTTCAGTCGTGAAGCTGAACAGGCCCGACCGGAAGGCGAAGAAAACCAAAAGAGAGGCCAGCATGCTGAACGCCGTGCTGACCCCGTTAAAACGGCCTATCAGGCTGCCTGCATTGGCCTCGTCATGGATCAGGCTCATGCCGATGCTGTTTTGCAGAGGGAACCAGAGATGCTGGCCAATCGAATGGAAAAAGATGATCGTCAGCATCACCGCATAGGGCGGAGTCAGAAAGCCAAGCAGCGCCAGGCCAACCACAACCAGCGAATGAGCCAGCATGGCCAGGCGCAAGTCGCCCATGAAAGCCAGGATTGAAACCAGGAAGATTGACAAAACACCGGGCAATTCGCGGGGGAATTCAATCAGGCCACGCTGCATTGCCGACACCTGGTAGGCATCCTTGAAGTAATTGGAAAACAGGCTGTCAGAAAAACCAGCACCGATCGCAGCAGCTGCCAGAACCGCATAAAAAATCCAGATCGAGCGCTGATGGGCTGGACTGGCCAGCTTAGGAGCGGAATTCGGAGCTGCCATGCGTCAGATCACCTCTTATAACAGACTAGGGCAATTCTAACACAGGGCAATGGTGTGACTCCAGCTCAAATTTTTGTCAGGAATGAACAAAAAAAGGCCGTCTCAAAACTTTTCATTTTGAGACAGCCCCAGGAGCGAGCCTGGCCTGGATCCGGCGATGGCTTTATAGCGCCTTTTTCAACGCTTCAATCTGGAGCGCATATTCGGCCTCACTGAGGTAGACTTTGCCCGGATTCATTTCAAAAACGGCACCCCAGGCAGCCTGGTCTTCGTATTTGGGAACCAGGTGCATATGCAGATGATGCAGCTTGTCGCCATAGGCCCCGTAATTGATCTTGGCCGGTTGGTAGACCTGGCTGATCGCCTTGGCTGCCCGCGCGATATCGGACATATAGGCGGCCTGGTCAGCCTCGGACAGGTCGAAAATTTCCTTGGCATGGTCCTTGAATGCGACGATGCAACGGCCCGGATGAGTTTGTTCCTTAAAGAAAAACAGCTCGGAAACCGACAGATCGGCTACTTTGAGCATCAGGGCTGACTGGCGTTCATCTTTCATGCAATAAAAGCAGTCTTTATTCTTTTCCATGGTATCCCCCTCGAATCTTGGCAGCAAAGCCGAATAAACAAAACCAGTATAACGCAAATATGTTCATCGTGCACGAGAAATGCTCTAAAATAATCCCAGAAATGACCAAGAAAAACCTAAAATATACTCATTGTTGCCATTGCTGCCGGATCTCATCCATCAGATCCAGGACATCTTGCGACAGGCCTGCAGCGAGCGCGGCGGCCGCTTCGGACCAGAGGCCGAGATCGGACCGGACCGCCTGGATCGCCTGCTGCATGGCTTTTGCTTCATAAACCAAGGCCTGGCCAGACTCGCCAGCCATAAGGATCTGGCTGGGGCCGTCGTTGGGAACGAAGGTCGCCCGGTCAGCGCGTGGATAATTTTCAATGGTGAGATAGCCCAGATCACCCGCCACGACGGCTGTTTTAGGCATTTTGGCCCGGAAGGTGAGGGTCACTGTGGCCAGTTCCCCCTCGATATTTTCCAGGAGGATGCCCACGGATTCATCAACCCCGGTCGCAAAGGGCCGCGCCAGGGTTTTGATCCGATGCGGCCGGCTGGTCAGAAAAAAACGCACCAGAGACAAGGCATACGTGCCGATATCCAGCAAAGCGCCACCCGCCAGGCCGGGGTTGAAAAAGCGGTTGCCAGGCGCGGCCTCCTTGCAGCTGCCGAAGGGAGCCTGGATCATTTTGAGCGTGCCCAGCTGTCCGGACTGGATGAACGTACGCAGCTGATGGAACAGGGGCATATGGTAGATGGTCATCGCCTCGGCGACCAGCAGGCCCTTTCCCCGGGCCAGCTCCTGAGCAAGGCGCAGCTGGCGGGCATCGGTCGTGATTGCTTTTTCACACAGGACATGCTTGCCGTGGTGAAGGCAATCCAGGATGAGTTCGCCATGGGTATTGTGTGGGGTCGCCAGATAGACCACATCAATGTCCGGATCGGCCAAAAGGCCTGCATAAGATCCATAGGCCCGGCTCGCTCCGAAGGCTGCAGCAAAGGCAGCGGCCTTGCCAGGGTCACGTGAACCGACAGCCAGAAGGCTGCCGCCAGCCTCTGGGACTGCAGCGGCAAATTCCCGGGCGATCTGGCCGAGACCGAGAATTCCCCAGCGAATGGGCTCAGTCATCATCCCCTCTAAAACCATGAATCATCTTCTCCTTCAAAAGCCTTAGAACAGCGGCGCGAACAGGCGCAGGAAGGCCTGCAGCAGGCGCTCGGGCAAACGGATATGCTTGAGCTGGTTCAGCGTGATGGGCTCACTGATCGCAAAAATGGCCAGCAAATCCTGTTTGATATCTGACAGGACCGGGGCTCCAATGATCAGAACCCCATCTTCAAATTGCAGGTGGAAGCTGCGGTAGTCCATATTGATCGTCCCCGTGACCGCCAGGTCATCGTCACATAAAATCATCTTGGCATGGAGAAAACCGGGCAGGTATTCAAAGATTTTGACGCCCGCTGTCACCAGACGCTGGTAATTGGACTGAGTCACCTTATGGACATACCATTTGTCCCAGATCCGCGGCGTGGCTATCCGGACATCGATGCCACCCTGGGCGGCCTGGCAGAGGGCATCCATCATGAACTCATCGATGACCAGATAGGGCGTCGTGATATAAACATAGTCGCGGGCACTGGCAATGATCTGTCGGTAAACCTGCTCTGCCGGATTGACCGGATTATTAACCGGACCGTCAGCAAAGGGCTGGAAAAACCCTTCACTGGCGAAGGGGGCCAAGGGGCGGTAACGGCTAAAGTCTTCGCTGACATGGGTCTGGGATTGCCACATCTCGAGAAAAATGACCGTCAGGCTCCAGACCGCATCGCCCTCCAGCCGGATGGCCGTATCCTTCCAATGGCCGAACCTTGGGTACAAATTGGCATATTCATCCGCCAGATTCGTGCCGCCTGTATAGCCGATCTGGCCATCGATCACGGCAATCTTCTGATGGTTGCGATGATTCAGGTACAGGTGGACCAGACCCTTCTGGACCTCGCTGTATGCGATGGCCCGGATCTTTTCAGCAGCCAGAGTTTCCCGGAAATGGGCCGGCAGTTCTGCCATCATGCTGCCGGCATCATCGTACAGCAGCCTGACCTCAACCCCGGCAGCGGCCTTTTGCCGCAGGATTTCATGGATTTCGCCCCAGACCTGGCCAGCGGCAATAATAAAATATTCCAGGAAAATGAAGCGCCTGGCAGCCTCGAGATCCCGGCGCAGATCTGCAAATTGCAGCTCGCCCAGTGGGTAGTAGGTGCAATGGGTGCTTTCATAGACGGGGAACCCCTGGTTTTCCAGATAAACCGCCAGTCTTTTCGGCAGAGGGTGACTTTGGCCCAGGCGCTCCAGGACACCCAGCTGAGGTAAAAGCCAATGTGAGCGGCGCTGGAAGATCTTGCGGACCCGCCGTCCGGACCGGCTTGACTGGCCAGAGCGGCCCCATAACAGATACAAGGCCTCGCCAAAAACCGGCAGCAGCAGGATGATCACGGTCCAGGCAAAGGTATAGGCCGATGACTCGTTCTTGCTGACCAGATAAAGAACCTGAAGCAGGGCGATGATTTCCAGCACAATATAGAGGGTCGTGAAATGGGCCCGGAGATTGACCACGACCAGCCAGATCAGGACCAGCTGGGCCAGGACAGCTGCCGCGACCACCAATAGACGCAGGCGGCTGCGGGAGTGGTTCTGGCCCGCCGCTGTGGCCAGGCCATCTGCTGCGAGCTTGGCTGTCTGTCGCGACCCGGTGTCAGCGGTGGACATAGCCACGGTCAACCTGGATCACACAACGCAGGCTGGGATTGAGACTGGCAATTTCCGACTTGATGCGGAAAACCAGGTCATCGTCCGACTCATCAAAGGCATAGGGCGCACTGACATCAAAAATCAAGTTGGAATGACTCAGGCCATGGACGACACGGAAATCGTGCAGCGAGAGGCTCGGTGCGATCTGGCTGAGTGTGCGTTCAGCCAGCACCTTCAGCTTCTGGGTTTCCGGGTCATTGAGGCGTACGGGATCCATATGGATGACCAGGTTGATCGAAAGCTCCGTCAGGAAGTCCCGCTCGATATTGTCGATCAGGTCATGGCTGCGCATGGGATCCATATCCGCTGAAATCTCGCAATGGACGGTCGCGAAGCATTTGGTCGGCCCATAATTGTGGACTGCCAGGTCATGCAGGCCGATGACCCCGGGATAGCTCAGGATCCGCTCGTGGATCCGGTCCACCAGATCCCGGTCGGGGCCGGAACCGAGCAGGGGACTGACCGTTTCCATGATCAGCCTCACACCGCTGACCATGATGAACAAGGCAACCGCCGCGCCCATGTAACCATCCAGTTCAAATCCGGTTAGCCGGGAAATCAGCAGGGCGCCCAGGACCGCTGAGGTTGCCAGGACATCATTACGGCTGTCAGCTGCGGTTGCGATCAAGGTGACAGAATCGATTTTCCGGCCAATCGAGCGGTAAAACCGCATTTGCCAGAACTTGATCGCAATGGAGAGCACCAGCACGGCGACCGAGAGCCAGCTGAATAGACTGGGTTCCGGGTGGAGAATTTTGTTAAAGGCAGTTTTCAGCAGATCGAAGCCCAGTGACAGAATCACAAATGAGACAATCAGCCCGGCAATGTACTCATACCGTTCGTGGCCGAAGGGATGCTTTTCATCTGCCGGTTTGCCGGACATCTTGAAGCCTGCCACCGTGACCAGGGACGAACTCGAATCAGACAGGTTATTGATGGCATCGGCGGTTATGGCAAGACTATGGAACAAAAGGCCAACCGTCAGCTTGATCCCGAACAGGAGCAAGTTTGAGACAATGCCGACCAGGCCGGCAAACCGGCCATATCGTTCGCGGACCGCCGGATTGGAGGTATGCTCAGCATTCTTGATGAAAAACCGGATCAGGGCGTTTGTCTTCGTCATTTGTCCTTGTTGCCCTCATCGTGCTCGTGGTCGATGTTCTTTCCGGTGATGTCCCTGAGCCGCAGCTTATGGTGGGCGAGCCAGTCCCGGATGCCGGCGATTTCGATCGGCCGCTTGATTTTCAGGGTCGTGGTCTTGACCATGTCCTGGAAACTGAAGACATATTGGCGGATGCCCTTGAAACTCGGCAACCGGCTGTTGATTTCGCGAATCAGCTGGTCGAGATGGGCCCGGATCTGATGCTCAGATGCATCCTGGCCCAGCTTTTCCTTGAGCACGTCCCGGTCGAGGACGACTTTGGCTGAAACAACGACATCGCCTTCGTCATCTTCACCCCAGACCAGGGATTCCTTGATCAGCTTGTCCTGGCCTAGCAGGTACTCGATCTCTTCGGGGAAGACTTTCTTGCCGCTTTTGAGGACGATCATCGATTTCTGGCGCCCGGTGATCGACAGACAGCCCGTGGCTGGATCGATCCGGCCGATATCACCGGTATGAAACCAGCCCTCGGGGTCGATGGCTTCTGCTGTCGCCTCCGGGTCCTGGTAATAGCCCAGCATGACGATCGGGCCGCGGACCAGGATCTCACCCGGCTCGCCCGGTGTCTCGCTGTCGATGGCGATCTCGGTCCCACCCATCGGATGGCCGACGGTGCCCGGCACGAAAACCTTGGAATTGCAGCCGGCTGCAACCGGCGAGGTCTCGGTCAGGCCATAGCCCTGCAGGATATGGATGCCGATCGCATCGAAAAAGCGGATGATCTCCGGGTCGATCGGGGCGGCACCGCAGATCCCGAGCTGCAGACTGCCGCCAAAGGCCGCGAGGATCTGTTTGTACAGGATACGCCGTAAATCGATCCCGACCTTTCTGAGCCCCTGGGTGATCGGCAGCAGACGCCGGACCAGCTTGTCCTTGCCTGTCTTTTGCAGCGTCGCCTGGACCTTGTTATAGAAGTTCTCGAACAGGATCGGCACGCCGACGATCATGTCGATATGATAGTCCTGGAGATTTTTCTGGATATGGCGCAGACCATCGCTCTCGTGGATCTCGGCGCCATAGTAGAGACCGATATAGAGTCCGCAGGTATTTTCAAAGGTGTGGTGGAGCGGCAGGACCGAGAGCATGCGAATGCCCGGCCAGAGCTTGACGACACTGGCAACCGCCTGGATATCCGCGCAGATATTGCGCTGGCTGAGCATGACCGCCTTGGCCACACTGGTCGTACCGGAGGTGAACAGCAGGGACATCAGGGCATCCGGATCGATCGT
>CAZCMX010000019.1:0-26937 GCA_964499985.1 uncultured Mageeibacillus sp.
GCCGGCCGAACCGGCCGGCCAGCTGGTCACCAGCCCGGTGGTCGGCATCTATTATGCGGCACCCTCGCCGGACAGCGATCCATTCATCAGAGTTGGTTCGTCCGTCGAAAAAGGTGCGCCACTGTGCATCATCGAAGCGATGAAGCTGATGAATGAGGTCACCAGCCCCTGGTCTGGCATCATCCTGGATATCCTGGTCGAGAATGGCCAGCGCGTCGAATACGGCCAGCCCCTGTTCCGGATTGGAGGCGTTTAAGCCATGTTGATGAACCAGGAAGAAATCAAGCAGATCATCCCCCATCGCGAACCGTTCATCCTCGTCGATGAAGTCGAAAGCATGGAGGGCGATACGATCGTCTGCTACAAGAATGTGACCGGGGAGGAAGATTTCTTCCGCGGCCATTTCCCCAGTTATCCGGTCATGCCCGGCGTCCTGATCGTCGAAGCGCTGGCCCAGGCGGGCGCGATCAGCATCCTCTCCAAGGAGGCGTTCCGCGGCAAGATTGCCTTTTTTGGCGGCATCGACAAGGTCCGATTCAAACGCCAGGTTGTCCCGGGTGACCGATTGCGCCTCGAGGTCACCCTGACCCGGATGCGCGGCAATGTCGGCTTTGCCACTGGTAAAGCCACGGTCGGGGACGAGCTGGCTGTATCGGCCGACATCATCTGTGTGATCGGAGGCTGAACCTTATGTTCAAGAAAGTCCTGATTGCCAATCGCGGGGAAATCGCCGTGACGATTATCCGGGCCTGCCGGGAGATGGGCATCCAGACCGTTGCGGTTTGTTCCGAAGCGGACCGGGATGCCCTGCATACCCAGCTGGCTGATGAATGCCTGTGCATCGGTCCGGCCGCTTCCAAGGACAGCTACCTCAATGCCCAGGCCATCCTGACGGCAGCCACGATCACCGGCAGCGATGCGATCCATCCGGGCTTCGGCTTTCTGTCGGAAAACGCTTCGTTCTCCCGGATGTGCGCCAAGAGCGGCATCAAATTCATCGGCCCGTCCGATGTCGTGATCGAAAAAATGGGCGACAAGGCGACGGCGCGCCAGACGGCGGTCGAAGCGGGCGTACCGGTCATTCCAGGCACCCATGGCGTCGTGGCCAATGTCACCGATGCCCTGAAGGCGGCCAGCGAGATCGGTTATCCGGTCATGATCAAGGCCTCCTCCGGCGGCGGTGGACGTGGCATGCGCATTGCCTTGAGCCACGAGGACCTGCCGGGTGCTTTCCAGACCGCCCGGGCTGAAGCCATGGCTTGCTTTGGCGATGACCGGGTCTACCTCGAACGCTTCGTCAAAGACCCGCGCCATATCGAGATTCAGCTGCTCGCCGATGAGCATGGGCATGTGATCCATCTCGGCGAGCGCGACTGCTCGATCCAGCGCCGCAACCAGAAAATCCTCGAAGAAGCCACCTCGCCTTTTGCCACGCCCGAGCTGCGCCAGGCGATGGGCGAGGCCGCTGTCCGCCTGGCCCGGCATGTCGATTATACCGGGGTGGGCACGATCGAGTTCCTGGTCGACACCGAGCGCAATTTCTATTTCATGGAAATGAATACCCGGATCCAGGTTGAGCACCCGGTCACGGAAGCGGTCACCGGCGTCAACCTGATCCAGGAGCAGATCCGTTCCGCTGCCGGCGAGGTGCTCAAGCTGCGCCAGGAGGACATTTCGTTCACCGGCCATTCGATCGAATGCCGGATCAATGCCGAAGATCCGCACCACAATTTCCGGCCCAGTCCCGGTACGATCCAGAGCCTGCATGTCCCGGGCGGACCCGGCGTGCGCGTCGACAGCGCCATCTACCAGGGCTATTCGATCCCGCCCTACTATGACTCGCTGCTGGCCAAGCTGATCGTCTATGCCCCGAGCCGCACCCAGGCGATTGCCCGCATGCGCCGGGCCCTGATGGAATTCATGATTTCCGGCGTCGAAACCAATATTGACTTCCATCTGGCGATCCTGCGCGATCCGGATTTCATTGCCGGCACCTACAATATCGGTTACCTGGGCCAGAAGGCGGATGCCCTGCTGGGCGAGCTCAACCATTACCGAAAGGAAGGCTAACCCATGGCCGTTGACGTGCTCAAACAGATGCGCGAACGCCTCGCACAGGAAACGCTGCGCCGGCAGGCTCTCGAGGCCAGCCCGGAGGTCCAGGTCGCAGCGGATGGCGAAGACAAGGTCTATGCCTATGCCAAGCCGATTCCGGATGATCTGTGGATCAAATGCCCGGCCTGCAATGGCGTCATGTTCCGCGATGATTTCGAAAAGAATCTCCAGGTCTGCACCGTCTGCGGCCACCATTACCGTCTCGACAGTCGCCAGCGCCTGCAGCAGATCATCGATGAAGGGTCATTTGCCGAGTTTGACCTGGCGATGGAAAGCCTCAATCCGATCGAGTTCAAGGGATATCCGGAAAAGCTCAGAAAGCTCCAGCAGGACACGGGCCTGCGCGATGCCGTGGTCACCGGCCGCGGCAAGATCCATGGCCAGGACTGCCTGGTCGCGATCATGGACAGCCGCTTCATGATGGGCTCGATGGGCTCAGTGGTCGGCGAAAAGATCACCCGCGTCTTTGAGCGCGGCCTCGAGCTGCGCCTGCCGGTCGTGACCTTCTCAGTGTCTGGTGGCGCCCGGATGCAGGAGGGGATCGTCTCCCTGATGCAGATGGCCAAGACCTCGGCGGCGGTCGGCCGTTTCCAGGCCGCCGGCCTGCTGTACATTTCCGTGATGACTGACCCGACCACCGGTGGCGTCACCGCCAGTTTTGCCAGCCTCGGCGACATCATCCTCTCCGAGCCGGGCACCCTGATCGGCTTTGCCGGCCGCCGGGTCATCGAAGGCACGATCGCCGAGGCGCTGCCGGACACCTTCCAGCGGGCCGAATTCCTCCTCGAGCACGGCTTTCTTGACCTGATCGTGCCGCGCAATCAGATGAAGGAGACCCTGGCGACCCTGCTCGCCTTCCATGCTCCGAATGCCGCTGACGGTTCGTTCGAAAATCTCGAGAAAGCACGCCTGGCCTGGGAGGGCGCCCAGCAAGAGCGCGTGGCCAGTCCGCTGCCCGGTTCCGCCCGGCTGGACATCATCCGCCAGAAAAACCGGCCGGTCATCACCGATTACCTGCCGCTGGTCTTTGACCTGGCCCTGGAACTGCATGGCGACCGTGGCTTCAAAGATGACGCCGCCCTCTGGTGCGGCCTGGCCAGCCTTTCCGGCCAGCCGGTCACGGTGGTTGGCCATCGCAAAGGCCATACCCTCGACGAAAACACGCGCGCCAATTTTGGCATGCCCCATCCGGAAGGCTATCGCAAGGCCTTGCGCCTGATGAAGCAGGCCGAAAAGTTCAAGCGCCCGATCATCTGCCTGATTGACACCTCCGGGGCATACTGCGGCGTCGGTGCCGAGGAGCGCGGCCAGGGCGAGGCGATTGCCCGCAATCTGCTGGAAATGGCCCAGCTCAAAGTGCCGGTGATCTGTGTGGTCATGGGCGAGGGCGGCAGCGGTGGCGCCCTGGCGATCGGCGTCGGCAATGAGCTGGCGATGCTGTCCAATACCCTGTATTCGGTCATCTCGCCGCGCGGCTTCGCTTCCTTGCTCTGGAAAGATCCGACCCGCGAGCGCGAAGCAGCCGATTCGATCAAAATCACGGCCGAAGACTTGACTCAGCTCGGGATCTGTGATGCCATAATCGAAGAACCGGGCGAAGGCGCCCATACGAATTTGTCCCAGACAGCAGCCAATTTGCGCAGCTATCTGGCTGCTGCACTGGCCCGCCAGCTGGTCCGGACCGAAGCGCAGCTGCAAGATGAACGCTATGGCAAATTCCGCCGCATAGGCAGCTTCAGTGAGTGAATGCATGAGAATCAAAGAATTGCCGACCCAGTATTTCCGTGACAATCGCCAGGCGCTTGGCCAGCTCCTGACGGATGGCTCGCTGGCCATCCTGGTTTCCGGCCGCCCTCCGGTGCGCACCTCGGACGAGCATTACCGTTTCCTGGCCAACCGCAATTTTTTCTATCTGACGGGCATTGAGCAGGAGGGCAGCATCCTGGTCCTGCTCAAGGAATATGGTGCCATCAAATGCACGCTATTCATTCCGGGCACGGATGCGATGTACGAGCGCTGGAATGGCAAGCGCCTGACGCGTGCGGAAGCGACGGACCGCTCCGGCCTGACCGATGTGGCCTATGTCGAGGGCTTCGAGGGCCAGCTGGCCGACCTGGTCGCCAGCCGGACGCAAAAGCTCTGGCTCGACTTTTCTGCTGACAATGCCCAGGCTCGCCATCTCAGGGAACAGATGGCCCAGGACCACCCGCTGCTCGAGACGGCAGACCTTAGCCCCCTGCTCATTTCCTTGCGCATGGTCAAACATCCGGTTGAGATCGACCTGATCCGCGAAGCAGCCATGCTGACCGGCGAGGGAATCCTGGCTGCCCTGCGCGCATGCCGGCCAGGCCTGAAGGAATACCATCTCTGGAGTGAGTTCCAGTATACCTTGAGCCAGGCCGGATGCCTGGAGCCAGCCTTCAGTTCGATCATCGCCGCCGGAGAAAATTCCCTGTGCCTGCATCATATGAATCCTCAGGCGACGATCAAGGATGGCGACCTGATCCAGCTCGATGTCGGGGCCACCTATGGCGGCCTTTGCGCCGATATTTCGCGGGCCCTGCCAGCCAATGGCCGGTTCAGTGAGCGCCAGCGTGCCATCTATGACTTGGTGCGCCAGTGCCAGGAAAAGGCTTTTGCCACAATCCGGCCCGGGATTCGCCTGACCCAGATCAATGAAGCCTGCCAGGAGGTGGCCCGGGAGGGTCTGCTGACCCTCGGCCTTTTGCAACCGGAACAGCCGGTCAAAGACTTTTTCTGGCATGGGGTTTCCCATCATCTGGGACTCGATGTCCATGATGTCAGCAATAAGGAAGCCCTGCTCAAGCCCGGCATGGTCCTGACGGTTGAGCCCGGTGTCTATGTCTCAGGCTGGGGCTTTGGCATGCGCCTGGAAGATGATGTCGTCGTGACCGAGGACGGCTGCCAGGTCATTTCGGCGGCCATTCCGCGCGAAGCGGAGGAAATCGAAGCCCTGATGAACAGCTGAGGCAAAGGCGACGACGACCGAGGCCTTTACAAATGCCAGGAAAACGGTCATAATCAGCCTCACAAACGAGGGGAGCTGGCTCGGAGCCGGCTGAGAGGGTGCCTTACGGGTACCGACCCTTTAACCTGAACCGGGTAATGCCGGCGGAGGGACGATAGCATGGGCCTTTTGAGACCTTTCGCCAGTCGAGACCGCCGGCGGAAGGTTTTTCAATTAGAAGGAGGTTTCCCATGTCATCCGCAAAATCCCTGAATCCATCGTCCGAACAAATGCGCGAAACCATTCTCGCGACTGCCGCCGGCGGCATGGCCATCGCCCTGTCATCCGTCCTTTCCCTGGTCAAGCTATTCGCCATGCCCCAGGGTGGCTCGATCACCGCGGCCTCCATGCTGCCGATCCTGTTTGTCGCGCTGGCTTTCGGCCCGGCCTGGGGCATGGGTGTCGGGGCTGTCTATGGCCTGCTGCAGTTTGTGATTGAGCCGTATTCGGCACACTGGGCTTCGATCATCCTCGACTATCCCCTGGCCTTTGGCCTTTTGGGCCTGGCTGGCTTCTTTGCCCTGCCCAAGGCAGATCGCCTTGCGGAACGCCAGATTTTGCGCCGGCTGGGCGCCATCCGCTGGCCGATGGTCATTGCCGCCGTCCTGACCGGCATGCTCGGCCGCACGATCTGCCATGTGGCCTCCGGCGTCATTTTCTATGCGTCCTATGCCGGAGACCAGAATCCACTGATTTATTCTTTGGTATATAATCTGTCTTACATGGTGCCAGAGGCGATCATCACGCTGGTCATCCTCGTGCCGCTGGCCGCCGCATTTCGCAAGAAAGGTAAATGAATCCATGCCTGTATCCAAAACTTCGCGCACCGTCGCTTATGGCGGCATGCTGGCCGCCCTGATCCTGGTCGTCACCCGTTTCAGTGCGATCCCGATCATGAATGGCCAGGGCTATCTCAACCTCGGTGATGTGACGATCTTGTTTGCCGCTGCCCTGCTCGGTCCGGCTGCCGCGGTGCCCGCCGCAATCGGCTCGGCCCTGGCGGATGTCTGGGCCGGCTATCTCCAGTATGCCCCCGCGACTTTCGTCATCAAGGGCCTGGTTGCCCTGATCGCCGGCTTGTTTTTGCACAAGCTGCCGGTCGGATTGCCGCTCAAGATCTTCGGCATGGCCCTGGCTGAGCTGGCCATGGCCGCCGGCTATCTGGTCTTCGAGCTTTTCCTGCTCGGTCCGGCCGTCGCCCTGTTCGACCTCACCTTCAACCTGATCCAGGCCGGCGTCTGCACGCTTGTGGCAGCCATCCTCCTGCCCGTTGCCGAACGCATCCGGAAAAGCAACAATCTCAGCTGACCAGATCCGTCTGGCGATCAGCTGTCCAGTCGTCTTTCGTGGAATCGATCCCGGTCCCGCCAAACCAGAGAAACCGGCTCAGCGTCCAAGCTGAAGCCGGTTTCTCATCGATTGGAACAAAAGGGGATCCGGTCCCTTTCGGGACCGGCAGCCTCGCTTCACAGGGCTTTTTCGCCGGTTTCACCCGTGCGGATCCGGATGACTTCTTCGACGGGGTAGATGAAGATTTTGCCATCGCCGAATTCGCCGATCGGGGCGATTTCGAGGAGGATCTTCTTGATCAGGGCGACGTCTGAATCTTTGACCACCATGTCCATGACGACCTTCGGAATCAGGTCGAGGGTATAGCGTTCGCCACGCCAGACTTGCTCGATACCCTTCTGGCTGCCATTGCCGACGATATCGGTGATCATGACCCCTTTGCAGACCCCGGCTTTTTCCAGGGCGTCGCGGACATCATTGAGTTTTTCCGGGCGGATGACGGCTTTGATGTGTTTCATAGGAATGGCCTCCTGTTATTTTTCTTCATGACGGACATGCGAGAGATAGGTCTGGCGGTGGACGACAAATTCCGGATAGGCGACATTGCCATGCTCACCGATATCCAGACCCTGGATTTCCTCTTTCAGGCCCACCCGGATGCCGATCGTGACTTTGATCAGGTACCAGACCAGGAGGGAAACCGGGAAGACGAATGCCGCAACGGCCAGGATGCCGATCAGCTGGTTCAGGAGCAGGGCCATGCCGCCGCCAAAGAACAGGCCATTGCCGGTGGCGACACCGGTGATCGAATCCTGGGCAAAGAGACCAACGGCCAGAGTGCCGAAGACCCCGTTGGCCAGGTGGACGGAGAGGGCTCCGACCGGATCGTCGAGCTTTTTACGGTCGAAGAACATGACAGCCAGGACAGCGATGACGCCGCCGATGGCGCCGATGACGATTGAGCTGGGGACACTGACGAAGGCTGCACCAGCCGTGACGGCGACCAGGCCGGCCAGCAGGCCATTGATGCTCATGCCCAGGTCCGGTTTGCCCATCAGGAGCCAGGCGGTGGCGGTGGCAGTCAGCAGACCTGTGATGCCAGCGGTATTGGTGGTCATCAGGATATGGGAGATGGCAGCAGGATCAGCAGCCATGGTTGAGCCGGGATTGAAGCCGAACCAGCCAAGCCAGAGGACGAAGGCACCGATTGTCGCCAAGGGCAGGCTATGGCCCGGGATCGCATTGACCTTATTGCCGGGGCCATATTTGCCGAAGCGTGGCCCGAGGACGATGATGCCGGCCAGGGCTGCCCAGCCACCGACGGAATGGACGACGGTCGATCCGGCAAAATCCCAGAAGCCGAGGCTGGCGAGGAAACCGCCACCCCAGATCCAATGGCCGACGACCGGGTAGATGAACAAGG
The DNA here is from genome assembly GCA_964499985.1 of uncultured Mageeibacillus sp. Taxonomy (GTDB): domain Bacteria; phylum Bacillota; class Clostridia; order Saccharofermentanales; family UBA5734; genus UBA5734. The sequence continues at coordinate 7,857 of CAZCMX010000019.1, forward strand.
TCAGGATGAAGGAGAACAGGATGAATGACAAGTATTTGATCCGTTCGGCGACTGCACCGGAGACAATCGTGGCCGCGGTGCCGCAAAAAACCAGCTGGAAGAAGAATTTGGCCCAGAAGGGGACGCCGGCCCAGGCAATGGCGCCATAGACGCCCTGGTAGGCATCACCGACATTGGGTGAATTGTCGGCGCCGGAGGCCATGAAAATGCCTTTCAGGCCGATGAACGGGTTGCCGTCACCGAACATCAGGCCCCAGCCGACCAGAAGAAAGCCCAGCGAGGCGACAGCAAAAACCACAAAATTCTTCGAGAGAATATTGACCGTGTTCTTTGAACGGGCAAAGCCGCTTTCGACGAGTGCAAAACCGAGATTCATGAAAAAGACCAGCATCGCGGCGAGCAAGACCCAGATGGTATCCAAGACAAGTTTGGTGTCCATAAAACCCCTCCCAAAATTTCTTTTCCTTTTTAAACAAGAAAGGCGCCAAGTCGATATGACTTGAACGCCCTTGTTCAAAAAAATTGGCGATCAAACCCCGCGGGAGTTCGAAACGCCATCGTCCGTCCGAATATTCAGTTGAGTGAAGCTTATCATGTTCGACACCATAATGCAAGATGTAAATTACAAAATTTCATTTAAAGAGATAATATCAGCAAATATGACCTAATATGATGTAAATATACAACATGTATCAAGTGTAAATTGCATAATTGAAAATCTGAAGCGGAATCATTTGCGCCAGGCATGCAAGCCGCATCCTGTTTGGGGCCAAAGCGGACCCGGTCCTTTTTGGGCCCGCCTCAGGTCCTCAGCCGGCAGGTGGCCTGCTTTTATTGACAAAGGTGGGGACGGTCTCTAAAATACCTATAATTCTTGATTCATCCTGACAATCCGGTCAGGGTTTTTCGTTCCGGCATGAAGTGGAGGACGTTCCCAGATGGCCATGATTTTTGAACAGGAATCGCGCACATTCAGTGAGTATCTGCTGATTCCCAATTTGACAACTCGGATTTGCACGCCAGACCGGGTCGATATGACGACAGGGATCGTCAAATATCGCAAGGGTCTGGAGCCATGCCCGCTCCGGATCAATTTGCCGGTGACGTCGGCGGTCATGCAGGCAGTCTCGGACTCCGGCCTGGCCATCGCCCTGGCCCGCTCGGGCGGTCTATCGTTTATCTATGGTTCGCAATCGGTGGCCAGCCAGGCGGAAATGGTCCGCCGGGTCAAGAAGTACAAGGCCGGTCTGGTCCAGAGCGACAGCAATGTCGGGCCGGAGGCTACGTTGTCCGATGTCCTCGCGGTCAAGGCCCGCACCGGTCATTCGACCGTTGCAGTCACTGACGACGGCACGGCCAATGGCCGTCTCGTTGGGATTGTCACCAGCCGCGACTATCGCATGACCCGTACCCCGACCGATACCCCGGTCAGCGCGTTCATGACGCCCCTGGACCACCTCGTGACCGGCAAGGAAGGCATCACCCTGAGTGAAGCCAACGACATCATCTGGGACCACAAGATCAACCAGCTGCCGATCCTCTCGGAGGATGGGCGCATGGTCGGCATGGTCTTCCGCAAAGACTATGACGAACACAAGGAAAACCCCGACGAGCTTCTGGACCCGCAAAAGCGGCTGATGGTCGGCGCCGGGATCAATACCCGCGACCATGCCGAGCGGGTGCCAGCCCTGGTCGCCGCCGGAGCGGATGTCCTGGTGATCGATTCCTCGGATGGTTTCTCGGTCTACCAGGCCGAGACCCTGCAGTGGATCAAACAATACAATCCAGCGATCAAGGTCGGCGCCGGCAATGTCGTCGATGAAGAAGGCTTCCGCTACCTGGTCGAAGCTGGCGCGGATTTTGTCAAGGTCGGCATCGGCGGTGGCTCGATCTGCATCACCCGCGAACAGAAAGGCATCGGCCGCGGCCAGGCCTCAGCCGTGCTCGAGGTCGCCAAGGCCCGCGATGCCTATTTCGCCGAAACGGGCATCTATGTGCCGATCTGCTCGGACGGCGGCATTGTCTATGACTACCACATGACCCTGGCCCTGGCCATGGGTGCTGATTTCATCATGCTCGGCCGCTACTTCGCCCGCTTTGATGAAAGCCCGACCAGGAAGCTGCTGGTCAATGGCACCTATGTCAAGGAGTACTGGGGCGAGGGCTCCAACCGGGCCCGCAACTGGCAGCGCTACGATGATGGCGGCGAGGCCGGCAAGATGGCATTCGAAGAAGGCGTCGACTCCTATGTGCCCTATGCCGGCAAGCTCAAGGACAACCTCGATGTCTCGATGGCCAAGGTCCGCGCCACAATGTGCGCCTGTGGCTCGGTCTCGATCGAGGAACTGCAGCAAAAAGCCCGCCTTGTCGTCGTTTCCGCGACCAGCATCGTCGAGGGCGGCGCCCACGATGTCATCCAGAAGGAAAGTGAACGCCACGGCTGAGGCCACCGGTTCATCGGACCCTGGTGAGGCGATCGAGTCTGTCGAAAAAAAGCATGGCCAGCTCGGGCCGGACCTGCTATAATATTGCTTTGATATGCGAAAGGAGTGTCGCTCATGGTAGAAAAAGTCTTTGAAATGACTTATGACGGCATCAAGAAACTCCAGGATGAACTGGACAACCGGAAAACAATAGTTGCTGCCGAGATTGCCGAACGTTTGAAAGAAGCCCGCGCCCTCGGTGATCTTTCGGAGAACTCTGAATACGACGACGCCAAGGAAGCCCAGGCTGAAAATGAAGTCCGGATCATGGAGATCGAGGCGATCCTGAAGAATGCCCGCCTGATCGAAGATGACGAGATCAGCCGGACTAAGGTCACGCTCGGCGCCCAGATCACGATCCGTGACGAGGAGACCCGCGAGGAGATGGAATATATCCTCGTCGGTGCCAAGGAAGAGGATATATTCAGCAACAAGATCTCCAGCGATTCGCCAGTTGGCGCTGCGATCATCGGCAAGAAAAAAGGCCAGGTCGTTGATGTCCATACGCCGGCAGGCATTTTGCGCTATAAGATCGTCAAGATCGACAAACCGTCCTGAGCCGCCGGCGGTTCAGGAAGCTGTTTGCCTTATGAAGCAAGCACCGGACCGCGAGAACAAGCGTGCTCGGTGCTTTTCTTTTGCACTTGAAAGGGGTAATGACAGACCATGCAGGAAGATAAGACCACCATCCATAGCAGTCCGGAGGCCGGGCTGCCTTTGACCGAACAGGATATGAACGAGCAGATGCGGGTTCGCCTCGGCAAGCTCAGAGAGCTCGCCGCAGCTGGCAAGGATCCTTTTGAAGAAGTGACCTTCCCGGTCACCTGCCATACCAGCGACATCCTCGACAATTTTGCGGCGATGGAAGGCCAGGCCGTCACCATCGCCGGCCGCCTGATGAGTAAGCGCGGCATGGGCAAGGTCAGCTTTTGCGACCTGGTCGACCGTCGCGGCCGGATCCAGCTTTTCACCAAAATTGACGAGGTCGGCGAAGCGGCCTATGCTGAATGGCAGAAGCTCGATATCGGCGACCTGGTCGGAGTTCACGGCATCGCCTTCCGCACCCAGCGGGGCGAGATCTCGGTCAAGACCCAGAGCTATAAGCTGCTGGCCAAGTCCCTGCGCCCGCTGCCGGAAAAATACCATGGCCTCAAGGATATGGACACCCGCTATCGCCAGCGCTACCTCGACCTGATCGTCAATCCGGAGGTCAAGACCAACTTTGAGAAGCGCAGCAAGATCATCCGGACGCTCAGAAGCCAGCTCGACGGCATGGACTTCATTGAGGTCGAGACCCCGATCCTCAACAACATCCCGGGTGGTGCGACCGCCCGCCCCTTTGTCACCCACCACAATGCGCTCGACATCGATCTTTTCCTGCGCATTGCACCGGAACTGTACCTCAAGCGCCTGATCGTCGGCGGCTTTGAACGCGTCTACGAGATTGGCCGCACCTTTAGAAACGAAGGCATGTCGATCAAGCATAATCCGGAATTCACCCTGCTCGAGGTCTACCAGGCCTATACCGATTATAAGGGCATGATGGAACTGACCGAAAAGCTGATCGCTGAATGTGCCATGGCCGTCAATGGCACGACCCAGGTTGTCTACCAGGGCCAGGAGATCGACCTGACACCGCCTTTCCGCCGTTTGACCATGAACGACGCCATCCTCGAGTACTCCGGTGTTGATTTCTCGAATATCCTTGACCGCGAAGCAGCCGCCCGCCTGGCGGTTGAGCATGACCTGGCCGAGTACAAGCCCGGCATGACCCGCGGCGACATCATGAACCTGTTCTTCGAGACCTACTGCGAGGACAAGCTGATCCAGCCGACCTTCATCATCGACTATCCGCTCGAGATCTCGCCTTTGACCAAGAAAAAACCCGGCCATCCCGAGCTGACCGAGCGTTTCGAGCTGTTCATCAATGGCCGCGAGCATGCCAATGCCTATTCCGAGCTCAATGACCCGCTCGACCAGCGCGAACGGTTCGCCATGCAGCTGGAAAAACGCGAAGCTGGCGACGAGGAGGCCAATCTGATCGACGAGGATTTCTGCCAGTCGCTCGAATATGGCATGCCGCCGACCGGGGGCCTCGGCATCGGCATCGACCGCCTGGTCATGCTGCTGACCGATTCCTTCTCGATCCGGGACATCCTGTTGTTCCCGACCATGAAACCGATCAAGTGAAACCCGGGACCATCGCCAGGTGCCAGACCAGGAGCAGACATGAAGCCGTTTGAAGCAACCGGACCCGACTTGGAAGCCACTGCCATGACCCGGCAGGACGCCCTGGCGATTCTCGGCCTGGACCCGGCTGCCACCCAAGAGCAGATTGAGAAACGGTACGAACTGCTGGTCCGCCGTTACCGCCATGCCACAGACCAGCCGGCGCAGGACAGCCTGGCCCGGATCAATGCGGCTTACGCGGCCCTCAATCCCCAGCCCACGCCTGTGGCCTGGCAAAGCCAGCCGGGGCAGCGGCTGATCCTGGGCAAGTCCTGGGCCTACTGGAAAAACTGGTTCTACTATACACGCTGGACCCTGCTGGCCGCCGCCGCCGCTCTGGCTTTTGTGGTCTATCTGGTCGTGACCATGGTGACTAATCGCCCGGCCGATTTCAAGATTCTGCTGGTGGGTGAATATCGCCTGGTTGACGAGACCTTGTCCCAGGATGCTGTGTTCAGCTCATTCGAGGCTTCGGTGGTTGATGCCCTGCAGCCCATCCAGCCAGAAATCAAAAAGGCCAGCCTGGAATGGATCCAGCTGGGCTATGCGGCCGATGGCAGCCTGAATGAGGCGGCGGCAGATATCCAGTACCAGCAGGCCAACCTGATGAAAGCGATGGCGCAGCTCAGTTCCGAAGACTTTGACGTCATTCTCCTGAGCCGGGGCGCCTATGTTAACTATGCGGCCCAGACGGATTTCGGGGACCTGGCACCCCTTCAGGACTTGCTGGCCCAGCGCCTGCCGGAACAACAGCTGGCGCAGCTCCAGGCCCTATCGCTCCATCCGGACGATTCGACCGCAACCACGGTCACTGGTCTGGATGTGACGGCCCTGGAGCCCCTGGCAGCGTTGTCTTTGGCTGGTGAACCACTGGTCGTCACGGTTGGTCCCCGCAGCCAGCAGCCGGACCTGGCCATCACCTGGCTTGCGGAGTGGCTGGCCCCCTGACTTGCTTTTGGCCGGGCAGGCATGGCCGGCCGGGCTGGCAGACCCGTTGCTTTACCGGCCCTGGGCCGGCGCCAGGCCAACCAGCTGGTACAGGGCCTGGCTTTCGTCTGGCGTCAATTCACGCCAATGTCCCGGCAAGAGCTGTGGATCGAGCTCCAGGCTGCCGACCGACTCGCGATGGAGCCGGGTGACGGTTCGCCCTGTGGCCTGCATCATGCGTTTGACCTGGTGGAATTTCCCCTCGTGAATGGTCAGGCTGGCCTGATGGCTGGCCTGGACATCGAGTCTGGCCGGCTGACAGGCCAGCCCATCCGGCAGAATCAGCCCGGCGGCGAATAGCGCTGGATCGCCATCGTTGAACGCGGCGCCCTCGACCGTCACCGCATATTTTTTCCAGACTTCCCAATGTGGACTGGCCAGCCGGTGGCCCAAGGTCCCGTCAGTGGTCAAAATCAATAGCCCGGTCGTGTCCTTGTCGAGCCGGCCAACCGGAAACAGGCCCCGCCGCCACAATTGCTCGGGGACCAGGCTGGCAATGGTTGGCTGATGCTTGTCGTCCAGTGCAGTGACCAGCCCGGCCGGCTTATGCAGCATCAGATGGATCTGGTGCCGGACCAGGATGCTCTGGCCATTGACACAAACCTCAGCCGCCTCCTCAGTCCGGACGCGATAGCCCGGATCGAGCACCAGCTGCCCGGCTATGGTGACCTGGCCCCTTTTGACCAGGTCGCGGACTTCCGTGCGTGAGCCCAGGCCGGCATTGGCCAGGCAGCGATCGAGTCGCATCGATTCCATGTTGTGCACCCCACTTTTAGTGTTACAATGGTTGTATCGGCTATTTTTGTCAAGGAGGACTCACGCCACACATGGCAATAAACATCATCAACCTCGAAAAGGACATGCCTACGGTTGAAGCCGCCTTGATGCGCCTGCGCCTCGAATTATCGACGCTGCGCCGCACCGGGATCGCCACGATCAAGATCATCCATGGCTACGGCTCGAGTGGCACCGGCGGCGCTATCCGTTCGGCCACCCGCCAGTACCTGAGCGAGCTGCTCAAGGAGGGCAAGATCAAGGCATACTGTGCCGGCGAGGCCTTCAGCCCATTTGAGAATTCCGGCCGCAATATCGTCCATCTGTCCCCCTCCCTGCGCAAGGACACCGATTGGGGGACCCGCAACGATGGTGTGACCCTGGTGGTTTTGCGTTGACCCATCAGTTTGGCTCGTTAGCAGCCCGATTTTACCTGTTCCTTACATCATCATAATGCAAATCTAAACCCCGGTTGATATCATCTGAGAAAAGACCTCTGATTTAAGATGACGCCGGTGTTTTCATTTCCGGCAGGGAGAATGCCAGCAATGGACCGGACTTTAGCACGAACCATCGTTTCCACCCAGCATCTGGACCTGTTCTACGGGGAATTCCAGGCTTTGAAGCACATATCCCTCGACATTCCAGAGCGACAGATCACAGCCCTGATCGGGCCCTCTGGCTGTGGCAAGTCGACCTATCTCAAAACGATCAACCGGATGAATGACCTGGTGCCCGGAGTGCGCATCAGTGGGGAAATCCTGGTTGCTGGCGCGAATATCTACGCACCGGACGCCGATGTCAATCTCTTGCGTAAAAAAGTCGGCATGGTCTTCCAGAAGCCCAATCCATTCCCGATGTCGATTTATGACAATATTGCCTATGGGCCTCGGATCCACGGCCTTTCCAGCCGCCGTGAGCTCGATGAGATCGTCGAGAAAAGCCTGAAGGATGCGGCCCTCTGGACCGAGGTCAAGGACCGCCTGAAAAAAAGCGCGCTCGGCCTGTCCGGTGGCCAGCAGCAGCGCCTGTGCATCGCGCGGGCCCTGGCTGTCGAGCCGGAAATCCTCCTGATGGACGAGTCCACCAGCGCCCTGGATCCGGCCTCGACCGCCAAGATCGAAGACCTGATGACCCAGCTCAAATCGGACTACACCATCATCATCGTCACCCATAACATGCAACAGGCAGCCCGGATCAGCGACCAGACCGCCTTTTTCATGCTGGGCGAGGTCATCGAGTATAATGATACCAATAGCATGTTCAATAATCCGCAGAATAAGAAAACGGAAGACTACGTCACTGGCCGGTTTGGCTGATCAGGAGGAATGACAACCCATGGTCCGAATTGAATTTGAAAAAGAATTGTCCAATCTGCACCAGGAGATCATCCGGATGGGTGCCCATGTCGAGCAGGCGATCAATGAGGCCGTCCAGGCTTTGACCGAGCTCGATTCCGCCCGGGCCGAAAAGGTGATCGCCAATGATGATGTGATCGACGAGATGGAACGCCAGATCGACCGCAGCTGTGTCGAGATCATTGCCCGCCAGCAGCCGGTCGCCCGGGATTTGCGCGATTTGACATCCACTTTGAAGCTGATCACCGATCTTGAGCGGATTGCCGACCATGCCAGTGATATCAGTGAACGGATCATCGCCATCAATGCCCTGCCCAACCGGATTGTCGTGCCGCATGACATCATCACCATTGCCGATGTCTCCAAGCAGATGCTGCGCGGCGCTCTCGATGCCTATGTCACCCGCAATGAGACCGCGGCCAGTGAGGTCATCCGGATGGATGACCGGGTCGACGAGCTGTACAGCAAGCTCAAGAAATACCTGATCCACCTGATGTCGGTGGATTCCGAGAATGTCGAGCCTCTGGTCGAGCTGCTCATGATCTGCAAATATTTCGAGCGGATCTCCGACCATGCCCAGAATGTCGCGGAATGGGTGCTGTTTTTCATCAAGGGACGGCACATGAACTACAATGACTGAGGAAAGGGTGCGCCCGGTCATTGCCCTGGTTGAGGATGATGCCGGAATCGCCGAAATGATCGAGTTCAATCTGCAAAACGAAGGCTATGCCACCCGCAGCTACCGCGACGGCAAGAGCCTATTTGCTGATCTTGCCCATATCCAGCCGGTCGCCCTGTTCATTCTGGACCTGATGCTGCCGGACATGGATGGGTTTGAAATCTGTGCCCGCCTCAGGAAATCCGAAGACCACGACTGGATTCCCATCCTGATGCTGACGGCCAGGAGTGCCGAATCCGACAAAGTGCGCGGCCTGGAGGCTGGTGCGGACGACTATCTGACCAAGCCCTTCGGCATCCGGGAATTCCTGGCCCGTGTCCAGGCCCTGATCCGGCGCTACCGCAAGCTGAGCCAGCTGCAAGATCCGTTGCAGCGGGAACAACTGGCGATGGAAACCGAACCGCGGCCGACGGTGGTGACGACGGCAGAACGGATCAGCAGTGGTCCGATTGTCCTTGACGATACGCGCCACCGGGTCTATCGCGAAGGCCAGGAACTGGAGATGACCCATCGTGAGTATGAGCTGCTCAAATTCCTCATGCTCCACCGTGGGGTGGCCTATAGCCGTGACGACCTGCTCAATTATGTCTGGGGCTATGAGTATTCAGGTGAAACCCGGACAGTCGATGTCCATATCCGGCAGCTGCGGCGCAAAATCGAAGAGGATGATGCCAATCCCCAGCTGATCGAGACAGTGCGCGGACGGGGCTACCGTTTCCGCGAAGACTGAGGTTAAACATGCTCAGACGGATTTATGTCCTGATCCTGGCTGTTGTGGTGGTTGCGATTGTCGCATCCGGCGCATCAGCTTTTTTTGTGATCAAGTCTTATCACAACCAGGTCAGCCACGAATACCTGCTCAATGCCGCCCAGCTGATTGCGCAGCGTCTGGAGTCTGGTGCCACCTTTGCCCAGACCGCGAGCGACATCGGCAGCGTTTACCAGAGGGACGGGGAGTCGATTCGGGTCACCATCATCGAGCCGGATGGCAAGGTTGTTTACGACAATCTCAGTGACAGCAGCCGGATGGAGAACCACCTGTACCGGCCAGAGGTGAAAGCCGCTTTGCAAAGCCGAGGGACTGGCTTTGCCACCCGGACCAGCGAGACCATTGGCAAGGAAATGCTGTACCTGGCCAGCTATGACCCTGGCCTGGACCTGGTGATCCGGACATCGATCTCCTACGACATTGAACGCTCGGGTTATCTGGGCCTGATGACCCTGCTGCTGATTGTGGCCGGGCTCTCCATGGTCGCCCTGCTGGTCATCGGTTATCTGGCCCTGCGCCAGATCACGCGGCCGCTCCTCGAGCTCAAGCAGGCGGCCAACCAGGTCCAGCGGGGTGATTACCAGATCCGGGTCGGCTCCCTGCTCGATGACAAAAGTGAATTGACGGACCTGGCCAATGCCTTCAATGCCATGGCCAAGCAGCTGTCCCAGACGATCCAGGCCATGGAGGAACGCAATAACCGTCTCGATGTGATCCTCAATTCCCTGGTGGTCCCCCTGATTGTGGCTGCCCGCACCCATGATGTGATTTTTGTCAACCGGACTGCCCAGGACCTGTTTGACCGCCATCTGGATCCGGAAAAGTCCCGCTTTCCCCTGGTTTTGATCACCCACCATGCCCAGACCGAGGCTTTGATCGATGAATGCCTGGAAAAGAACAACTCGGTCAGCCAGGAGCTGACCATCACCACCATACGCGGACCGCGCGATTATCAGGTGACTGCATCGCCGATCCGCTATACCAATACGGACAGTGTGATCCTGACCTTCCTCGACATCAGCCAGAGCCGCCAGATGCAAAGGCTGAGAAGCGAATTTGTCGCCAATGTCACCCATGAGCTCAAAACGCCCTTGACCTCGATTCGCGGCTTCATCGAAACCTTGCGCCATGGGGCCATCGACAAGCCGGATATTGCCCGCCGATTCCTCGACATCATCGACATCGAGGCCGAACGCCTGCACAAGCTGATCAGCGATATCCTGGTCCTTTCGGAAATCGAAGAGCTCAAGTCCGACCGGGATCGCCAGACCTTCGACTTGCATGCCCTGATCGATGATGTGGTGGTTCTGCTCGATGATATTGCCAGCAGCCGCAAGATCAGCATTGTTCCCGATACGGATGAAACGGCCCTGATCGTCTCTGCCAGCCCGCCCCGCCTCAAGCAGGTCCTGATCAACCTGGTCGAAAATGCGATCAAATATAACCGGGACGGCGGCCGGGTCGAGATCAGGACCAGTCGCCTGGCCAATGGCAAGGTGGAGCTTAGAGTCAGTGACACCGGCCCAGGCATTGCCCCGGAGCACCAGGAGCGGATTTTTGAACGTTTCTACCGGGTGGATACCAGCCGCTCGCGCGAGCTGGGTGGCACCGGCCTTGGCCTGTCGATTGTCAAGCATATTGCCCAGCTCTATGGCGGAACGGCCCGGGTTGAGAGTAAAATAGGCCAGGGGACGACATTCATCGTCGAACTCGCGATTTAACTGAACCGGAGGCCACCATGTCCAATTCCGTTTCCAACCGGACGCTGCCGCCTGTCTGGCAGCAGTTTGTTGAGCAATGCCAGAACTGCCGCCAATGCAGCCTGGGCCAGACCCGCAAGCAGGCGGTCGTCTGGCGGGGTGCCCTGGCGGCCCCTTTGATGTTCATCGGCGAGGGACCCGGCGCTGAAGAGGATGCCCGCGGTGAACCATTCGTTGGTGCTGCCGGCCGGCTTTTGGACCTCTTGCTCACCGCCTATGGCTTCGATCCGGCCAGCTTCCATATTGGCAATATCGTCAAATGCCGGCCGCCAGAGAATCGGGTGCCGACTGAGGACGAGGCCAGGGCCTGCCGGCCTTTGCTGGCCCGCCAGTTCAATCTGGTCAAACCGAAGGTCATTGTCCTTTTGGGTGCGACCGCATTCAAGTATTTCACCGGCAGCAGTGAAGGGATCAGCAAGGTCCGCGGCCAGTGGATCGAGAAAAATGGCTACCTGATCCTGCCGACCTTTCACCCGGCCTTCATCCTGCGCAATAACCGTGAGCGGATCCGCCTCTGGGAGGACATTGGCCTGGTGCGGGCCAAGCTTGAGGAGCTCGGATATCTGCCCCGGCTCGTCAGCCAGCCAGATATGCCGACCGCGCGCCGCTAAGCCCAGGCACCGGGGCTATCCTGGCCCTGGCAGCCGTATTTTCAGGCAATTTTCACCCATCCATCACATGACCGGTTTATCCTATGCCCAAGGGTCATGCACTGCGCTTTGAAGGCTCAGCACAGGACCTTGGGGCTTGGCAGGGAGTCAGGAGGTCTGGTATTGATGAGCCGCTTATTGATTGTCGATGACGAAGAGAAAATCCGCCAGTTGCTGCGCAAATATGCGGAATTTGACGGCCATCAGGTGGTTGAGGCTGCTGATGGCATGGCAGCAGTCCGGCTTTGCCGTGAACAGGATTTCGATGCCGTCGTCATGGATGTGATGATGCCGGAACTGGACGGCTTTTCGGCTTGCCGGGAGATTTTCAAATTCAAGCGCCTGCCAGTGCTCATGCTCTCCGCCCGCGGCGAAGAATATGACAAGATCCATGGCTTTGAACTCGGAATCGATGATTATGTCGTCAAGCCATTCTCGCCCAAGGAGGTCATGCTGCGGCTCGAGGTTCTGATCCGCCGCAACCAGAAGCCGGATCATCCGTCACTCGAGCATGAGGTCCTGGTCTTTGCAGGCCTCAGCATCGATTTCACTGGCCGGATCGTCACCATCGATGGCAATCCGGTCGATCTGTCCCCCAAGGAATACGAGCTGCTGTTCTATCTCGTCCGTAACCGTGGCATCGCCCTGACCCGGGAGAAACTGATCAGCGAAGTCTGGGGCTATGATTTTTTCGGTGATGACCGGACGCTCGACACCCATATCAAATTGCTGCGCAATAGCCTGGGAGACTATCGCCGCTTCATTGTGACTTTGCGCGGCGTGGGGTACCGGTTTGAAGCCTAAGCAGAAAAACAGAATCTTGCCGCGGCCGGGGATCAAATGGTCCCTGTTTGCGTCGTTCCTGGCTTTCTCCCTGGTCCTGGTGGCATTGCTCTGGATGTTCCAGGTCGTTTTCCTCGACCGCTTCTACCGCACCATCAAGACTGCCCAGATCCGCCGGATTGCTGCCACCGTTGCCGAGAACATCAACCACAGCGAACTCGACACCCTGATCGACCGGATCGCCGAGCAAGGCGACCTGAGCATCCGGATTTTCACGGTTTCCGGCAGTGACCTGGCCTCCATTGAAATCGGTCCGGCCAGTCTGATCAACCATCTGGCCCTGTCCGACCTGTATACGCTCTACGATAAGACCGTGGCCGCCGGTGGCGAGTACCTCGAAATCTACAACCGGTCTTCGTTCGACAATACCCAATATGATGATCGGAAATTTGTCGGCAATGTGCCGCCGCCGACGGATAACCAGCCGTCATCCCTGATCTTCTGCCGCCAGGTCACCCTGAACAATGGCACAGCAGCAGTGATCCTCTTGAATACCATGCTGTCACCGGTGACCGCCACCGTGGATACCCTGCGGATCCAGCTGATCTATGTCTCGCTGATCCTGATCATCCTGTCGCTGGGCTTGGCCCTGCTGATGTCGCGCCGGATTGCCCGGCCGATTGTCCAGATCAATGCGCAGTCCAAGCAAATGGCCGCGGGGGATTATTCGGTCCGGTTTGATGCCGGGGCTTACCGCGAAATCAGCGAGCTGGCGGATACCCTCAATCATACTGTTGTCGAGCTGGGGCGTGTCGAAGCCCTGCGCCGTGAACTGATCGCCAATATTTCCCATGACTTGCGCACCCCGCTGACCATGATCCGTGGCTATGCCGAGGTCATGCGGGATTTGCCCGGAGAAAACAATCCCGACAATGTCCAGGTCATCATCGACGAGTCCAACCGTCTGACCAGCCTGGTCAATAGCATTCTCGACTTGTCCAGGCTGCAGTCCGGGGCCAGCCAGTTTGAATTGACAGACTATGACCTGACCGAATCGGTCCGTGACATCATTGACCGGGTCAGCAAGCTGACTGAAGCCGAAGGCTTCAAGATCCGTTTCATGGCTGAGCAGCAGGCCGAGGTCCATGCCGATGCGGCCCGGATCGAACAAGTGGTCTACAATTTCCTGACCAATGCAATCCATTATGCCGGTCCGGAGCACCAGATCGAGGTGCGGCAGACGGTCCATGCCGGCTGGGTGCGGATCGATGTCACCGACCATGGCGAAGGTATCCCCCAGGACCAGCTCCCCCATATCTGGGAGCGCTATTACAAATCCGACAAACACCATCGTCGCGCGGTCATGGGCCATGGCCTCGGCCTGTCGATCGTCAAGAATATCCTTGAACAGCATGGCGCCCGGTTTGGGGTGGACTCCAGGCCAGGGGAGGGGAGCACCTTCTGGTTTGAGCTGCCGGTCACAGGAAACGGATAGAGTCGCGAGTCAGACATTCAAAATCGTGAAAAATGAACATTAAGTGCCGAAAGGCGATGCAACAATTGGTTGACTGGTACCAAGACCCAATAGCCAGGATGCCGTTGCTTGTCCATGGAGCCAGACAAGTCGGCAAAACCCATCTCCTGTAAAAAATTTGGCCAAACCTATTTTGAATCTGTCGCTTATTTCAATTTTGAACTCGGTACCCGTTCAGCTGGCCAAGGAAAACAAGAAATTCCAGTACAAGATCGTACAGAGGGGCGGCAGTGCTGCCTTGTTTGGCAGCTCGATCGACTGGCTGGATTTTGCCGGCATCGTACTGAAATGCCAGCGGATTGAACACGGCCTGATGCCTGTCGCTGTTTACAGCGATCTGGCAAGTTTCAAATTATACTCAGGTGATGTCGGGCTTCTGACCGCAAAATCAGGTATTTCCCGAGAAATCATCTTGTCGCCCTTTGGAAATGAGACGATTTTCCTGGGTGCTCTGACCGAAAATTACGTCGCCCAGCAATTAATGGCTCGGGGTTATCCCCTCTTTTACTGGACCAGCGGAAATCAGGCGGAAGTCGACTTTGTCATCCAGCAAGGATCTGATGTCATACCGATCGAAGTTAAATCGGGCATCCAGACCCGTTCGCGCAGTCTCAACCAGTTTATCCAGAAATACTCACCGCCCCTATCGATCCGGATCTCGGCAAAAAACTTTGGATATGAAAACCTGATTTTTTCTCTACCTCTGTACACTGTGTTCTGCCTGTAAAGATTCGCCCTTTGGTCACTCTGCCATCACGAAGGCTTGCTAAGCTCAGGTCAATGCTTAACCAAAGTCTCGCAAGTCCTGCAAAAAGTGGAGTGTGAAAATGAATCCCAAATTGAAAAAAAAGTTGATCCTGGACAGCATCCTGGCTGTAACCTTGCTGGTTGTCATGGTACCGGCATTCAGTGGTGTTTTCCTGCATGAATGGATCGGGGTCGTCATTACCGCCGGTCTGGCGATTCACCTGGTTTTGAACCGCAAGTGGATCGCAGGCGTTTCTAAAAAAATCTTGGGCCCGATGCCGCTCGAATTGCGCCTTACCTATCTGATGAATGCGATGCTCGGCCTGGCCATGGGTATGACACTGGTCAGCGGCATCCTGATTTCCCAGTATTTGTTCACTGCCCTGAATGCTTCAGACCTGGCCATCTGGACAATCGTCCATGCAGTGGCCAGCCGCGCTACCCTGGGCATCACCATCGTCCATGTCCTCCTGCACCTGGGCTGGATCAAAAATACCCTGAAGTTAGCCCTGCAGCGTCCTGTCTGGCAGCCGGTCCGCCAGACCATCGTCCGCACCTTGCTCGGGCTGTTTGCCCTCGGCGCCACCTATGCCGTCATCCAGACCTCGGTGGTCAGTCCTGCCCTGGCGACTGCTGCCTCAGGCCCTGCCAATGCTGGCTCAGATGACTCGTCCGCGCAGTCTGCCGTAGAGAATCCGGCCACAGAGACAACGCTGCAAGATACAGAGGATGGCAGCTCGGTGATCGATGCGCTGCCTGCTCCTGGCACAGACTCCGGATCGACTGTAACCGGAGGCCAGGATGCGACCGGGGCCGTTTCCCTCAATACATACCTGTCCCGGTTCACCTGCACCGCCTGCGGCCGCCACTGCCTGCTGTCTGCACCAAAATGTGGCCGCGCCAGAACCCAGATCCAGCGCACCACCACAGAGTACAACGAAATCTATGGCGCCGAGTAAACACAGTTTGTGCTAAAGTGAAATTACAATTGATTCGCCAGAAAGCAACTTGGGGGAGGCTTGATCGATGAAACGAATTGTCTGCTTTGGTGATTCCAATACATGGGGCTATGAACCGGCCAGTGGCCTACGCTTTGCGGAGAATGTCCGCTGGACAGGGGTGCTGGCATCCATCCTCGGTCCGGACTTCCGGATCATCGAGGAGGGGCTGAATGCCCGGACGACAGCCTTTGATGACCCAGTCGAAGGGCTGCATAAAAATGGCCGCGCCTATTTTCTGCCTTGTCTGGAAAGCCATGCGCCGCTTGACCTGGTGATCATCATGCTGGGGACCAATGATCTCAAGCAGCGCTTTCGCCTGCCAGCCAGTGATATCGCTGAAGCAGCCGGTTCACTGGTCAAAATGGCTCATCAGAGCCAGGCCGGGCCAGATGGCCAGGCCCCCGCAGTGCTTCTGGTTTCGCCGATTGCGGTCGCTGCCGAAATCACCTCTGCCGAGATCTCCGGCATCCGTCTGGGCCAGAAATTTGGAGCTGACAGCCGCACCCGGTCACTGATGTTTCCGGTCTGGTTTGCTGAAATCGCCCAGCTGCAGGGGTGCGCCTTTTTTGATGCGGCATCGGTTGCCAGTGCCAGCCCGCTCGATGCGATCCATCTCGATGCCCAGGGGCACCAGGCTTTGGGCCAGGCGCTGGCCCAGGAAGTGAAACGGATCCTGGGGGAGTGAACGAACCCGCTGATCAGGCGAGATCGGACATGGATCAGCTATTTATGTCCTGAAAACCACAACAGAAGTCATCATTGCACAGCCGGAAAACGATACACTGGGAACATGCTCGAGACAGATTGGCGGGAGGACAGGATGCGCACTTATGACTTTTCACTTGTTCAGGCAATGCTGGATGACCCGACGCATGAGGAGCACCATGGCTTGCTGTTGAGCATCAAAAGAGTGCCGGATGAGCCACGGGCGGGATATCCTGATCCGCGTTTTATCGAGCCGCTGCTCGCGCGGCCGACAACCGAAAATGCTTTCGCTGCGGCAAATCTGACTGTGGAGCAGATGCGCCGCATGATGGGCTCACCCAATCGCAACCTGAACACGGTCGAAATCTACACCGGTTTTGAAACCCTTTCCGTCGAGGGCCGCACGGTCGGAATCTGGCGCTATTACCCCCGCAAGCCCTTTGACAAAAGGAACCGACCGGCGCTGGTCTTTTTCCATGGCGGCGGCTTTGTGGGTGGCTCGCCTTTTGCGGTCGAGAATTTCTGCCGCCTGGTGGCAGAGCTGGCGGGTGCGGTTGTTTTCAACATCGACTATGCCCTGGCGCCGGAGCACAAGTTCCCCCAGGGCCTCCAGGACTGTTATGCAGCCGTCTGCCATGTGCACGATCATGCGGCTGACTATGGCATCGATCCGGCCAAAATCACAGTCGGGGGCGACAGTGCCGGTGGCAATTTGTCTGCCGCCTGTTGTCTTTTGGACCATGCTTCGGACCGCGCCATCATCAAGGCCCAGTTCCTGATTTATCCGGCCGTTCTGATCGGTACGGCCCGGACCCCGGATTTTGATTGGCGCCTGGCTGATTTCAATCTCTGTGCAGAATACCGGGCCATTCTCGAACCCATCGTGCTCGGCTTTGCCCCCGCAGAAGAAGAAGCGCCGGGCTTTGAAGCGCTGTATACTCAGGTGCCGGAGGAATGCCAAAATCCGCTCGCCAGTCCGCTGCTGGCGCCAGATTTCACCGTTTTCCCCAGGACCCTGATCGCGACGGCTGAGTATGATGGCCTGCGCGTCCAGGGCGAGCTCTTTGGCCGCCGCCTGCAAGCCGCCGGCAACCCGGCCAGGGTGATCCGCTATCATGGCGTCGGCCATGCCTTCATCGATGTCGTCGGCTTGCTGCCCCAGGCGGAGGCTCTCGCCTGTGAAATAGCGGCAGAGCTGAAGCAGGTATGACCACTATGACCCCACTGTGGACCCGGCCCTTTGTCTTTCTCATGTTGCAAAATCTGCTGTTCTGGATCGCGATGAACATGTTCACCACCACCATGCCCGGGTATATCCTGGCAATCGGTGGCACGGCTGCCCAGACAGGCATCCTGGTCGGGCTTTTTTCTTATGCAGCCTTGCTGTTCCGGCCAGTCAGTGGTGTCCTGCTCGACCGCTGGGCGCGGCGGAAAGTTCTTCTGGCAGGCACCATCCTGGCGACGGCAGTGTCCTTTGTCTATCCGTTCCTGTCCTTTCTGACGGGACTGATGATCCTGCGATTCATCCATGGACTGGGCTTTTCGGCCTATAGCACAGCTTCGTCAACCATGGCAGCGGATATTGTACCGGAAAGCCGCATGTCGGGGGGCTTGGGTGTCTTTGCCCTGGCCAATACAGTCAGCATGGCCATGGGCCCATCGATCGGCCTGGCCTTGGTCAGATACGGCTACCAGAGGCTCTTCCTGGTCATCGGAGGCCTGATGGTGGTCAGCCTGGTCCTGATCTTCTGGATCGACGGTTCGGTCACAAGTCGCTATCATGACTATCAGGATGAGGCGACCCAGAGTCTGCCTGTTGCGGCAAAGGCCTTAAGTCCCAGGCCACAAAGCCTGCTGGTGGTCGTGCGCGGGATGCTGGAAAAGTCGGCCCTCCGGCCTTCGATCGTGGCCTTTTTCATGCTGATCTCAGTGGGTTCGATCATGGCCTTCCTGCCCTTGTATGGCAAGGACCGCGGCTTCGATCATATCGGGCTGTTTTTCACCGTCTATGCGGGTGCCCTGATTCTGGCGCGCTTCATGACCGGTCGCCTGGCGGATGAACATGGCTCCAATATCGTGTTCATCCCGAGCCTGCTGCTGGCCATCACCTCGACTTTGCTGCTGGCCTTTGCCAGAAGCGAGACCACGCTGCTGCTGGCTGCCGTGTTTTATGGCGCCGGAACGGGACTGGCATTCCCGATCCTGAGTGCCATCCTGATCCGGCTGGCCCCGACGGACCGGCGCGGAGCTGCCAATGCGACCTTCTTTGCCGCCATCGACATCGCCGTGGGCACCGGCAGCATTGCCATGGGGCTGGTCTCGCAATATTGGGGCTATACGGCTTTTTTCCTGATCGCGACGGTCATTTTCCTGATCAGCCTGGTCTTGTACATCTTGCTTTTGGGCCGCCTGGAAGACAAGACGCAGGAACGGACCAGGATCGAATATTGTGAACCGTGTGCAAAGACTGAGGCAGACGCGCTCGATTAGGATCAAATCATCCTGGGCTTGCTGGGGGTGCTGATCCCTTTGATTCGCTGGCATTCGACTAGCGCCTGGAGATCCGGTCTGAGCTAAAAAACCTGGCACAGGCAGAAAACCGCGGAATCAGATTTAAGAAAA
>CAZCMX010000019.1:27037-31614 GCA_964499985.1 uncultured Mageeibacillus sp.
TCTGAGCTAAAAAACCTGGCACAGGCAGAAAACCGCGGAATCAGATTTAAGAAAACCGCGGAATGTAATTGATGAAAAGCTCGGAATGGTTTATGCTAATCTATGTAAAGCATCAACCAACTGGAGGCTTTCATGAGTCTGACAAAAAACGGTTACCGCACACGTATCATCGATGCTGTGATAAAGGATCATCTACAGGCTTTTGGTGCGGTTTGTCTTGAAGGACCCAAATGGTGTGGAAAAACATGGACGGCCTTGAATCACGCGAACAGTGTTTTTTTTGTCGCAAATCCGGAAAATAATTTTCAGAACCGCATCATGGCTCAGTTGAGTCCTGACCTTGCTTTGCCGGGGGAATATCCTCGATTGCTTGACGAGTGGCAGGAAGTCCCTGCTTTATGGGATGCGGTCCGATTTGCAGTGGATCAAACGAATGTGAAAGGGCAGTTCATCCTGACCGGATCGGCAACGCTCAATCATAAAGGGATTTTGCATAGTGGTACAGGACGAATTTCACGATTGTTTATGCGTCCTATGGCTTTGTATGAGTCAGGAGATTCAGATGGAAAAGTCTCTTTGCAGGGGCTCTTCACGGAGCCTTTGCATGCCGTAGCTACTCAAACTTCGAGTTTAAAGAAACTGATTGATTTGACTGTAAGAGGTGGCTGGCCGGCCAGCCTGGGTTTGGATGTCCAATCAGCATCGCTTTTGCCTAAAGCCTATTTGAGAAATGTCATTGAAGAAGATGTCTACCGAGTAGATGGTGTAAAAAGAGAATCAAGGAAGCTGCAGTTGCTTTTACGATCTTTGGCCAGAAATGAGAGCACCATTGTTAGTAACAGGACACTTGTCAATGATATTTACGAAGATGATGCTGAGTCAATCGATGTGGACACAGTGTCCGATTATCTGAATGTTTTTCAGCGCCTGTTCATCTTGGATGATCAAAGAGCCTTCAATCCAAATTTGAGATCTTCGGTACGGGTTGGCAAATCTGCCAAACGTCATTTTATCGATCCCTCCCTGGCAATCGCAGCCCTTGACGCGTCGCCAGAACGATTGATTAATGACTTGCATACGTACGGATTTTTGTTTGAAAGTCTATGCATACGCGACCTGCGTGTCTATGCCGAATCTGTTGGCGGACAACTTTTTCATTATCGCGATCATTCCGGCAGGGAAATTGACGCAGTTGTCGAATGGCCTGATGGACGGTGGGGCGCATTTGAAATCAAACTTGGTGCCAATCAGGTCGATGAGGCTGCTAATACTTTGCTTGCGATCAAAAAGTTCATGACAGAAGACCCAAAAGCAAAACCACCAGAAGTACTGTGCGTGATTTGTGGCCTGACAAACTATGCCTATACAAGGGAAGATGGTGTCATGGTTGTCCCTGTTACCTCATTGAAACCTTAAGTGTTATGAGTTAAGGATGGTCGACTCAGTCGTATAAACCACAAACAAGGTCATATATTTTGGCGCAAAGTGAGTGTCCTGCTTGGATATGCTGCCTAACCCGACTTGTCGCGAGCTTGACCAGTTCGCCGCTGGCTGCCTCGTCGCCGACGTGCTCGATGAAGCCCTCGGCAATTACCTGGGCTGGGACGTTTACCGGCATAGCTGAGGATCGGGATTTACACCGACCACCACTCACGGCCATCTCTTGCCAGCAGCTCGATCGATTTGACCGGGCCATTGGAGCCGGCGATGTAGTTGGGGAAGCGGTGGCGCTGGTTTTCGCGGAAGGCGATGATCTGGTCGGCCAGTTTCCAGGAGGCCTCGACCTCGTTCCACCAGGCGAACAGGGTCGCGTCACCGCGCATGATGTCGTAAATCAGGCGTTCATAAGCCTCCGGGGTATTGCCTTGGTTGGGGCTGAGGTGGCTGGTCTCAACTTTGACCGGCATGATGTCCTTCTGGGTCGAAAAGTCCTTGGTATTGACTTGGAAATAGACGCCGACATTGGGCTGGATGCGGATCACCAGGAGGTTGGGCTCCTGGTGGTTCTTGTCGTCGGCAAAATAGAGGATATTCGGCAGCGACTTGAATTGGACGACGATTTCGGCACTGCTGCCGGCGAGGCGCTTACCGGTGCGGATATAGAACGGGGTGCCGGCCCAGCGGAAATTGTTGACACTGAGCTTCATCGCCACGAAGGTCTCCGTCGTCGAATTTTCCGGCACATTTGGCTCTTCGCGGTAGGCGGGGACTTTTTCGCCATCGATGGTGCCGCTGCCGTACTGGCCAAAGACGACATTATCGCGCAGGGAGTCGTTTGTGAAGGGGGTAATCGCCTGGATGACCTTGAGCTTTTCCTGGCGGATGGCCTCGGTGGTCAGGGCAACAGGCGGCTCCATGGCCACCATCGACAGGATCTGCAGGATATGGTTCTGGACCATGTCCCGGATCGCGCCGGAATGTTCATAATAGCCGCCGCGTGAGCCGACACCGAGCTTTTCGCCGAGCGAGATCTGGACATTATCAATGTACTGGTTGCTCCAGAGTGACTCAAAAACCAGGTTGGCAAATCGCAGGACCATGATGTTCTGGATCATGTCCTTGCCCAGGTAATGGTCGATGCGGTAGATATCGTTCTCGGCGAAATAGGCATGCAGGCAATCATTCAGATGCTTGGCGGTCTGCAGGTCCTTGCCAAAGGGCTTTTCGATCACGAGTCGCTGCCAGTTCGGGCAATTTTCACCTGTCGCGTAATGGCAGGAGGCCTGGCCACTTTTGCCCAGGCCATTGACAATCGTTTCGAAATATTCGGGTGCAACAGCCAGATAAAAGACGCGGTTGCCCAGGGTCTGATGCTGTTCGTCCAGTCTTTTGAGGAAGGTGGCCAGTGATTCATAGCCTTCGGACTCGGTAAAATCGAGCTGGTAATAATAGATGATATTGCGTAACCGCTCCCATTGGTTCTCGGAAATTTTATTGCGTGAATATTTCTCGAGCGAAACTTTCAATTCATCGCGGTATTCGTCGCTCGTTTTGCTGCGCCGGCCAATCGAAACGATGGCAAAATGGTCCGGCATCAGCTGGTCAAAGGCCAGATTATACAGGGCGGGGACCAGCTTGCGGTGGGTCAGGTCCCCCGTGCCGCCAAAGATCACCATGATTGAAGGTTCGCTGACTTTGTGTTGCTGGCTCAAAAATTCCATGCTGATTGCTCCTGGCGTTTTTTTCAGAGTATCGCAAATGGGTCGATCTGCAAGTGACACAGGACACAGTTTGCAGAAAATTAAAGAGAACAAATGTTCTTTGACTGACAGTCTGGTTTTCGGGAAATTGTCTCCATTGTTTGAAAGTTCACGTCAATTTTCAGGTTTGGGTTTGTTGAATCCGGCGAATCCGTCACAAAAACGTTGACGAGATGAAACAACTGCAGCTAGAATTCACGTCGTTCATCTTTTATTGACCCGGTCCTGTACAAATGATGCGCAAAAACTGAAGTAATGAGGTGTTCGACTTAGTTACAAGAATCGTATCTGCCCTGGCACTGACCTTCAATCTCGCTGCATATAGCTTTGGATTGATCCCAACTCCTGTGCTCCAGCCAGAGAAAACTCAAGTACCCGAAACAACAGCCCCCAGTACATCTGTTTATGATGACATGCTAGACAATCTTGACCATTCATCCCTGAGTTTCGAAGCTGTGATCAGCCGTGAAGGCGATGACCTCCGCCAAGAAACGACCGGGGAACCTAATTCCCAAGACAGTCGTGTTGCAAATGCAACCAGCGCACCATCAGAACCGTCGATCCTGGAAAACAAGCCCGAATACGAGTGGCTCGAATTCAAGATCACACACTACACCAAAGATGAACCCGGAATGAATGGCAAAGGTATCACTGCTACCGGAACCAAAGTCAAAGCCGGCCGTACAATTGCCGTCGACCCGAAAGTCATCCCTTATGGCACCCTGGTCTATATCGAAGGCATCGGCTATCGCGTCGCAGAAGACTGTGGCGGCGCGGTCAAAGGCAACCACGTCGACGTCTACGTCGACCGGTCCGACGGCGAGCACCTGCTCAACGTCACCCTCAAAGCAAAGTTGAGAATTGTCAAATGAACCGGAAAACCCCTGTGGAGCTAAGAGCCGCAGGGGTTTTCGGTTAGATGTACAAAAAAGGGACCCGGTCCCTTTTTTAGGCAAGCTCGATGGTGAACCCTTGTTCGTTAAAGTGTTTCAGGAGATCAGCAGGGGCGTTTGTATCGGTTATAAGGCGGTCGATATCGTGGAGGTTGCCGAAGCGGACGAAGTCGGTTCTGCCGAGCTTGCTGGAGTCGGCGACCAGGATGATCTGGTCGGTGGCAGAGAAGACAGCGTCGTAGATGCCACGGTCGAGCAGATTGCTGCAATAGAGGTTGCCGTTGGCATCGATCGCTTTGACGCCCAGAATGGCGGTGTCGAAGTGGAACTGCCGGATCATGGTTTCCGCCCAGTAACCAGAGCTGGCCAGGGTGTTTTTCTTGAGTTCGCCGCCGATCTGGATGACAGTGACCTGGCTGCGGGTATTGAGTTCATCGGCGATCCGGATCGTATCGGTCGCGATCAGGAGATGGCGCGAATTGTC
>CAZCMX010000019.1:31624-36997 GCA_964499985.1 uncultured Mageeibacillus sp.
GCGCCGCAGCGAGATCCGTATCGCTCAGTACCCCGGCCTTTTTAGCGGCGGTGTTCAATCCCAGGCGTGTGTTGAAAGGCCGCTCGTAATGGATATCCTCGATAGACAATATCGCGCCCCCGTGGGTCCGGTTCACCAGCCCCTGCCGGGCTAGTTCGTCCAAATCGCGTCGGGCGGTCATTTCTGTAATGGCGAACAACTTGCACAGTTCGCTGGTTTCGATCGATCCCTTTTCTTTGACGAGCTGCAGGATCTGGTCGTGGCGTGTTTGCTTCAACATGGCAAGCCCCCCTGTCTGTTTTGCATTGTATGCAACTTCATCTGAAAATTCCAGTCAAATTCAATTGACGTATGTTTTTATATGTACTATTATACAAACATATTAAAACAAAAACAAACTATTCTGCCAGGTGACCGAGTGCACGAGTTGGTGCGAGGGCTTGCTGGATTCGGAATAGGATCGGAGCCAAGCATGAGAATCCTGATCTTAGGAGACCAATTTGTTAAAGCCGAAATCGTTCGGCAGGAGATGACGCGGGCGCTAGCCCCCTGGGGACCCCTGGAATTCGATGCCATGTCATTTGAATGGCCGCTGAAACCTTTTGAACGCAATGCGGAGATTGCGGAATACCAAGGCCCAGAGTCGGAAATCATCGCTCGTATAGGGGAGGCGGATCTGGTGATCCTGCATGCGGCCCCGATCTCGGACGCGGTTCTGGCAGCTGCCAGAAACCTCAAGGCGATCGCCGTCATCCGCGGTGGTCCGACCAACATCAATCTCAAAGCCGCCACCGAGCGTGGCATTCCCGTTTTCAATTCGCCCGGCCGCAATGCTGTGGCCGTTGTCGAGTTCACAATTGGCCTCATCCTGGCCGAGCTCAAGAACATCGCCCGGGGCCATATGCATCTTGTGCAGAAGGATTGGAAATACGAATATTACCTGTACGACCGCTGCAATTTCGAATTACCGGGCAAAGTGGCTGGCTTGGTGGGATTTGGCAACATTGCTTTCCGGATCAGCACGATCCTCAAGGCGTTTGGCATGACCGTCATTGCCCATGATCCCTTTGTCACAACGGAGCGGATGGCCGAGTTTGGGGTCGAGGCAGTCTCTTTGGACGACTTGCTCCAGCGATCCGATGTGGTCTCAGTCCATGCCCGTCTGACTCCCGAAACCAGGCATCTGTTCAACCTGGACCGTTTCCGCCAGATGAAACCGACCGCGCTTTTTGTCAATACGGCCCGGGGCGGCCTGGTCAACTACGGCGATCTGTACATCGCGCTCAGGGATAAAATCATCGCCGCCGCTGCATTGGATGTGTTCCAGGAAGAGCCATGTGATCCGGACAGCCCTTTGCTCCAGCTCGACAATGTGACTGTGACCCCCCATATTGCAGGGGCGACCAGGGACACCGTCCATTATGGTCTTGGCGTTTTGGCCGAAGACCTGCAGCATTTCCTCGCCGGTGGGCCCGTGAAAAACTGTCTTAATCCTGAAACGCTCCGCAAGTCATCCGAAGGGGTTAAAGATGCGATACCTGATCGGCATTGATATAGGTACAACCAACGCCAAGGCAACTTTGTTTAACCACCACTTCCAGGCCTTGCTTTCGGCTGGACGGGAATATCCGACCCATTTTCCTCAGTCGGGCTGGGCTGAACAAGACCCGCAAGACTGGTGGCAGGCCACAGCAACTGCCTTGCGTGATATCATGTCTGCCCATGAGTTGACCCGCCGTCAGATCCTGGGTATCTGCGTCAGTTCACAGGCTCCGGCTGTGCTGCCTGTCGACGCGGACGGAAATCCCTTGCGCCGCGCCCTGATCTGGATGGACCGGCGCTCCGGACACCAATGTCAACAACTGCATGATGCCATCGGCCAGGAAAGGATCCATCGAATCACCGGCAACCGGATTGACCCGTATTTCATGCTGCCCAAGCTGATGTGGGTTATCCAAAATGAGCCAGACATCCATGCCAATGCATGGAAGTACCTGCAAGTCAATGGCTTTATCAATTACTGCCTAACCGGACAGGCCACTTGCGATCATGTCCACGCCAGCCTGACCGGGCTTTACAGCATTAAAGACCAGAACTGGTCAGAAGCATTGGCAAGCGAACTACAAATCGACTTGAAGAAATTGCCAGATATTTTTCCATCTACGGAATACGTTGGTGTTGTCACGCCAGCCGCAGCATTGGCGACAGGTTTGCCAGAAGGGATTCCCGTCCTGGCGGGAACAGTTGATGCCGCTGCCTCGGCTCTCGAATGCGGCGTCGTGAAAAAAGGCGAGGCGGCTGAAATGACCGGGACATCGAGCTGCTTCATGCTCGGCTGCGACTCGTGGCCGGACAGTAGCAATCTCGTTTCAATCCATCATGCGGTCCCCGGCCAGGACTTGCTGATAGGCCCGATCAGTTCCACCGGAGCCTGCCTGAAGTGGTACCGCGACCAGATTGGCTGCAGTGAGTATGATGATCTTGCCGCCTACCGAAAAAACCCGTATCGTTATCTCGATGATCTCGCCCGGTCTGCCAGAGACGGAAATTTGCTATTTCTGC
This sequence comes from uncultured Mageeibacillus sp., assembly GCA_964499985.1. Lineage (GTDB taxonomy): Bacteria > Bacillota > Clostridia > Saccharofermentanales > UBA5734 > UBA5734. The sequence goes on from CAZCMX010000019.1 coordinate 34,187, forward strand.
CTTACATGGCTGGTGAGCGGGCGCCCCTCTGGGACTCTGATGTGCGAGGCGCATTCATTGGACTGACCCACTCAACCAGTCGGGGCCAGATGGTACGTGCGATACTGGAGGGATCGGCTTTTGCCCTGAAGCATGTGGTGGAAGAAGCTGAAAAGTCTGGCCAGCAGGTCCACAGTATGTATGCGGTCGGTGGTGGGAGTAGCAGTCCTGTCTGGCTTCAGATGAAAGCCTCGATTCTGGGTCGACCTGTCCAGACCGTGCAGCACAGTTCCAGCGGTGCCTTTGGCAATGCCTTGCTGGTGGCCTTTGCCTCGGGTTTGATCAATGACCTGGCATCTGCCGTCGCTGATAGCATCCAAGTTGGCAAAACGTATGAACCCGATCTGGATCAGGCCAGAATTTATGCTGCCCGTTACAAAATTTTCCGGAATTTTTACGAACACATGAAAGGTGATTTTGCCGACTGGGCCCAATTATAAGAGCCGTATCAAAAATGAAAGGGAAATAAAATGGACAGTCTCGAAACAATTCAACAACAGGAACAGAACTTAAAAGAACAGATCTGCGAAATCGGCCGCCTTCTTTTTTCCCGCGGCATGGTGGCCTCTAATGATGGCAACATCTCCTGCCGTACACCCGATGGCAATCTATTGGTCACTCCGACTGGTGTCAGCAAAGGCACCATGACACCGGACATGATGCTCAAGGTCGATCTGGCCGGTAATGTCCTGGAGGGAACCTGGAAAAAAACCTCCGAATTACCGATGCACCTGAGAGCCTATGAAGTTCGCCCGGACATCAAGGCGGTTGTCCATGCCCATCCGCCAACAGCCACAGGCTTTGCCTGCGCCGGTGAACCACTCGATGATTATGTCGCCACCGAGGCCGTCTATGCCCTGGGCTGTGTGCCGATTGCCCCCTATGCCACCCCATCCACGCCGCAAGTTCCGGATTCTATCACGCCGCTGCTCGAAGATTATGATGCGGTGATGCTCGAGTTTCACGGCGTACTCACGGTCGGCGCCGACTTGATGTCGGCCTATTACCTGATGGAATCCGTCGAGCAATATGCCAAGATCTGCCTGACTGTTCGCCAGCTTGCACCGGGCAGGACCATGCCCCGGGAGAAAATCGAGGAGTTCCTTGAGATCCGCCGACGGGCCAATGTGCCAGGCCGCCATCCCGGGTTCCGCAAATTACCACGTTATCCGGCTGGCTACTGGCACTTAGACCAGCAGGACCAGAAGTGAGCTGTTAGACCGGATCTGGAGACAAAACCAAACCAGCATTGTTCGTTTGAATAAACTGGAGCCGAAGTAAAGAGGTGCTTTCTCATTGCTGAGGAGCACCTCTTTTTTGGGGCCATGCCTGGCGCAAAAGTACCGTGTCCATCAGACTCAAATGATATGCTCGCCGAATTTTTCAAACGCTATGTGTCAGGTCCTTCTCTCAGATCAGCGGACACTGATTCCATCAGCTGCCTGCGGATCTAGAGGTTACAGGGCTTTAGGCGTCCGGCTATAACCCATTCAGGATTCCCAAAAGGGCTGGATCCAGGTTGAGAGGTTTTTGAATACAGGATACAATCTAGCGTATTTGGCATGATGGTCCAGATCAGGCACAAAGCTCATTCGTGACTGGGGCTTGAGCCAGTCATAGTCGCGGGTGTAGCCCAAGGCGTGGGCCATCATGTTGGCCAGGCCAAGAAGACCGAGTTCGGCGTAATCAGGCCGGACGATGGTTTTACCCAGACAGTCCGAGACCATCTGGCAGAGGGCGCTGCTGCGAGCAGCACCACCGCCGACGGAGATCAGGGATTCAATCGGGGGTAAGTTTTCGTAGCAATCCAGCATGGAAAAGACGATGCCTTCATAGGCGGCACGGGCCAGGTGGCCGCGAGTGTGATGGGTGGTGATACCGAAGAAAGCGCCGCTGGCGTAGGGATTGTTGAAAGGTGCTCGTTCACCGAACAGGTAGGGATGGAAGAAGAGCCGTTCACTACCCACTGGAATCGAATTCAGCCAAGCTTCAATCTGTGCGTAGGGCTCGTTGCCAAGAATTTCCTGACGTACCCAGTCCAGAGCCGAGGTGCCGCTGGAGGTTGCCATGAAGCGTAGAACATTGCCCTCGGACACATGGGACAATGCGCCGCCGCTGAGGAAAGGCTCGGTGAAATCTTTTTCGGCGATGACCGTTTCGTTGCAGATTGTGGTGCCAAGGATCGAACAGGCATCACCGGGTTTGACGACCCCCAAGCCGAGCGCGACCGCAGCGACATCGATGGAGCCCGCGATGACGGGGATCCCGGATGGCAGGCCGGTTTGACCGGAGGCTTGTGCAGTCGTATGGCCGATGATCGAACACGACGGCAAGGGTTCGGGAAATTTCCCGCGTTCGTGTTCCAGGTTTAGCGCGGCAATCAGTTCGTCAACAAAGACTCGCTTGCGGACGTCCATCAGGGCAATCGAAACATCTGAGAAATCAGAAACCAGCTCCCCGGTCAGTTTGAAATTGAGCCAGTCTTTACAGTGGACGATCTTGTGGGTCTGGGCGACCCGGTCAGGCTGGCTGGCTTTTTGCCACATCAGGATCATGGGCATCGAACCGGGGAAAAGGGGGGTTACAAAGTTGTCGCGGCAAAGACGGTCGATTGTGTCATTGGCACGGATGACTAGGGATTTGGCCCGGGTGTCGTTCCAGAGAATGGCGGGTCCAGCGGGGTTTCCGTCAGCTGTGACAGGCCAATAGCCATCACCTTGAACGGCGACCCCGATAGCCAGAATGGCGGGGACTTTGTCTGGATGCTGGGTC
>CAZCMX010000020.1:0-33260 GCA_964499985.1 uncultured Mageeibacillus sp.
TTGATAAAGGCTCGTCTTTGTTTGTCTGCATTGTTCAATTTTCAAGGTCCGTGCGGCTCGCTTCCCGCAAGGCGCTTTGCTATAGTACCATCGGTTTTCAGCCCCGTCAACACCTTTTTTGAAATTTCTTCAAATTATTTTTCGTCTTGCAGGGAAAAAGCCTGAAAACGTCTGGTATCAGGGGATTTCAGGGTTTGAAGAAATTCCCGGCCAGAAGGGGTCAAAGGGCCATTGATGGTGCCAAAGTCCCCTTGGCCGGGAAAATGCGCTCAAAAAATCTTCAGGCTTTTTGGGCCCGGGTGAGGTGGTAGATCGCCTCGACATCGGCAGTATCGAGAGGATTGAAGCTGCCCAGCTTGCGCCCGTTGACCAGGTTCAGCTTTTGAGCCATCAGGGGAATATCCTCTACCTTGGCACCCAGTTCTTCAAAGGTGGTCGGCAATCCGATCGAGCGATAGAAGGCTAGCAGGCGGTTGATGCCTTCGTTAGCCGTACGCTCCGGATTCTGATAATCCATTTCCACGCCCCAGACCCGGACCGCCAGTTGCGCATAGCGCATGACGTCGTGTTTCAAGGTATAGCGCATGAAAGCAGGGAAAACGACAGCCAGGCCAGCGCCATGGGCAACATCATATAAGGCGGACAGTTCATGTTCGATGTCGTGGCTGCTCCAGTCCTGTTCGCGGTCAACACCGACGATGTCATTGTGGGCAATCATTCCGGCCCACATGATATTGGCGCGGGCGCCATAGTCATCCGGCTTGGCCAGGACGCGCGGTACATCCTGGATCATCGTTTTCAGAACAGATTCACACAGGCGATCCGAGAACTCGACATCCTGGGAATTGGTCAGGTAACGCTCAAATACATGTGACATGATGTCTGCCGAGCCACAGGCAGTCTGGTAAGGCGGCAGGGTGAATGTCAGTTCCGGGTTCATGATCGAAAATAGCGGGCGCAGGTTCTCACTGGTCAGGCCACGTTTGAACCAGCCCTTTTCCTGTGTGATGACAGTGCTTGGCGAACCCTCGCTGCCAGCCGCCGGGATGGTCAGGACCACTGCAACCGGGACCGGATCTTGGACTTGGGCCTTGCCTTCGTAGAAATCCCAAAAATCGCCATTATAAGGTATACCGGCTGCAATCGCTTTGGCGGAGTCGATCGCGCTGCCTCCACCGACAGCCAGGATCAGGTCGACCTTTTCCTGGCGAGCGAGCTCGATGCCCTGGTAAACCAGGCTGGCCCGGGGGTTCGGTTGGACCCCACCCAGCTCGACCCAGGCAACGCCGGCCTGGTCCAGTGATGATTTGACCCGGTCCAGCAAGCCACTGGCTTGGGCCGAGCGGCCGCCATAATGGATCAAGGCCTTAGTCCGGCCAAATTTTTTCGCGTAAGCACCGGTTTGCTGCTCCGTATCACGGCCAAAGACAAAGGTCGTCGGGCTGCAGAAGACAAAATCTTTCATGTCAAACCTCCAATGGGATCCAAATTTGATCTATCCAGTTACGTATAACTGAAAACGTCGATTAGAATTCATTCTACCCCAGGTTCCAGGATAAAGAGGTGTCTTTTGACACCAAAAGGGCAGTATCACCAAATTGGCCGTTAAGTTTCCGTAAACGCTTGTATTCCCAAAATATCGGCATTATACTATCATTGACCAATTTTTGGCCAATGATTTCAGGGGGGAACACACATGAAACATTTATCGAAAAAAACGGGAAGCAAAATTGCCATCATCGGCGCCGGTTCCGTCGGTGCATCCATCGCATATGCCGCTTCGATCAAGCAGCTGGCCAGCGAAATCATCATCATTGACGTCAATGCCGAAAAAGCCATCGGCGAAGCCATGGATATCAACCATGGTCTGCCCTTCCTCGGCCAGATGGTCATCAAAGCTGGTGACTACAGCGATGTCGTGGATTGTGATGTCATCGTCATCACCGCTGGCATTCCGCGCAAGCCCGGCGAAACTCGTCTCGACCTGGCCAAGAAGAACGTGTCTCTGGGCAAGACGATCACCGAAAGCATCATGAAATATTATAATGGCGGCGTCATCCTTGTCGTCTCCAATCCGGTCGATGTCATGACCTACATGATTTCGAAATGGTCCGGCCTGCCCAAGGGCATGGTCATCGGCTCCGGCACCGTCCTTGACAGCGCCCGGTTCCGTTATCTGCTCAGCGAAAAGCTCGACGTCGACGTCCGCAATGTCCATGGCTATATGATCGGTGAACATGGTGATTCCCAGTTCCCGGCCTGGAGCGCCACCAATATCGCCGGTCTCGATATCGATGAGTACTGCGCCACGGCCGGTATTACCTTCACCGATGAAGAAAAAGCCGAGATCATCGAAAGCACCAAGAAGGCCGGCGCTGAAATCATCAAGCGCAAGGGCGCAACCTTCTATGGTGTTGCCATTGCTGTCAACACGATCTGCGAATCGATCCTCAAGGGCGCCAGCACCGTCCGCACCGTCGGAACCGTGCTCAATGGCGAATATGGCGAATCCGATGTCGTCGTCAATGTCCCTTCGATCATTTCCAAGAACGGTGTCGAGCGCGTCCTCGAAATCGATCTGACCGACAGCGAAAAAGAACTGATGAAGGCCTCTGCCAATGCAGTCCGCTCCATCATCAACGAGGTCAAGGATCTGTAAGTCTGGTAACGGTTCAGACAAGACCCTTCCCAGGGCATAATGATCCCGGCCAAGCATTCACCCGATGCTTGCCGGGATTTTTTTATCCAGAGGCTGGCTGTCAGGACCCCCATTAAAATGGCCCTGCTCACCGCGTTGACGGTGAACAGGGCCATCTGCTATGGAGACATTTCAGGACAGACTCGCGAGGGATCAGGCTTCATCTGTTTTGGGTTCGTCAGCTGCTGTGCCGGTCTCACCGGTTGCATCCTCAACTTCGCCAACAGAGTCTGGCTCCAGGGCCGGATTCAGTCCCATCTCCTCCCCTTCCCCGGGCTCCTCGTGTTCGACGACGGCGAGGTCTACGACTTTACCTTCGCCGGTGCGCATCATGCGCACCCCCTGGGTATTGCGGGAAAGGATCGGGATCTCGGCAGCCGACATGCGGATGATGATGCCGGTATCGCTGACCAGGATAATGTCGTTGTTGTCATCGACCAGGGCGATTCCGGCCAGGCTGCCGGTTTTCTCGGACGGCTTGTAGGTGATCAAGCCTTTGCCGGCACGGGTCTGGGTGCGGTATTCCTCGAGTTCGGTGCGTTTGCCAAAGCCGCGCTCGGAGACGACCAGGATCGTCTTGCCGGGTTCAGTTGTCGCCATGCCGACCACATCGTCATTGTCATCCAGCGCAATGCCGCGAACGCCCTGCGTATTGCGACCGGTCGCCCGGACATCGTCATCGGCAAAGCGGATCGACATGCCTTCGCGGGTGACCAGGACAATATCATTGTGGCTCTCCGTCAGCTGGACACCGATCAATTCGTCATCCTCGCGCAGGCTGATTGCGATCAGGCCATTGCGATTCATATTGGAATAATCGGCCAGATCGGTCTTCTTGACGACGCCGGATTTGGTGGCCATCATCAGGCAGCCGCCCTGGTCAAAGCTCTGGATCGGGATCACCGCCCGGATTTTCTCATCGCTGTCGAGGGCGATCAGGTTGACGATCGCCATGCCCTTGGCCTGGCGGCTGGCCTCAGGGATCTGATAGCCCTTGAGGCGGTAGGCTTTGCCCTTGTTGGTGAAGAAGAGCAGCATGGCATGCGTTGAGGTCGTCAGGATGGTCTGGACGAAATCCTCCTCGCGGGTGGCCATGCCAGTGACGCCGCGGCCACCGCGGTGCTGGGTATTGTACGTATCGACCGGCATGCGTTTGACATAGCCGAAATGGGTCAGGGTCACAACGATCGAGGCTTCCTGGATCAGGGATTCGTCGTCGATCTCGTCGTCACCCGTACTTTCGATCGCGGTGCGACGATCGTCACCGAACCGGCGGGCCACGTCGAGCAGATCATCCTTGATGACATCGAGCAGCAGCGGTTCTTCAGCAAGCAGGCGCTGGAAATATTCGATCTTCTCACACAGGTCGCGGTATTCGTTTTCCAGCTTTTCCCGTTCGAGACCGGTCAGGCGGCCAAGGCGCATATCGACGATGTGCTGGGCCTGCTTGTCCGAGAAGCCAAAGCGTTCGATCAGGCGTTCCTTGGCCTGATCTTCGCTTCTCGAGCCGCGGATGATCGCAATGACTTCGTCGATATGGTCGATGGCGATACGCAGGCCCTCGACAATATGGCGCCGGGCTTCAGCCTTTTCGAGGTCGAAGCGGATGCGGCGGCGCGTGACTTCCTTCTGGTGTTCAATGTAGTACGTCAGGCTTTCGCGCAGATTGACGATTTTCGGTTCAAACCGGCCGAGCTCGTCCGGGACCAGGGCCAGCATATTGGCATTGAAGGCATCCTGGAGCTGGGTGTTCTTGTACAGCTGGTTGAGGACGACGCTGGCATTGGCTTCTTTTTTCAGCTCGATGACGATGCGGACGGATTCGCTGCGGTCTGATTCGTCGCGGATGTCGGATATGCCTTCGACTTTTTTGTCCTTGGCCAGCTCGGCGATGCGCTCGATCAGGCGGGCTTTATTGACCATATAGGGCAGGTCGCGCACGATGATGCGCTGGCGGTTGTTTTTCATCGGCTCGATGTCGGTATTGGCCCGGACCACGATGCGGCCACGACCGGTACGGTAGGCATCGCGGATGCCGGAGACGCCGAGGATGGTGCCATGGGTCGGGAAGTCCGGCCCTTTGATCACAGTCATCAGCTCCTCGACGGTGGCGTCGGGCTTGTCCAGCAGGAGGACAACACCATCAATCACCTCACGCAAATTGTGAGGCGGGATGCTGGTCGCCATACCGACCGCAATGCCCGTCGAGCCATTGACCAGAAGGTTGGGGAACCGGGCCGGCAGGACAATCGGCTCCATTTCGTGCTCGTCGAAGTTGGGTTTGAAGTCGACGGTGTTCTTATTGATGTCGCTCATCATTTCGAGCGAGATCTTGGACAGGCGGGCCTCGGTATAACGATAAGCTGCCGGGGCATCACCGTCGCGGGAGCCAAAATTGCCATGGCCATCGACGAGCATATGGCGCATCGAAAAATCCTGGGCCATGCGGACCATGGTGTCATAGACCGCTGCGTCACCATGGGGGTGGAAACGGCCGAGGACGTCACCGACGGTGGTGGCGCACTTGCGGTAGGATTTGTCCGGGGTGAAGCCCTGGGTGAACATCGAGTAGAGGATGCGGCGATGGACGGGTTTCAAGCCGTCACGGACATCCGGCAGGGCACGGTCGGAAATAACACTCATCGCATAGTCGATGAATGATTTTTTCATTTCGTCTTCAAGATCGATCGGGATGATCGTATTGAAAGGATTCCGGAATGCGGCGTCGACCGCGGCTTCTTTTTGCTTCTGCAGATCTCTTTTGTCTAGGTTCGCGGGATTCTGGGCGCGATCCAGCTCGTCAGCCATGCGTGTATTTGCCTCCTGTCACGGGCGAATCGTTTTAACCTGTCTATTATATCATTGAAGGGGATTTTGTTCCACTTTACCGGCTTTGCGGGGATAGGCAGCCGGGGTCGGCCGCACTTTTTCGACCTCGATCAATGTGCGTTGCATCTCGGTGCCAGGCAGGAGGAAGGCCTGTACTTTTGGGGTGCTGCCACCCAGGATGGTCAGGGCCTTTTGGGCAGAGCCGACTTCTTCCTCCGCCTGGGCCTTCATGGCGATGAACTGGCCGTTTTTCCGCACCAGCGGCAGGCAGTATTCGGCCAGAACCGGCAGAGCCGCGACCGCCCGGGCAACGACAAGGTCAAACTGTTCGCGCAGGTTTTTCATCCGGCCGGCGTCCTCGGCCCGGGCATGCACGGTGCGAATGCCCTTCAGGTCCAGTTCGGCGATGACGGCCTCGAGGAATTTCAGACGTTTGTTCAGGGCATCGATCAGCACCACTTCGATCTCCGGGCAGGCGATTTTCAGCACCAGTCCCGGGAAGCCGGCTCCAGTCCCGACATCGGCCAGGAGCAGCTTGCTGCCATGGCTGGCCTGGCAGGAGCGGATGGCCGGCACCAGGGTCAGCGAGTCCTGGAAATGGCGCACGGCAATGCCTTCATCATCCAGGATTGCCGTCAGGTTCAGTTTCTGGTTCCATTCCCGCAGCAGGCGGGCATAGCTGAGCAGCTGGTCTTGCTGCTGCTCACTGAGGGGTTCGGCAAGATGGGCCGAAATCCGCCCCAGATGGCCGCCAAGATCCGGCGTGCGGGGAAGCTGCAGCTCTGCTTCAGGCATGGACGGCACCTCGGGAATCAAGATAGACCAGGAGAACGGCGATATCAGCCGGTGAAACGCCTGAAATCCGGCTGGCCTGGCCAAGCGAGGCCGGGCGCAGGCGGGTGAGTTTCTGGCGCGCCTCGATCCGCAGGCCACTGATCGCGGCATAGTCGATGCTGTCCGGTAATTCACGTTGTTCCAGCCGCAAGAAACGGTCGATGCGCTCCTGTTCCAACCGGATATAGCCTTCGTATTTCAGATCAACTTCAACGGCAAAGCATTCCGCGACGGATAATGGCGGGCGACCCGGATCGATGGCAGCCAGATCCGCATAGTGGATCTCGGGCCGGCGCAGCAGATCGGCCAGACTGGTTCCAGCACCTGGTTTGAGCGGTGTGCTGCCGAGTTGTTCCAGCAGGCGATTGACCGCGTCGCCCGGTGCCACCCGGGTTTTGCGGAACCGTTCGTTCTCAGCGGCAATCCGGGCCTGCTTGGCCAGATAGCGGCTATAGCGAGCCTCAGGGACCAGGCCCAGTTCACGGCCGAGCGGGGTGAGGCGACGGTCGGCATTATCCTGGCGCAGGACCAGGCGATACTCGGCGCGCGCCGTCATCATGCGATACGGTTCGCTTGTGCCCTTGGTAACCAGGTCATCGATCAGGACGCCGATATAGGCCTGGGAACGGTCGATCACGACCGGGGACAGACCCTGCAAAGCCCGGACCGCATTGATCCCGGCGACCAGCCCCTGGGCGGCAGCTTCTTCGTAGCCAGAGGTGCCATTGACCTGTCCGGCACTGTACAAGCCATGGACCGCTTTTGTCTCGAGCGTCAGGCGCAGGCCCGTCGGGTCGAGACAGTCGTATTCGATGGCATAGGCACTGCGCATGATTTTGGCGCTGGCAAGGCCGGGCAGGGAGCGCATCATCCGCACCTGGACATCCTCCGGCATACTGCTCGACATGCCCTGGAGGTACATTTCATACGTATCGCGACCCATCGGCTCGATGAAAACCTGATGGCGCTCCTTGTCTTTGAACTTGACGAATTTGTCCTCGATCGAGGGACAGTAACGGGGCCCGACGCCTTCGATTTCTCCACTGAACAGGGGGGAACGGTGCAGGTTGGCCTCGACCGCAGACCGGGTTTCCGCCGTGGTCCAGGTCAGGTAGCAGGGTTGCTGCTCAATCTGGGTAAAGGCTGGATCATCTTCATGCTCATAGGAAAAGGGGATCACCTGCTCATCCCCGTCCTGTCGCTCGGTCTGGCTGAAATCAATGCTGCGGAAATTCAGGCGGACCGGGGTCCCGGTTTTGAAGCGCAAGAGGTCCAGGCCGAGATTGCGCAGGGAATCCGACAGGCCGATCGCCGGGAACATGCCATCGGGGCCACCACTGTATTGGCAGCTGCCGATGATGATTTTGCCGTCGAGATAGGTCCCGGTGGTCAGGATCGCTTTCTGGCAGGGGTAGATGGCCCCGGTCCGAGTCATGACCGCGGCGACCCGGGGCAAGGCAGGGGCCGGGTTTTCCAGCGACAGGTCAGCGGCCGGCGCGACCAGGATCTCCACGACTTCAGATTGGCGCAAATCCAGATTGTCGGTTCGTTCCAGAGTCTGCTTCATGATCGCCTGATATTTGCGGCGATCGATCTGGGCCCGGGGCGACAGGACAGCCGGGCCACGTGACTGGTTGAGCATGCGGAACTGGATCATGGCCTGGTCAGCCGCCCGGCCCATTTCGCCGCCCAGAGCGTCAATTTCCCGCACCAGCTGGCCCTTGGCGGTACCGCCGATATTCGGATTACAGGGCATATTCCCGACACTGTCCAGGTTGATCGCAAACAGGATGGTCTGGCAGCCGAGCCGGGCCGCAGCCAGGGCAGCTTCACAGCCGGCATGGCCGGCACCAATCACTGCAACATCATAAGCGTCGGCCAGATAGGCACCCGGCTGCTTCAGGGCTTGCTCAATAGTCAGCATAACTGTTTGTTCTACCTCGTATCGCATGGCCAGGCCGATTGGCCGGCTCGTTGCGGCTTATTTACCAATGCAAAAGCGGCTGAAAATCGTCTCGATCAAGGTGTCGCTGACCAGGTCGCCCGTGATTTCAGCCAGATGATCGAGCGCACTGCGCACCAGGGCAGCGACGAGATCGAGCAGGTCGCCGCGCTCGAGTTCCTGGCCGGCGGCCTCCAGGCTGTACAAGGTCTTGTCCAGGCAGGCCTTGTGCCGGCTGGAGGTGACCAGCACCTCGTCCGCCTGGGTGTTTCCGGACTGGGCATAGCGGTCCAGGATGGCCTGGCGGATCGCAGGCAAGCCCTCCTGGGTCAGGGCAGAAAAAGACACCAGTGGGAGATCGGGCAGTTCGCCGGCCAGCCAATTGCGCAAGGCAGCACTGGCGGCGAGGTCCTCTTTCCCGGCCACCAGCAGCAGGGCCTCGGTTTTTTCAGACAGGTCGCGCAATTCGTCCAGTTCCGCATCCAGAATGGAGGTGTCCAGATGGGCCAGATCACCTGGCCAGTCATCGGGCGGTGAAATCAGCCACAAGACCAGGTCGGCTTCCAGAATGGCTGAGCGGGCCCGGTCGACTCCGATCCGCTCCACGAGGTCCACGGTCTCGCGCAATCCGGCGGTATCGATCAGACGGACGGGTACCCCGCCAATATCGATCAGCTCTTCCACGGTGTCGCGGGTCGTGCCGGCGACCGGTGTGACAATCGCCCGGTCATAGCCGGCCAGCAGGTTCAGAAGCGATGACTTGCCAGCATTGGGGCGGCCGACAATCACAACCGTGAAGCCCTCGGACAGCAACCGGCCCTGGCGGAAGCTGGCAGCCAAGGCCGCGACCTTGGCAATTGCAGCAGTCAGCCGGGCAACCAGGTCATTCTTGGCTGACTCACTGTCTTCATGCTCAGGGTATTCCAGGACCAGCTCCAGCTGGGCCAGCAAGGCAAATAGATCGCCGCGAACGGCCTTGATATCGCGCGACAGGCGGCCCTGCAGCTGGCGCGCTGCAGCCTGGGCCCTTTTGCCGGCGGTCGACGCAATCAAGTCCATGACTGCTTCAGCCTGGGCGAGGTCCAGCTTGCCGTTCTGGAAGGCGCGGCGGGTGAATTCACCTGGCCCGGCGGGCTGGACTCCGAGGCTGAACAGCAAATCGAGAATGGCCTGGCGCACCGCCGTCCCCCCATGGCAGGTGATTTCATAGACATCTTCACCTGTAAAAGACTGGGGTGCCGTAAAGCAAGTCAGGACCACCTGGTCGATCGGTTCATGGGCGGCATTTCGCGGATCGATGATCCAGCCGGGAGCGCAGGTATAGCCAGCCATGGCATCGGCGGCCGGAAAGCGGGAGCTCAAGGGCCGGAAAATAGCCGCAGCGGCAGCTTTGCTGCCTGGCCCCGACAAGCGAATCAGTGCCACTCCGCTCGTTCCCGGCGGCGTGGCACTGGCTGCAATCGTTTCATTCAACTGGGCGCGATCGATGTTCATGGCGGTTGCCGGTTACTGGGCCGCCTCAGATTTCCGCAGGGGTGATGACCACCCGGCGTTCTGGTTCTTCGCCTTCGCTATGTGTACTGACACCGGGATAATCCTGCAGCGCCGTGTGTACAATGCGGCGCTCCGCCGGATTCATCGGGTCCATCTTGAAGCTGCGGCCACTGCGGACAACCTTTTCTGCCGAACGCTCGGCCAGGCTGACCAGGGTATTCTCGCGCCGGTGGCGGTAACCGCCGATATCCACGGATACTCGCAGGCGATTATCGCTCTGCTTATTGGCGACCAGCGTGGCCAGGTATTGGATGGCATCGAGGGTTTCGCCATGGTGGCCAATCGCAGCACCCACATCATGGCCGCTGATCTCGATGTGCAGGGTATCGCCTTCGCGATACGAACTGATCTTGCCATGGATACCGATTCCAGAAAGGATCGCAGCCACATAGGCCGTCGTTTCGGCCTCCTCGGCAGATTCCGGTTCATCCGTGTATTCGTCGTCACCATAGTAAGCTGGGACTTCGTCACTGGCAGATCCAGGGTGAATCACCTCTTCGTCGAGGCTGACCCGGACGCGGGCGGGACGACGGCCAATCCCCAGGACACCTCCCGGGACACCTTCGTCCAGGACTTCGATAATGACTTCTTCCGATGTGACACCCAATTCCTCGAGCGCCTCATTGATGGCTTCCTCGACGGTCTTGCCGGTTTTCTCAACCATTGTGGCCATGTGCTTTATCCTCCAGTTTGCGGGTAAACAGGAAATAGATCAGAACACTCTGGATGATCATCATGATATTGCCAATGATCCAGTAAAGGCCCAGGGCAGCCGGCATGGTGAACGTGGTCCAGAGCATGAACAGCGGCATCATGATGTTCATGGACTTCATCATGGATTCTGAACGATCTTCGGGGGTCTGTCCAGCCCGGGCCGGATTCTTCTTTTCCCGTTCCTTGTCTTCCGCCTTTTTGCGGCGGTTCGGCATGGTCATGGTCGAAATCCGCATCTGGACCAGCGTGGTCAGGACGACCAGGAGCGGGAAAACCAGAAGCGGCAGATATTGGCCACGGCCGGCCCCGAACAGGTCAGCTGGCTTCCAGCTGGGTGTAAGGCCCAGGTTCATGCCGAGGAACTGGACATCGATGAACTGGCGCAGTTCGATCAGGCCCTGGCTGACCACCTGGCCCAGTGAAGCGGCACTGGCGTTCAGGGCATTGATCAGGGGGATATTGTTCGTGACGGCATTCTTGGCATCGGTTTCGCTGATCAGGCTGGCCGCCTTGAGTAAATCGCCAATCTTGGTGATGTTCTCGGTCGACACCTGCATGATGCGGACGAGGGGTGCGCGGAAGATCTGGAATATCGGCCAGATAATCAAAAGCTGCAGGATCGCCGGCAGGCAGCCAGACAGCGGGGAAGCGCCATGCTTTTTGTAGAGCTCCATCTGGAGTTCACTCTGCCGGGCCTTGTCATTGGGATGGAGCCGCTGGATTTCCATCAGCTCGCCCTGCAATGCCTGCTGTTTGATCATCGCCTTTTGCTGGTGGATCCCCAACGGGATCATCAGGCCACGCAGCACCACGGTGAAGACAATGATGACCAGGCCATAATTGTCAAACAGGCTGTACAGGAAACGCATTGCCCAGCCAAAGGCAATGTAGAGGGGGTCGAATAGACTGATAAGGCTTACAACTGCCAGGTCCATCGCGTTCAATTCTCCTTGTGATGGTGCGGGGGCACCGGGTCATAGCCGCCTTTGCTGAATGGGTTGCAACGCAGGATGCGCCAGACCGCCAGCAGGGTTCCTTTATATGCGCCGTGAGTCTCGATGGCCTCCACGGCATACTGGGAGCAGGTGGGCAAATAGCGGCACGACGCACCCGTTTGAGGTGAGATCGTCCGCTGGTAATACCGGATCATTTTGACCAGCAGCCGCCGGATCACGGCATAGCCACTGGATGGGCGGACTCGGCGTCGGTCTTGCTGGGTTCCGGCCGGGTTTGCTGGAGCAGACCGGCCCGGCGGCAGGCACGGAGCAGATCGGCTTCGACGTCCCAGTAGCTGGCAGTCGGCTCGACGGCCCTGCCCACCAGAATCAGGTCAAAGCCCGTCCTGAGCTCATGCTCATGCAGCCGGTAAGCTTCTCGCAGCAGCCGTTTGGCCCGGTTTCGCGCCACGCTGCCCTTGACCTGGCGACTGGCGGTCACCCCCAGGCGCAGCTTTTGGTGCCGTCGCGCGAAATAGTGGAGCACCAGGGTCCGGGTCGCCACATGCTGGCCCTTCTGGTAGACACGGCCAAACTCGTAGTTTTTGCGCAATGTCGTCGTCCTGAGCATTTAGAGACGTCCTTTGAGGCCTGGTCCGGCAGGATTTTCAATGATCACGCTAAAAAGAAGAAAGACCACAGTGATGCGGTCTTCAAGCTGAAAGCTGTTTTCTTCCTTTGAGCCTGCGCCGTCTGAGGACATCACGGCCGGATGCCGTCTGCATGCGTTTGCGGAAGCCATGCTCCTTGGAACGTTGCCGTTTTTTCGGCTGGTAGGTCATTTTCATCTATCTTCACCTCCAGGTTATTTTTGTGCAATGCTTTACGATTATAAGCGCGACCTGGCGATTCTGTCAATCACTAAATATTCCAGATGTCAATCGGGTTATTTGAAAAGTTTAATTCCCGATGGTTTGGCAGGGCCTGGGATCAAAGGATCCGGAGGCCATGGCCCAGTGTGGTGGCCGAGAAAATCCGGTAACCGTCCGGCAGCCGCTGTTCAAGTGCTGCATAGGCCCGGTCCCGGTGGGCTGTTTCCCGGAACAGGCCGAAAACCGTCGGCCCGCTGCCACTCATTTGCGCCATGCCTGCCCCCAGGTCCAGCAATTGCTGCTTGAGAGAATCCAGAATGGGATGGGCTTTGAGCGAGACCGATTCCAGGACATTGGCCGTGGCATCCTGCATGGCCTGCAGGTCACGCCGCTGCATCGCCGAGAACAGTTTGCTGTGGTTGGGGCGGACAGCGGCTGGATTTTCGTCATAGCGCTGGAAGGCCCAGGGGGTGGAAATCCCGAAGTCGGGCTTGACCAGGATCAGTGGGACGCGGGCAAAGGCTTCCAGCGGGGTGAGGATCTCGCCGATGCCCGTGCACAGGACAGTCCCGCCGGTCAGGCAGAAGGGCACATCAGCACCTGTTTTTACCGCCAGCTCCAGAAGCTGGGCCATCGTCAGGGGCTTGCCACACAATTCGTTCAAGCCGAAAAGCACCGCTGCCGCATCCGCACTGCCGCCAGCCAGGCCGGCCTCCATCGGAATCGCCTTTTCCAGGAATATCCGCACCCCGGCATCGATCCCGGCTGCAGCCATGAAATGGCGGGCGGCCTTGTGGGCAGTGTTCCGCTCATCGAGGGGGATCGCCGGGTCATTGGCCAGCAAGATCAGGCCGTTGCCCTGGCGATCCAGTTCAAGGTATACTCGATCTGATAGCGAGACGGACTGCATGACGGTCGTCAGGAGATGGTAACCATCCGGCCGGGTGCCTGCGACATCGAGGGACAAATTGATCTTGGCGCAAGCCTCGAGGGTCAATGATTTCATGGGGCCTCCTTGTCCGGGTTAGAAAAAGCCCGCACGAGCGCGCGGGCCTTGATTTCAAATCATTGAGGGCATGGGCTGGGGATCGTCAATGAGCGACCACTTCGAACCGAGTGCCATTATCCACGTCGATTTCAACCGTGTGGGTCAGGATATCGACATAACTATAGGACACCATCTCGGAGTAGTAATTGGATTTTGCGCAGCGGACGGTGAAGACATTGGGGTAACAGCTTTCCAGGATGCCCTCCTGAACGATAAGGCGCTTACGGCCACCGTTGGACTTGAGTGTAACTTTCCTGCCAATATAGGCTTGCATGTCTTTCCTGCAGGAATCGAGATCCGTCTTGATGATCATGTTGTCAACCTCCAGTTAAAGTAGTGCCACAGATTGGAGCTGCATAGAGACCCAATGCTGAAATAGTATCACTTTTACGAACTAAAGTCAAACCAACTACACTATCTATTGTGGTATAATCCTGATTTCACCCAAAATATTGTGCTGACAAGCCAAACGTCGAGCAAATGCACCTGGAGGAAAAAGATGTTGTCCGATATCGAAATTGCAAGTCAGAAAGTCATGCGGCCCATCCTGGATATTGCCGGCGAGCTGGGTATTTTCGAATCTGAACTGGACCTGTATGGCCGTTACAAGGCCAAGCTCGATGATTCCCTTTACAATCGTCTCTCTGATCGCCAGAACGGGCGGCTTGTTCTGGTCACGGCGATCAATCCGACTCCGGCCGGCGAAGGCAAGACCACCACGACAGTCGGCCTGGGCCAGGCCTTGAACCGCCTCGGCCATCGTACCATCATCGCTTTGCGCGAGCCTTCGCTGGGACCTGTTTTCGGCATCAAGGGCGGGGCGGCCGGCGGCGGCTATGCCCAGGTCCTGCCCATGGAGGACATCAACCTCCATTTCACCGGCGATATCCATGCCATCACCGCGGCCAATAACCTGATGGCCGCCCTGATCGACAACCATATCCACCAGGGCAATAGCCTCAATATCGACCAGCGCCGTATTGTCTGGAAGCGTTGCCTCGACATGAATGACCGGGCTCTGCGCCACATTGTGGTCGGCCTGGGTGGCAAAGCGGATGGCATCCCGCGCCAGGACGGCTTCAATATTTCCGTCGCCTCCGAGATCATGGCGGTCCTTTGCCTTGCGACTGACCGCGCCGATCTGAAGGCCCGGCTCCAGCGGATGGTCGTCGCCTATACCCATGACGGTCGCCCGGTCACCGCGGAGGATCTCAAGGCTGCCGGTTCCCTGGCCGCCTTGCTCAAGGATGCCTTCAAACCCAATCTGGTCCAGACGCTGGAAGGCACGCCAGCCCTGATGCATGGCGGTCCGTTCGCCAATATTGCCCATGGCTGCAATAGCCTGCGGGCGACGCGGCTGGCCTTGAAGCTCGGCGAGATCACCGTCACTGAGGCCGGATTCGGTGCGGATCTGGGGGCTGAGAAATTTTTCGACATCAAATGCCGGGTCGGTGGCCTGGCGCCGGATGCCGTAGTGCTGGTCGCTACCGTGCGCGCCCTGAAATATAATGGCGGCGTTCCCCGGTCAGAGCTCAGCCAGGAGAATGTCGCCGCGCTGGAAAAAGGTCTGGCCAATCTGGAAAAGCACCTCGAGAACCTGGCCACCTTTGGCTTGCCTTGTGTGGTGGCACTCAACCATTTCCCGACCGACACGGAGGCCGAAATCGCCGTCGTCGCCAAGGCCTGCGCCAGGCATGGTGTCCGGATGGCTGTTTCGCGGGTTTTTGCCGAAGGCGGTGCGGGTGGCGAGGACCTCGCCCGGGCTCTGCTCGACAGTCTGGCCGCGGATGGCAAGAACTTCCAGTTTCTCTATCCGGAGGATTTGCCGCTGCCAGACAAGATTCGTACGATCGCCCAGAAGATCTATGGCGCCGATGACATCGCCCTGACTGCCCAGGCCGTGAAAGATCTCGAGGCGATCCAGGCTCAGGGGCTGGGCAGCTTACCGGTCTGCATGGCCAAGACCCAGTACTCTTTGTCCGACAATCCGGCCTTGCTGGGCCGGCCAACCGGTTTCTCCATCACGGTGCGAGAACTGCGATTGTCAGCCGGGGCCGGTTTTATCGTCGCCCTGACCGGAGACATCATGACCATGCCAGGCCTGCCGAAAAAGCCGGCGGCCGAGATCATTGACATCGATGATGACGGCAAAATCAGCGGCCTGTTTTGAAAGTCCGCTCCTTGCCTGAGCAGCCAGGCCATTGCGGCCCTGGCGTTCAGGCTTGCGATTTCAGATAAGCTTCCCCGGCATGATACGAACTGCGCACCAGCGGGCCAGAGGCAACATGGGCAAATCCCATCGCCTCGCCCGCTTTTTTATAGGCGCCGAACTGGTCCGGGTGGATATACTCCACCACCGGATGATGCTTGGCGGAAGGGGCCAGGTATTGGCCGATCGTCAGCAAATGACAGCCCGCAGCCCGCAAGGCTTCCATCACGGCAAGGACCTCTGCCGGTGTTTCGCCGAGACCGACCATGATGCCGGACTTGGTCAGGATATCCGGGGTTTGCAGTCTGACCCGCCGCAAGAGCTCGACCGAGCGGTCAAAATCAGCCTCCGGCCGGACTTCCGGATACAGGCGCGGTACCGTCTCGACATTGTGGTTGATGACCTGCGGCCGGGCGTCGATGATGGTTGCAAGTGCGTCCCAATTCCCCTGCAGGTCTGAGATCAGAACCTCGATGGCCGGCGTCCGGTCGGGAATCCGGTCCCGGATGGCGGCAATCACGGCGGCAAAATGGGCGGCACCGCCATCTGGCAGGTCATCCCGGGTCACCGTGGTCAGCACCACATGTTGAAGCTGGAGCTGGGCAATGGCCTCGGCGAGACGGACCGGCTCCAGGGGGTCAGGCACTTCGGGCAAGCCCTTGCCGACCGCACAAAAGGTGCAATTGCGGGTGCACTGGCTGCCCAGCAACATGAAAGTCGCTGTCTTGTTGCTGAAGCATTCCCCGGCATTCGGGCAATTGGCTTCCTCACAGACGGTGTGCAGATTCAAGGAACGGATCAGGCGGATGACGGCTTCATTGGCTTCGCCGGCATTGGCCTGGACTTTGAACCAGTCCGGTTTGCGTGGTTTTCTGGCAGGCTGTGTCGATCCCGTCACAAGGAGACCTCCTGGTCATGGCCCAAAGAGCCTGTAGGTCCGGATAACTCGCTGGCGGGCCGCCGGACGGGTTGCCTTTGAAATTGTCGCGCCAGATGGGACACCACCTGGGCCTTGACCCGGTCCAGATCGGCGGTCTGTCCGGTTTCCCGTTCGACCGAGGTAACGCCCTTGGAAAGTCCGCAGGGATTGATCCAGTCGAAATGGGCCAGGTTAGTATTGACATTGAACGCAAAGCCATGCAGGGTGACACCCCGCTTGACAGCGACACCGATGGCAACGATTTTATTCTCGCCAACCCAGACGCCAGAATATTTGTCAAAGCGCTGCTCAGCGACAATGCCGAATTCCGTGCGGAGCAGGTCGATCAGCGCCGTGGCCATGGCTGTGATATAGCCGCGAATACTGCCCGGAAAGTCCTGCAACGCAACGATCGGATAGCCGACGATCTGGCCCGGGCCATGGTAGGTGACATCGCCACCTCGCTCAACCTCGTAGATCGAAACACCTTGCTCGGCCAAGCGCTCTTTCGGTAAATAGATATTGGCGTAATCACCGCGGGTGCCCAGAGTCAGGACAGCCGGGTGTTCAACCAGGAGCAAGGTATCCTCGATCTCGCCCAGCTGCCGTTTTTCAAGCAACCGGCGCTGAATGGCCAGGGCTTCGGCATAGGGCATTCGATCCAGATCGTAAACCAGAAGATTTTTGTTCATCTTGCAATCCATTCAGCGGGCGATCCCAGCTGCCTGCAGCGGACTGACCCTGCAGCCAGACAGGACCTGATTTCGTAACGGAGTCATTTTAGCACAGGCGACACTCAAGGTATAATGGACTCAACATCAACCGCTTTACAGGAGGTAAACCATGCGTTATCGACTCTTGCCGGATACCGAGCTCACTGCATCCGTCATCAGTTTTGGTGGCAACTCGCTGAGCGAAGTCAATGCCCAGCCCTTCGCCTTTGACCAGTTGGATCTGTATGCCGAGGCCGGGGGCAATTTCATCGACACCGCCAATATCTATGGCCGCTGGCTGGAGCCGCCGCTCAACCATAGCGAAATCTATCTGGGCAACTGGATGCAGGCCCGGCGCAATCGCCACCAGATCGTCCTGGCCACCAAGGGTGCCCACCCGGCCTGGGAAGCCATGACCGTGCCACGCCTTGGCCGGGAGGAGGTTGCGGTTGACCTGCACCAGAGCCTGTCTGCCCTGCAGACCGACTATATCGATTTGTATTACTTGCATCGCGATGATGAGCGGGTCAGTGTCGAGGAGATCCTGGGCTATCTCAACGACTTTGTCAAAGCCGGCAAGATCCGCTATTTTGGCTGTTCCAACTGGCAACCCGCCCGGATCAGGGAGGCGCAGGCAGTGGCCCGGGCCAAGGGCTGGCACGGTTTTGTCGCCAACCAGCTGATGTGGAGCCTGGCCGAAGCTAATCCCGCCGGATTCCCCGATCCGACCATGGTCGCCATGGATTCTGCAAGCAAAGCCCTGCACCAGGACACCGGTATGGCCGCCGTTGCCTATTCCGCACAGGCCAATGGCTATTTTGACAAGCTGGCCCATCTGGGCAAGGACAAGATCAGTCCGTCGCTGCTCAAATTGTATGACACGCCGAAAAATGACCGCCGTTATGCCCGTCTGCGCCAGATTGCCGCCGAAATGGCTCTGCCGCTCCACGAGGTTGTGCTGGGCTATCTGCTGACCCAGCAGATCCCGGCCTTCCCGATCATCGGCGCCCGCGATGCCGAGCAATTGCAGGCGAGCCTGAAGGCAGCCGATCGGCGCTGGCCGGATCAGCTGGCCACCCGGTTAGAAGCCGATGACTGACGAATTACCAACTGCCAAGTCTGCCCAGGATCGCGCTGGCTGGTCGAGGAAATTCGCGATTTTTATCGCCAGCCAGTCGATCTCCTTATTTGGCTCGTCCCTGGTCCAGTTTGCCATTCTCTGGTACATCACGCTCGAGACCAATTCCGGCCTGATGATGGCACTGTCCATTATTTTCGGTTTTTTGCCGACTTTTTTCCTGTCGCCCTTTGCCGGAGTCCTGGCTGACCGGTTTGATCGCAAAAAGCTGATCATGCTGTCCGACCTGGGGATTGCCCTCGCCACTCTGGTCTTGTTTGTCGTGTTCCGGCTCGGCTACCATGGCGTCTGGCTGCTGTTTTTGATCTCAGCCCTGAGATCGATTGGCACTTCGATCCAGAGCCCGGCTGTCAGTGCATTTTTGCCGCAGATCGTCCCAGAGGGCCAGCTGATGCGGGCCAATGGCCTGCTGGCCAGCTTCCAGTCTGCCATCGCCCTGATTTCACCCATGGTCAGCGGGGCGCTGATGAGCTTTTGGCCAATTGAATTCATTTTCCTGATCGATGTCGTGACCTGCATCATCGCTGTGCTGATTCTGCTGTTCCTGAAGGTGGCCCCGCACGCCAAAGCGCTGGAAAAGCAAACGGTCAGCTACTGGCAGGACCTGCGTCTCGGTTTTGCCTATATCCGCGAACATGCCTATGTCAAAAGCCTGTTCCTTTTCTTCGCCCTGTTTTTCGTCCTGGTCTCCCCGGCCGCCTTCCTGACACCCCTGCAAGTTGCGCGGTCCTTTGGCGAAGACGTCTGGCGCCTGACGGCCATCGAAGTTGCTTTTTCCAGTGGCATGCTGCTGGGTGGACTGCTGATGTCCACCTGGGGCGGGCTGAAAAACCGGATGCAGACGATGATTCTCTCCCTGTA
Organism: uncultured Mageeibacillus sp.; assembly: GCA_964499985.1. Lineage (GTDB taxonomy): Bacteria > Bacillota > Clostridia > Saccharofermentanales > UBA5734 > UBA5734. The sequence continues at coordinate 19,267 of CAZCMX010000020.1, forward strand.
TCTGATCGGGATCAACCAGGTCCTGCTCGGTGTGGTTCCTTCATTCTGGATCTATGTCGCTGTGATGGTTGTGGTCGGCATCACTTTGCCGGTTTTCAATACGCCGGCCATGACCTTGCTCCAGGAAAAGGTCGACGAAGCCTTTCTGGGCCGGGTTTTCGGGGTTCTGTCGATGATTTCCAGCGGGGTGATGCCGCTGGCCATCCTGGTCCTGGGTCCGCTGGCTGACCGGATCTCAATCGAATGGCAATTGATAGTGACCGGCATCCTACTGGTCATTCAGGGCTTTTTCCTGCAGAAAAACCGCTTGCTGGTGCAAGAAAGCCTGCCCCCCGGCCAGACGGCAGCCTGATCAAAACAGCCATTCCCATTGCTTCTGTCATAAAAGCAGCAGTAAAATGTTAGAATTACAATCTGTTTCAGGAAGGTCAACGGGATGGATTTGAAAACCGCCTATCTGGGTTTGCTGATGGTCTTCCTGGCAACAGCCCTGGCCCTGGCCTGGTTATGGCGTCAGCATCGGAAGTATTACCAGGGACTGTATTTCTGGCCCCTGGCCTCTGTTCTGCTTGGCTTGGCTTCGGTTTTGATCTTTTTCCGGCAGTCGATCCCGGACTGGGCTTCCATTGTCCTGGTCAACCTGCTGTTGTTTGTCGTCCCGGTCCTGGTCCGGTCAGGCTTCGAAGCCTTCTTTGCCAGACCCGCCCGGCTGAAGGCCAGCCTGACTCTGGTCGGTCTGGCGACACTCAGCCAGGCCTATTTTACGTATGTTCTGCCGAGCCTGACTATTCGTCTCCACTTGTTTGGCCTGGTCTTTGGCAGTCTGATCGTCCAGCTGCTGCTTTTCCTGAGCCGGTCTGTGCCTGACTCTGAGCAGCAGCTGGTGCGACCGACTCGCTTGGGTTTGCTGGCCATTCTGCTGGGTCTTGTGATCCGCTCCATTGACCTGGTCTTGATTCCGGTCAGGGGCAATGAACATTTGCTGGACCGGCAGGCCGATACCTTTTTTGTTTTGATCTTGATGGGGATCTGGATTCTGTTTGCAAATACCCTGATGATTCTGGTCTCCCGGCGCCTGATGGATGAGGTCAGCCTGGAACGCCTGAAGTTCGACCTCATTTTCCACCAGGCCGGAGATGCCAGCACCCTGGTGCGCCTGACTGATTTTGTCATCAGTGACGTCAATGAGAGCTTTGAACAACTCAGCGGCTATTCCCGGCAAGCCTTGGTTGGAGCCTTGGCGCTGGACTTCCATTTCTGGGCAGACCCGGTCTGGTTCGCCGGTATCCAGCAGGATCTTCGGGCCGGACTATTCATCAGCAGCCGGGAAGCCATGTTCCGGCGCAGGTCGGGCGAGATTGTGCCAGTCCTGTTTTCCGGCAAAGTCATGACCATCCAGGGCGATCCCTATGTCCTGGCCAATATCAAGGACATCTCGGAAATTTTTGAGCTGAAGTCTCGTCTGGAAAAAATGGCGACCTACGATGCGCTGACCCATCTGCCCAATCGAGTCCTGTTTGCGGACCGGTTTTCGGTTGCCAGTGCCGGGGCGCTGCGAACCGGGCGGAAATTTGCCGTTGCGATCTATGACCTTGATGATTTCAAACAGGTCAATGACACCTATGGCCACGATGTGGGTGATCTGCTTCTGGTTGCCGCAGCGGATCGCATCAGCCGGACCATCCGGCTGTCTGATACAGTCGCCCGGTTTGGCGGCGATGAATTCGTGATCCTGATCACCGACGTCCAGGACGAGATGTCGATTCCGGAGTTCTTGCAGCGGATCGTCGATGTGCACCGCGAACCGTTCATCATCCAGGATCTCCAGCTCAATATCAGCATCAGCATCGGGGCGGCGGTCTTCCCTGATGACGCCAATAACCTGAACGATCTGCTGCGCCTTGCCGACCAGGCCTTGTTCCAGGTCAAGCGCCAGGGCAAGAACGACTGGCGCCTCAGCCAGGGCCCGGCAGCGCAGCGCCTGCCGGTGCCGCCGGTCCAGAACAATCAGGCCTGATTGAGCCTATAGAGCCGTTTGGCCATTTTATCCTCGTACATCCTGTTATCTGCTTCTTCCAGGATCAGGTCCATGACTTGCTCCGGACCATCCGCGGCCAGTCGCGCCTGGTCCGCATAGGCCAGACCGCGGCTGAAGCCAACCGGGAAGGGTTTTTCCCCGGACTGATTGATGTGTTCCAGTCTCTGGTCAATCCGCTGGAGAAGGTTTAAGGCATCGTCCAGCTGTGTCTGGGGCAGGATCAGCAGGAATTCGTCGCCACCCATGCGGCAGGCATAGTCGGCCTCACGGATTGAGTGGGACAGCAGCTGGCCAACCGTGAGCAGGAGATCATCCCCTGCCAGATGGCCCAGCGTATCATTGGTCCGCTTCAGGCCATCGATATCGATAAAGCAGATGGTGACTTTGCCGCCACTGTGCCGGATCTGGTTCAGGATCTTGCCCAGGAAGGACAAGGCAGCCCGGCGATTGTACAGTCCCGTCAGTTCATCGGTCAGGGAGGCCTGCTCCAGAGCGGATTCATTTTCCATCAGGCGGCGGAAAATCGTCGCATAGGGCTTCTGGATGCTGGTATAGACCACCGCGCGGCTCAGGAAATAGAACGAGACGATTTTGAGGTAATGTCCGACCAGATTGACCCCGTCATAATTGCTCAGATAGAGGGTGAAGCAAAGCTCGGAGCCAATTGCTGCCAGCAAGGATCCATTCAAGTTCCAGGTGACCGTTGGGTCGAATTCCTGGCGTGACCGGTTCAGCAGGATCATATTGACCAGTAAAATCCCGACAATCAGGAATTCGCTGACAATTTTGAAAGTCGTCTGGCCCTGCCCGTCGATATAGCAGACCGGGAAAATATGAAAAACAAAAATAGCCAGGCTGATCGCCAGGGTGATGCCGGAATAAATCAGGAAAACCAGGACCAGATTGATTTTCAATCGCTTTTTAAGGAGCAGGAATCCCGTCAGCAGGGAGAGTGATTCCAGAAACCGGGCAGCGACCCAGACCTGGTTGGCATGGAAATTATAGTCTGTGAAGACATTCATGCCGGTATAGGACAAGGTGTGCAGCACATCGAGCAAAGCCACAAACAGGCAGGCAACACTGATGAAGGCCAGAAAATCAAACTGGTCTTTGGTGTACTCCCGGGCGTTCCAGGTGATGACAAACGTCGTCGTCCCAATCATCACGCTGAATAATTCGGCAAGGCTATGGAAGAGGAGATAATTGGCCAGGCTGACCAGATACAGTCCAATCGCCGCCACAAGGATCAGGATGACCTTGTTCGCCTGGCTCACGCTTTGCTGGTTCATCGGCTTCACATCCTATTCCAGTTCCAGGCCATGCGATTTGAACAAGACCAGAATCGCCTGGTTCATGAGTTTTTCGGCCAGTAATTGCTTGAAGGAAACGGTATTAGACCGGCCCCGGTTCCGCAGCGCTTCCAGGTCGGCTGCGATTTTTTCCTGGCGGTCCAGCAAAGCCACACAGGCATTTTCAAAACGGGCCAGGCGCTCAACCGCCGGACCCGAGCAGCTATTGCCGGCCATGTCGATTTCGGACCGGTCCAGCCAATAGCGGGCAGACGCATGATCGAGCCGGGTCATTCGTTTCATGTCCTCGGTCTCCTCAAATCCGCTCGGGTTAAACCCCGAAGGCCAGTCTTGCGATGGCCTGGCGGTCATTTGATCTCAGTAATTAGATTATAGATCGAAATCCCGAGAACTGTGACTTTAAAACGGCTTTTCATTAAAATTTTCACGAATTTTTTTAGGTCCTGTATTCCGTCAGCTGCTCCAGCTGCTGCCGGACCTGGGCTTCCTCGCGGATGCGGGGTCAATGGCCTTCGGGTCATTGTTGCGGATCATGAACCTGGCCTTTGCGAGAACCGTTTCAGATTCAAAGCTGGCCGAACCGGTTAACCAGATCGTCGATCTCCTGCCCGCGTTTTTTGCTGGACCAGTCGATGACGCCAGTGGCTTCCACCCGGGCGCCATTGGCTTCGCATAGCCGGGCAAACTGGCGGATGGTCTGGCTGCCGCCGAGCCAGGCCAGCGGGAAATGATGGGTCACAAAGAGCCGGACGGGCTTGCCTGACAACCCCGGACGCCGGGCCAGATAATCCTGCATGACCTTGGCCAGGGAAAATCCATTGACCGGCGCAGCCAGAATCAATGTGTCATAAGGCGCAGGGTCCGGTTCTTCAGTCAGGTTGCTGGTTTGGCCAGGCCGGTTTTGCTGTGGGTCTTCGTTTTGGGCATGGACCCGTTCGAGTGTGGCGATGTGGCCGCCCGCCTGGAGCTGGTCGCGGATCCTTTCAGCCACTGCGAGCGTATTTCCGGTATAAGAGTAGACGATCAGGCCGATTTTCATGACACCATACCCCCTCGTATCATGGGTGACAAGCCAGTCATGGCTGGCAAACCAAGTGGAACAATTCAGTCTGGATCTTGCCATTGGTGGCCAGCAGGCTGTCTGCCTGGCGGATGGCCAAGGGCTGGCCCTGCCAGTTGCACACGGACCCGCCGGCCTCCTGCACCATCAGCAGGCCAGCCGCAAAGTCCCATGGCTGCAGGCGCTGTTCAAAAAAGCCGTCATAGCGGCCACAGGCCACATATGCCAAGTCCAGGGCAGCAGCCCCACAGCGCCGGACCTCCAGCGCGGCCATAAAGACGCGTTCGACCCGGGCAAAGGTCTCATGCGCGGCCTGGCGCTGGTACGGATTAGTGCCGAAGCTGATCAGACCGTCCCTGAGCTGGTGGACCGGGCTGGTCTGGACCGGATTGCCATTGAGCGTCACACCCTGGCCGCGAATCGCCGTGAACAGTTCGTTCAGGTATGGATTGTAGACAAAGCCCAGCTGGACCTCCCCTTGTGCAGCCAAGGCCAGCGATATGGCTGAATGTTGGTTATGGCGCATCAGGTTGGTCGTGCCATCCACAGGGTCAAGGATCCAGACTGGCCGCTCAGAAACCGGATCACTCAGGTCCTCTTCTTCTGCCAGAAAGGCATAGCCGGGTGTCAGGACCTGGAGCTGACTGACAATCTGACTTTGAACGGCCAGATCCACTGCTGTGACGAAATTCTTTTCACCCTTCTCATCAACCGCAAAACTCTGGGCTTTAGCATCCAGGATCAGCTGGCCAGCCGCGCGCAGGATCTGCTGCACCGGCATGACCAGCTGGCAGAATGACTGGCTGGCGCTGGCATCTTGGCTCATTGCAGTTCCCCGACATAGGCCTTCATCCGGCTCTGGATGGCTGCTGCAGTCTCCACGGCTGTCTTTTCCCCGGCAAAAAAGCTCTGGGTTTCTTCGCTGATCAGCTGATAGGCTTTGTCATCATAGGCATAGAGCGTATCCGCCTGGCTCAGAATGGCGGTGACCGCATCGACGTCAGCCTGTGTCACCCTGGCCCCATACCAGATGCCCATGTCTGAAGATTTGACATCCCCCTCCGGCAGAGGCTGCTCCTGGCTGTATTGGGCGGTGTCGGCTATGGCTTTGGCCCCTGCCTTCTGCAGGCTGCTCTTTCTGACGGGGAAGCCTTCATAGTTGGTGATGACCTGGTCCTGCATGGCTTCACTCAGGTAGAATTTGAAGAAATCCCAGACGATGTCCTGGTTCTTGCTGGTTTTCGCCATGGCCAGGGCGGAATAGGAATTGATCATGGGACCACTGCGCTGCTGGGAAGGCAGGCCAAGCATGACTGCTTCACCCTTGTAGGTCTGGTTAAAGGAGCTATAGTCCTCAAAGCGGCTCAGCCAGAACATCTGCAAGGCGGGGCCGCTTGTCTCGCCATTTGCTGGCATCGGCTCCATGCCCCCCTCTTGGTACTGGTTCGGATCAACCCCGTATTTCTTGGCAAATTCAAGCAACTGGATGAAATCTGGCGAGTCAAATTTGGCCAGACCCTTTTCCCGGTCGATATAGGCCGAGAGATTGCCCATCAGGAGCATATTGAGGATGCCCTCGCCTGGCATCTGGTAGAACAAGGTGGACGGATCCTGCTGCTGGTCGACAAAGGATTGGAATTCCTGGACGGTCCATCCGGTGCGGTCACCGACCAGAGAACGGGAACTGACGATACCCGTCAGGCTGACGCCGTTGGTCAGGGTATACAGCTTGCCATTGATCGCAGAAGCCTTGAACACATTTTCCAGGAATAAGGAGGAATCAAATTCCTTGTCTCTGGCCATCCGTTCGCCGATATCGACCAGGAGGCCCTTACTGGCATATTGCTGCCAGGGCAACTGGCTGGTCATCAGGATATCGGGCATCTTGCCGGCCAGGATATCGGCATTGATCTTGGCAATCGAATCCTCATAGGCCGTTGTCTTGCTGTAGTCAATATTCTCGCTGTAGTCGACCACGGTAAACCGCACGTCGGGACGGACCTTGCGGTAGGCGATGACCGCCTTGCGCAGGCCATCATTGAGCCAGAACGCGCCGATCGAAATATTCGTCTTTTCTGCCGCAGTCTGGTCAGCCGACTTGGTCAGCTTCAAAAGCTTGAATACGGGATTCTGGGGCACTTCTCCGTTATAAGGCATGCCGCCATTGTCGGGGTAGATCGTCTCGCCGAAATAGAAGCTGCCATCCGGAGCGGCAACCCACAAGTAGGACAGATTGTTGCGGTTGATATCGAGATCGAGCCAGCTCAATAGCTTGACCACTTTGCCGGCAGTCTCATCATAGCGGGAAAGATATTGGAAGCCATTCAGGTAGTAAGTCCCGTCGCTGCCGAGGATCGGGGTGGTATTGGTCAGCTGTGGCGGCAAGGTCAGGTCGGCAATCTTGGTTCCAGTGGCCAGATCGACCTCTTCGCTCTTCATGCCGCCTTCCTGGACATAATAGCTGACACCGATATGACCGTTTTTCAGGAACAGGGCCGAGGAGACATATTGGCCTTCCATTTTGTATTCACCCTTCTTGTTGCCATCGAGGTCAACCAGTCTGAGTGAATTGTTGAAGATGAGCAGCAGCTGTCCGTCCGGGGTGACTTGGATGGTATTGAGATAATCAACGGTACTGCCATCATTTTTTGCTTCAAACAGGAGCAGCTTTTTCTGGACCTGGCCCGCATTGTCCATCTGGTACAGGTTGCGGACCGATTTCATCGGATCGGAATAATCGGTTGCCGTAACGAGCAAAGAGCCGTTGGGACCTGCAAAGACACCATCCAGATAGGCTGAGGAAGGCTGGGCTGGATCTGTCATCAGGCCGGGGATGGCTGCCAGCGGTACCGTGCCGAGCAATTTGCCATCTGTGCTGAGGCGCAAGAGGCTGTTGACACCCGAGTTGTCACTGGCCAGGGCGACGATCTCATTATTGGCCCAGATGATCGACTGGACATAGCTGTACTGATTGCCGATTTCATATTCAATCGCATCATAGACCGCCAGTTCTGCCAGTTCAGGATCAATGGCCTGTTTTTTACTGCAACCTGCCAGCTGCAAAAGCAGGGGCACCAGCAAAACCAGCACCAGGGCCAGGCTCAGCAGGCGGTGAAAATGGCCAGTGGATGGCTGGCGAACTGATGTTTGAGTCAGGGGTGTGCATGGGGTCTTCATATCGGGGTTTCCTCCTTGGCAGACTTGCGGTTTTGCAGCTGCTTGATGATCGAAAGCAGGGTTTCGCCAGCTTGAAGGACCTTGCTTTTCAAGGTCTCGTGATCAGGTACAGCCCGGCGCAGAGCTGACCAGCCGATGATAAAAAGATGGATGACCTGGGGGATGAGCAGAGTGATCAGGATCGTTATGAGCCACCGCCAGCCAGAGGGAACCCATTCCCCCTGGGTCTGGATCAGGAAGAGTGCGGCTGCCAGCCCTGCCAGGCCAGCCAGGCCAAGCCGGGCCAGCAATTTCAGCTGCAGGGGGCTGGGAAGCGGCCGCAGGCTGTACAGGCCAAACGCCAGGGCCAGCAACGAAAAAGCCACCAGCAGAGCCAGAAGGCTGGCCAGGTCGACGGCCGCCCGGGCTGCATTTTCCCACCAGGGCAGAATCACTGCCGAGTCCCGGATCAGGCGCTGTCCAACCTGTCGCCAGCCAGTCAGCAGAGGCCAGAGGCCGAGCCGGGCATCCTGGTCGACCAGTTCAACCTGTTCCAGAGGGATACCGCCGGCGCCCAGGGCATCGCGCAGAAATTGCAGGCCCATCCCCTGCACCGGCTCGGGCAGGCGGACTTCATAGGCAATGATGCTCGACTGGGGGTCGAGCTCGTTCAAGGTCTCGTACAAGACAAAGGCCTGCGGCCGCTCTTTGCGGCTCAGCCGGCTTTGCCAGTCATCCGGCAGGCGGACCACCCCCGCCACGGTGAACGTTTTGTCCTGGATTTTGATGGTAAAGCCGGCGATATCGGTTGCCCCGAACAATTGCCAGGCTGAAAGCTCATCGAGTACGATGCTGCGGCGGTTGAAGGCGTCGGCCATCAGGAAATTGCCACTGACCAGCTCCAGGTGGCGGAAGGAGGCAAAGCTGGCGCCGGAAACGCCGGTCAAGGACAAGGCCAGGCTATTATTGCCCTGGACCAGAGTCTGTTCTGAGAAGCCGGCATAGGCATCGACAATCTGGACCTGCTGCTCCAGAAGGGCCTGGTTCAATGATTTGCGGATCGACTCGATGCCCCGCGGCTGCAAGCCCGGCTTTTCGCTGGTTCCATCAGCCAGGTAGACCGCAAAGGGTCGCACAGTGTTTTTTTTGGCGGTTTCAGGCAAGGCGCCCCGGGTTGTGAACAGCAAAGCCTGCAGGAACAACAAGCTGACGGTCAGGATCAGGGTCGCGAGCAAGACCAGCCGCCAGGCAAGCGAACGGGAAGCCGCAAGCCGGGCAGGAGGGTCCTGCGGCTGGCGGGTCCATTCGGTTTCGGACCAGGATGGAGGTGGACGAAGCTGTGCCATGTTGGTTGTCCTGTCTGGGGGTTATTTGGTCGGCAGGACGCGACTGCCTGCCTCGACCGGTTTATTGGCGGCCGTCACGATCGGCATGCCCCAGTCCAGGGCACCACTGACCGCACTGCGGGTACTGTCGGATTCGAGAACGGTGATGGAAATGCGCTCCAGGGTATAGCGGCTCCCCAGGGGGCCGTTTTTCTGGCGCATGGCCAGGACAAAGCTGCCGCTGGCGTCCTGGCGGACTGCTGCATTGGGCACGATCATGTCGTAATTGCGGCCTTGCTTATAGATGCTGATATTGACCTGCTGGCCGAGCGCGACCTCCCCTTCGACATCGAAGACGAGCTGCTTGACAATACCGGGCTGGTCCTTGTCCTCGCGAATTTCGCGCAGGATGGCCTGGGCCCAGCCGATATTGCCCATACTGACATCGGCCCGGTCTCCGATCACCAGCGCATTGGCCTGCTGAGCCGGAATGGTCGCCTTGAGATTGTAGCGGGCCTGGGCATCATCGATCACGGCGACGGCCTCGGCGGTATTAATGGTCGCACCGGGCGCCAGAACCAGCTTGGAAATCCGGCCTTCGTAATCGGCCTTGATCTCATTGACCCCCTGGGTCGCTTTGAACTGGTCGAACTTGGCGCGCTGCACCTTGAGATCATTTTCAGCCTTCGTGATGGCGGTCAGGCGGTCTTTGACCGCGAGGTCATCGGTTTTCCTGGCATCGGAGAGTTCCTGGAGCCGTTCCGGATAGGCTTCTTCGGCGGCAGTGAGGGCTTCCTGGGCGGCAATGACGCCTTCATCCGAAGCGCCCTTGTTGGAAGCCTCCTGGGCCGCTTTGAGTGAAGCTTTGACCGTGTCCAGGGCATCTTTGGCCGTTTTCAGATTGTCTTGGCCTGCTTTTAGCTTATCCCTGGCGCCACCATCGCCATCCAGAGCAGCTTTTGCCAGGTTGACTGCGTCTTTTGCCGCAGCAAGGGCGGCTGGATCTGCCGCTGGATCAGCTTCCAAGGCAGCCAGCGCGGCCACTTTGGCCTGCCAATCCGCCTCTGCGGCTGCAAATTCAGCCTTGGCCTTGGCAAGCTCGGCCTCCCGGATTGCCACTGTTTCTGCAGCATAGTCCACATCATCTTCCAGGCCACGCTCGATTTTGATCAGATCCGCATAGGCCTTGTTCTGAGCGGCTTTGGCATCTTCCAGATTTTCTTTTGCGGCTTCAATGGCCTTTTGTGCCGCTTTCACCGCTTTTTCCATCGCCGGCACGGACAGACTCGCCGGGGTCCGCTTCATTTGTGCCAGGGCCAGCTCCGCATTTTCCAGTGCTTTTTCCATCTCGAGCAGCTCGACACCTTCGGTGGGCTTGAGGGTGGCGATCACATCGCCAACCAGGACCGGCGAGCCGACTTCGACCTTGACCTGGTCGACGATCCTTGGCGCACCGAAGTTGATGGTATGCTGCAGCTGGGCGGAAATGGTTCCCTCAGCCTGGATCTGGCGGAACATCATGCCGGATTCAAAGTTTTTCACCTGGACCCGCGGCAGGGAATAATTGACAATGGTATTCGAAAACAAGGTCAGGACAGCCATGCCAGCAAAGAAATAGATCGTGGCGCGGCGCAGGAGTCGGTTCTTGGTGGTGGCAGCGGTCTGTTCCATCATCGGGGTCATCCTTTCAGGCCGGAATGTGTGATGCCTTCCACAAGGTACTGTTCGCCGTGGAAGAACATCAGGAGGGCTGGAATCATGTACAGGGTCGAAGCGGCAAAGGCCAGGCCGATATCGCCTTCATTGACTTTGACCAGGAAAACGGACAATGGATGGGTCAGCGGGTCGGACAGGAATATGATGGGCTGTTCGACCATGTTCCAGAAGTCGATGAAGACCAGGACGGCCAGGGAATAGACCGCCGTGCGGCACATCGGCAGCAGGATTTTCGTAAAAATGGCCCAGTGCCCCGCCCCATCGAGCTGGGCAACTTCGATATAGTCGCGCGGAATCCGGCGCATGTATTTGGTGATCAGAAAGACACTGAAGGTCGAAAAAACGCCCGGCAGGATGATCGCCAGCGGATTATTCAGGAGGCCGAACCATTCGGCAACCAGGTAATTTGGCACGAGGGTGACCTGGAAGGGCATCAGCATCAGGATGATATAGGCAAAAAAAGTGATCTGGGCCAGGCGGCCGCGAAACCGGGTAAAGGCATAAGCGGCCAAAGCACCGACGAATATCTGGCCGGCCACAATCGGCAGGACAAGAAATACGGAATTCCAGAACTTGATCAGGTAGTCGGTGCTCTTGAACAAAATCTCGATGTATTGCTCAGCGGAAACCAGATCCGGGACCAGCTTGAAATGGGCGGTCGGGGCGATCCAGGGCAGCTCGGGCGCGGCGGGCATTTCCCAGGGATTTCTGGTCTTGTCAAACAGCATGCCGTAATTGGCGATGATTTCCTCGCTCGACATGAAGGAGTTCAGGACCGTCATCACGATCGGAAAGACAAAAACCAGTGCCAGCAGCAGAATCAGGCCGCTTTTAAGCAAAATGGCGCCTTCTCGGACGAGGCGGCGGCTTTTCCGTTTCACTTGGCCAAAGTCATGCTGCATCAGGATTCCTCCAAGTCGCGGCCAGAGCGGCTTTCCACGACAAACAGGATCGCAATGACGACCATCATGACCAGGGCCATGATGATCGCTGCGGCTGACAATTTCTGATAGTCGAGTGAGCGGAACATATTGTTCATGTAGTGCTGCAGCATATAGAGGACCTCATAAGGATAGTCCCCCGCCAGCAGATAGGTTTCACGGAAAATCTTGAAGGAATTGATAAAGGAAATGACCAGGGTGAACAGCAGTGTCGGGGTCAGGTATTTGAACGTGATGCTGCGGAAGCGCTGCCAGGCATTGGCACCGTCCACCCGGGCGGAATCCAGCATTTCCACCGGCACTGCATTCAGCGCGGCCAGGAACAGGACCATGTTATAGCCCAGGTTTTTCCATAAGTAAAGGCCGATGATGACAAAGCGGGCACTGTCGCTTTTCAGCCAGTCGACCGGGATGAAACCGAAATTGGCCAGTGAGGTGTTGAGCGCGCCGTTATAGCTGAAGACCACCTGCCAGACCAGGACGATCGAAGCCACGGGCACTAGCAGGGGCGACAGGAAAAGGGAACGCAGCTGGCTCCTGGCCTTCAGCTTGCCATTGAGAATCATCGCCAGGCCCAGCGACAGGCCGACGACCAGCGGCAGGCTGATGATGGAAAAAAGCAAGGTATTGCCGGCAGCCTGGAGATAGGCCTGGTTCTGGAACAGGCTGATGAAGTTCTGAAGACCGACAAAGCTCATGATCACTGGATTGTCGACCATGGCGTACCAGATCACGAGGAGAAAAGGGATGAAAAAAAACAGCGCCGTTCCCAGCAGGCTGGGCGCCATGAAAAAGGCCGCTGGCCAATCCCGGTGTAATTTTTCACGCAGCTTCATTGATGTCCCACGCTCCGTTCGCGACCGATAACCGGTTCTAGCCTTTTGACGGGAAAATCTGGGAAAAGTTCCCGGGAAGATTCCTGTTAAATATCATTCTGAGAACAGTTTAGCATAGTCCTTGGGAAAACTTGTCAAACGACGACTTTTTGTTCACAATAGGGCATAGATTCTTTGGTATTCAAACTATTTGCTTTTCCGGAGGCTTAATCATGATTGTCGAACCGAAAACCCGCGGATTTATCTGCACCACTGCCCATCCTGCTGGCTGTGCGGTCGCCGTCAACCGCCAGATTGACTATGTCCAATCCCAGCCCCGCGTCGAAGGCCCGAAAAAGGTCCTGGTCATCGGTGCGTCCACCGGCTACGGTCTGGCCTCGCGCATCAGTGCCGCCTTTGCCAGCGGTGCTGCCACCATTGGTGTCATTTTTGACAAGCCAGCCGGCAACAATCGCACGGCATCGGCCGGCTGGTACAATTCAGCCGCCTTTGAACAGCGCGCCCAGGTCGAAGGCCTCTATGCCAAGACCGTCAACGGCGACGCCTTTTCTGCCGCTGTCAAAGAACAGGTGATTGCGATGATCCGCGAGGACCTGGGCTCGATCGACCTGGTCGTCTATAGCCTGGCCTCGCCCCGCCGCACCATGGCCGACGGCACCGTCTACAACTCGGTCCTCAAGACCACCAGCGGCGACTATGAGAACAAGACGATCGACCTGCGGACCAATGCCATCGTCCCCGTCTCGATCACCCCCGCGACCCCTGAGGAAGTCGAAGCCACGGTCAAGGTCATGGGTGGCGAAGACTGGCAGGACTGGCTCAAGGCCCTCGATGATGCCGGTCTGCTTTCACCCCGGACAGTCACCGTCGCCTATTCCTATATCGGGCCAGAGCTGACCCATCCGATCTACCTCAATGGTTCGATCGGCCAGGCCAAGCGCCACCTCTATGAGACCGCCCAGGCCATGACCCGCACCATGCCCAATGTCAAAGCCTTCGTCTCCGTCAACAAAGCCCTGGTCACCCAGGCCAGCGCGGCGATTCCAGTCGTCCCGCTCTACATTTCGATCCTCTACAAGGTCATGAAGGAGAAAAATCTCCACGAGGGCTGCATCGAGCAGATGTACCGCCTGTTCAAGGATAAGCTGTATGGGGCAGCCGGGACCGAGGCCGGGATGGCTGGCGAGGCCGGGGCAGGCGGCGCTGGGGCGGCGTTCAGTCCGGTCGTTGACGAAGCCGGCTACCTGCGGGTTGATGACTGGGAAATGCGTCCGGATGTCCAGCAGGAAGTCGACCGCATCTGGCCAGTCGTGGCAACCGAGAACGCTGCAGACTATTGCGACATTGACGGCTATTGGGATGACTTTTTCCAGATGTTTGGTTTCCGCCAGCCCGGGATCGACTATGACGCCGATGTCGAGATCAATGTGCCGATTCCGAGCATTCCGGTCGTGGACGAGCCCGTGGCGTGAGTCGCAGCGAGACCGGGCACGGCCGGATGGCCGGGGACGGGATCGTGGCGGGCGCGGGGTGAGTGGACTGTGACGGATCGTGGCGGGCATCTGTGTCAGGTTCGCAGCCGTGCCGGATCCTCTTGCCGGCATCTGTGCCA
>CAZCMX010000020.1:33360-36520 GCA_964499985.1 uncultured Mageeibacillus sp.
CCGGATCCTCTTGCCGGCATCTGTGTCAGGTTCGCAGCCGTGCCGGATCCTCTTGCCGGCATCTGTGTCAGGTTCGCAGCCGTGCCGGATCCTCTTGCCGGCATCTGTGCCAGGTTCGCAGCCGTGCCGGATCCTCTTGCCGGCATCTGTGTCAGGTTCGCAGCCGTGCCGGATCCTCTTGCCGGCATCTGTGCCAGGTTCGCAGCCGTACCGGATCCTCTTGCCGGCACTGGTACCGGACTTCACCGTAAGGCTGATCTGACCGCAAGCCCAGCCCGCATGCCTCACCCAGCTCTCGGTAGCCCAACCACACCAGTCCGGGCCAGGGTGTCGAGTCCGCTGGCGATGATCTGGCGGTTTGAGATGGTGAACAGGGTGTTGCCAATGTAGGCACCGCGGCGGATGGCATCGTCGCCGTAGTAGACGAGGTATGGGTCTTCACCGGGTGCGGGACCGGCTGGGTCGGCATGAGTCACGCCACCGCGCAGGACAACACGGTCATTGGCAATGGTCAGGACGATGAGGCCCTGGAATTTGGGTTGGCCGTATTCGAGGCGGCTGTCGGTAGTCGTCTCGGTCAAAAGGACTGGGAATGCAACCAGGCTTTTAGCTGCGTAAAACAGCAGGCTGCGGGGGTTGTAGCTGAGCTCGGTTGAGCTGCCACGGCTACCCAATATCAGGGTTGAAAGCTCAGCCGGGCGGGTTGGATCGGCGATATCGAACAGGGACACTTTCAGGCCTTTTTCATAAGCGATGTCGCCATCGAGGCCAACATCGTAGCCGATGCCAATCAGTCGATCATCGCCAAAGGGGTGCAGGTAGGCGCTGTAACCGGGAATCTTCAGCTCGCCGGCTACTTTCGGCCGCCGAGGGTCATGCAAGTCGATGACGAACAAGGGGTCTGTCGTGCGGAAGGTGACGACGTAACCGAGCGGTCCGATGAAGCGGACTGAACGGATGGTTTCGCCTTCAGCCAAGCCCGTGACTGCGCCGATACGCTTGAGATCCTGGTCTAGGACGAAAACGTGATTCTCGGAAGGGTCGGCACGACCAGACCAGGCCTGGCCGGTTGTCGTGGCCACACGCAGGTAGCCCTCGTATTCGTCAAAGCTGTATTGTCCGATGACGGTGCCCGGAACTGAGCCTTGTCCGGTAGGTGTGATTTTGCCACCTGTCAGGCTATACCGATAGATTGCCGTATGAGTCTCATAGGATCCAGGCCAAATTTCCGGCTTGCTTTGTTCGTCGTCCTGTTCACGGGCTGGCCAGACAGTGCGCATCCCGAAAAGATAGAGGTTTTCAGTCGAACAATAGACAGTCCCTGTGGCACCCACTGTTGCCAGGATTTCCGGCTGCTTTTCAACCGCTACGGTGTCGATGGAAGCCAGAATCACCTGGCTGCCTGGATCACCCTCTGGCAGGATGGTCAACTGGGCTGGTGTGACTGTTTGCCAATCTTGATCAGCCCCGGATCCGCTGCCAGAATAAGCGTCAGATCCGCTGCCTGTCTCCGACGAGATGGTCGCAGGGAAAACCTGCTCTGGTGTAAGCTCAGCTTGAACAGTCTGATCCAGCATGGGCCAGATCCAGTATTTGTACTGGTTCGTGACAACGGTCACGACTGAGCCGATCTTGCGTGAGGTGACGTAACTGCCTTCCTGGCTGAACTGGCGCAGCAGGCGCACGGCAGAACGGTCGGTGATGTCATACACCTGTGTCGTGGTGTAAGTGCGGCCGGCCTGAATGGGGGCGATCATCTCCGGAGCGACTGGTGCGGCAATTTTCACATCCGGCACAAGAGTCGCCGCCTCTGGCGCTGCTTCACCCGATTCTGACCAGGCAACTCCTGGTTCAATTGAACCTGTCGCCGGAACAGGGTCACCCGGTTCGACCGGCTGTGGCCAAGGCTGTGGATATTTCTCATAGCTGTACCCGGCCAGCAGGACAGTCAGCCGCTCGTGATCGGGATCGAGATAGATCTCGAGGAGCGACTCATTGAGGTAAAATGCATCGGTCTCGCGGTTGGTGGCAAAGACCAGGCTCGAGACCACCTTCATCCGGGCTGGATCCTGGGCGTCGATGATGCTGAGGCGATTGTTGGCAACCACATAGAGGTAGCGGCCATCTGTTTTGACGAGGTCAGCTTCGTCCACTCCCTGGACTTGGATATTGGTCTGGGAATGGTCCGGATTGGCGGCAGGTGCTGTTGCCTGGCTGCCTGGGGCGAGACCGGCGTCCTTTTCCATGGCGGCTTCGGGGAAAGCATACATCCGGAACTGGTCGATGGCGGGGTTGGAAGCCATCTCGCGCAACCTGGCGATCAGGTCGTCATAGGTCGCAGGTTCCGGAGGAACGGGGGTAGGCAGAACCGTATCACCCGGATCCGTCTGTCCGGACGTCGTGCTTGGACCTGAGCGGCCAGGCCAGGATTCACAGCTGGCAAGCACGGGCAGGACAACAAGCAGCAGAACAAGAACAAGAACCACTATCCGTTTCATTGTCATTCGCCTCCCTCATCGGGGTTTTGGCTGGAAGAAGTCCGGACGAGGCCGGTTCATCCTCTGCCAGTCAGGGATTAGACGAAAATAAAACCGATAGGGTTCCCTTGAAAGTAGCAGTCGTGTCAGTCAGGCAGTCTTGGCTGCATACCAGGTCGGCAACAAGCCAGATCCTGACTCAGCGGTCTTCGCGGAAATAGGGTACACCAAGGGCAGCCGGGCCCTGATAGGCCTTCTTCCGGGCATAGGTGATGACCAGGACGATGATCGTCATCAGGTAGGGATACATATCGATCGCGTACTGGGAAAAGACCGGGATGCTGGAGAGGCTTTCAATATGCTGGATGCGGAAGCCGACAATTTCCAGGGCGCCGAACAGGAGCGAGCCGGCGATTGCTTTCAGGGGATCCCAGCGGATGAAGATGACCAGGGCAACGACGATCCAGCCGCGGCCGGCGACGATGTTTTCCAGATAGGTCCCGACATTGACGACGGAAATATAGACGCCGCCGAGGCCGCAAAGGATGCCGCCGAGCACCACGTGGACGTATTTGGCTGCAATGACGCGGATTCCCGAGGCGTCCGCGGCGGCCGGGTTTTCGCCAATCATGCGCAGGTGGAGGCCCTCGCGGGTGCGAAACAGGTAAATCCAGCCGATGACA
>CAZCMX010000021.1:0-33817 GCA_964499985.1 uncultured Mageeibacillus sp.
GCCGGGTTTTTCCAGAGCACCAGGCGCAGGAAAACGGCAACCTTGATCGCGACATAATTGAGCATCAGGGTGAAGAGGGTTTCGTTGGTTCCGGAATAGGCGCGGAACAGGCCTGGGATCAGGGCATAGACGCCACCGCCGAGCATCGCGGCCAGGGCCATGCTCACCCAGTAGACGACTGCAGGCGTCGATTCCGGCAGGCGATGCGCCACGAAGGTGGCAAAAATGGCGCCCATGATCAGCTGGCCTTCCCCGCCGATATTCCAGAAGCGCATGGAGAAGCTGATCGACAGGCCCAGGGCGACAATCAGGAGGGGGATGGCAACGGTCACGGTATTGATCAGGCCGCGGGCCGAACCAAACGATCCCTTGGCAATGGCTGCATAGGCGGCGATCGGGTCAAAACCCATGGCAGCCATGAGCAGGCCGGACAACAGCAGGGCGACCAGAACGGATGCGATGCGGATCACTACCGCCCGCCAGCCTCCGGCTGTTTCTTTCTTGGCAATTCGCAGGCGCATCAGAGGATGACCTCCTTTTCTTGGAGCGATTCACCGGCCATCATCAGGCCGATCTGTTCTTTGGTCACTTCACTGGCTTTGACGATGCCGGTCACCTTGCCATTGCACAAGACAAGGATGCGGTCGCAGAGCTCAAGCAGCACATCGAGGTCTTCACCAATGAACAGCACGGCAACATCCTTTTGCTTTTGTTCATTGATCAGGGAGTAGATCGTGTATGAGGAATGGATGTCAAGACCGCGCACCGCATAAGCCGTGATCAGCAGGCGCGGATTGAGGTTGATCTCACGGCCGAGAATGACCTTCTGGATATTGCCGCCGGACAATTTGCGCACAGTATGGAAAATGCTCGGTGTATTGATGGCCAGCTGGGAGACGATCTGGCGGGCCTTGGTCCGGGCAGCCTTGCGGTCGATAAAGATCCCCTTGTGGAAGGCATAGTCCTTGAGCAGGATATTGTCGGCGATATCCATCGAGGCGACCAGGCCCATGCCAAGGCGATCCTCAGGGATGAAGCTCATGCTGATCCCCAGCTTGATGATCTCGCGGGGCGATTTGCCGACGATCTCATTGCCATGGAACCGGATGCTGCCGCCAGAAGGCGTCTGGAGACCAGCGATCGCTTCACAGAGCTCTTTCTGGCCGCTGCCGGACAAACCGGCCACGCCGAGGATTTCGCCATGGCTGAGGGCAAAGCTGATCTGGCTGAGGCGCTTGACGCCACTGGAGTCGGTCACCGTCAGATCACTGACCTCCAGGCAAAGTCCGGAGCCGTGCACGGCAGGGCGGTCAATCGACAGGTCGACGGCCCGGCCGACCATCATTTCAACCAGCTCGGTCGTCGAGGTCAGGTCGGTGCGGACGGTGCCGATGGTGCGGCCCTGGCGCAGGACCGTGACCCGGTCACACAGCGAAAGGACCTCATTGAGCTTATGGCTGATGAAAACAATCGCCTGGCCATTTTCGCGCATGCGGTGCAGGATCTGGAACAGATGGGTGATTTCCTGTGGGGTCAGGACAGCCGTCGGTTCATCGAGGATCAGGATCTGCGATCCGCGATAGAGGACCTTGAGGATTTCCACGGTCTGCTTTTCACTGACCGACATCGTTGAAATGCGGCGGTCTGGATCTATCCCCATTGCAAACTGTTCGGACAAGGCCACGATTCTGGCCCGGGCAGCCACACGGTCGAGAAAAAGGCCATGCCCGGTTCCGGCCATGATATTGTCGAGGGCCGTCAGGTTTTCGACCAGTTTGAAATGCTGATGGATCATACCGATCCCCTTGGCCATGGAATCGCGTGGCGAGCGGAAAATGACGCGTTCACCATGGATGGCGATTTCACCGGAATCCGGCTGGTAAATCCCGGAGAGGATGTTCATCAGGGTCGATTTGCCGGAGCCATTTTCCCCGAGCAGGGCATGGATCTCCCCGGCCGCCACCGAGAAGCAGATGTCCTGGTTGGCTTTGACCGAGGCAAAGGCCTTGCTGATTCCGCGCATCTCAATCGCGGGGATGGTTTTCATGTCTGTCATACATACTCCTGTAAAGTCATAAAACCTGGCCAGTACCACAGACAAAGCGGCACAGGCCAGGCAGATTCACAAGGGATCAGGGGCAAGGGGTCGTTTCAGGCTGGAATTCCTGGTCGAGAAGGCTCTGAAGCTTCAGGTCCTCCGGCGAGGAATTGGCTTACTTGGCTTCGACGACACCTTCGACGAACCAGTCCATGGCCATCTGGTCATCCTTGCTCAGGGATGCGCCAGCGGCGACACGTTCGGCACCGGTATTGTCCTTGATCGGGCCGGCAAAGACAAACTCATTGCCTTTGGCTTTCATGGTGTCGATCTTGGCATTGACCTCGGTCTGGACTTCGGCCGGAACGAGAGCGGTCATCGTGTCGAGGGCGACGACGCCGTCGTTCATGCCGCCCCAGTAGGCGTTGGTGGTCCAGCTGCCGTCAAGCATGGCGGCGAGGCGCTGCTCATAGTAGGCGCCCCATTTGAAGACCGGAGCGGTCAGATAGGCGTCCTTGATGGCTTCGCTGTACATGGGGTTGTCATAGCCGATGCCGAAGACGCCCTTTTCCTGGGCAGCCTGCTGCACAGCAGTGGAGTCCTGATGCTGGGCCAGGACATCCGCGCCGCTGTCGATCAGGGAGATCGCGGCCTCTTTTTCGAGCTGCGGGTTGAACCAGGTATTGGTCCAGGTGACCTTGACGACTGCGTCAGGATTGACGGAGCGGACACCGAGGGTGAAGGCATTGATGCCGCGATAGACTTCCGGGATCTGCATGGCGGCGACATAGCCGATGGTTTTGGATTTGGTCATGCGGCCGGCGACGATGCCAGCCAGGAAGCGGGGCTGTTCGATCTGGGCGAAGTAGTTGGCAAAGTTGTCAGCGCTCATATAGCCGGAGCAATGCTCGAACTTGACGTCCGGATTTTCCGAGGCCACTTTGGCAGTGGTTTCCATATAGCCGAAGCTGGTGGCAAAAATGATCTGGCAGCCGTCAGCCACCAGCTGGTTGAGAGCCGTTTCGGTCTGCTGGGCATCGGCGTCATTGACGTTCTCGATTTCCTTGAGATCGATTTTGTCGGCACCCACGGCAGCAACTGCAGCGGCAAAGCCGTCGGCATGGGCCTGGGACCAGCCGCCGTCATTTTTCGGGCTGATGTAGATGACACCGACCTTGACTTTTTCGGCCGGGGCGGCAGCGGTGGTTGTCTCGGCAGCGGCCGCCGTGGTGGTTTCACCGGCAGCGGCAGTGGTGGTGGCACTGCTCTGGGCACAGCCAGCAACAAGACCGAGGACGAGCATCATGGCCAGGGCCAGGGTGAGGATTTTTTTGATCTTCATGGTTCTCTCCTTCTTTTCTGGGTCATTTCAAGTTCTGGTTTCGGGAACAAATGATGAATCAGGCGGATGTTCAAAGAAACCGGACTTGCCCATCGGACATGTCCTGGATTATGGCCAGGGATTCAACCCGGATGCCTGAATGACGGACGCGCCGGCCACCGTCCTGGAAGCCTTTTTCGATGACAATGCCGGCGCCGGCCAGCCCGGCACCCGCCTGGCGGACCAGATCAGCCAGGCCAAGCAGGGCTTCGCCATGAGCGAGGAAATCATCGATCACCAGGATATGGTCAGATGCAGATAGATAACGGCAGGCGACACGGATGACATTGTCGCGGTTGCGCGTATAGGAATGGACCGGTGCCGAGTAGGTATCCGGGTCCTGATTGGCAGATTCGGTTTTCTTGGCAAAAACGACGGGGACTCGCAGGTGATAGCCGGCAAACAGAGCCGGAGCGATCCCGGAGGATTCTATCGTGAGGATGCGGGTGATGGGCTCATTCATGAAACGGCGGGCAAATTCCTCGCCGATGGCATCCATCAGAACCGGGTCGATTTGATGGTTGAGGAAGCTGTCAACCTTGAGGATATTGCCAGGGAGCACTTGGCCGTCCCGGATGATCCGGTCTTTGAGCATTTGCATCGATGAACCTCACCAGACCAGCGGGCCTTCAGCCGCTGTTACCATGACAGGCAGGATGGAAAAATTGTAAACGAAAATTGACGAATTGACAAATAGCAGAATGCATGAAAATTACCCGGATCTGGCATCCCCTCTTCACGTTTTCACAGAACCCGTCGGATCCACAGCTGTCCGGTCAGCGCCGGTCGAGATCGAGGCTGATCCGGCCATCCTTGATTTCGATGATGCGGTCGGTTTTTTCGGCAATATGGCGATCATGTGTGATGATGATGAAGGTCGTGCGGAAGGTCCGGTTGATTTCGCGCATGATTTCATAAACGGTCTCTGTCGAGTCCGAATCCAGGTTGCCGGTCGGCTCATCGGCCAGAATGATCCTGGGGTTCATGATCAGGGCCCGGGCGATCGCCGTCCGTTGCTGCTGGCCGCCGGACATCCGGGTGGCCAGATTGTTTTTGACCCCGGACAGGCCAACCAGGTCCAGGAGCTCCGAGGCCCGGTCGCGGATGGCCTTGCTGGCGGAACCGTATTTGATCAGATGGGGCATCAGGACATTTTCCAGGGCGGTGAACTCCGGCAGCAGGTAGTGGAACTGGAAAATAAAGCCAATTGTTTCGTTGCGGATTGCGGCCAGCTGGTTGGCACTGAGCTGGTCGGTGCGGCGGCCATTGATCTGGACCGTGCCGGAGGTCGGCCGGTCCAGGGTGCCCATGATGTTCATCAGGGTCGACTTGCCGCTGCCGGACTGGCCGATGATGCCATTGAAGGTCGAAGCGGCAAAGGCCAGGTCAATATCGAACAAGACCTGGGTTGGCACGCTGCCGCCATAGATCTTGTTGATCTTTTCCAGGGCCAGCACGGTTTCTGGAGCCTGGGCAAGGGGCAGCCGGGTGGTTGTCAGGTCGTTTCCAGCTATGTCAGCCATTGCGGATTACCTCGATCGGATCTAACTTGGCGGATTTCCTGGCCGGGACCAGAGCGGCCAGGGTCGATGCCCCTACAGCCAGGCCAAAGGACAGGAACAGGAAATTGCGGTCAATGAACAGTGGGACAACCGGTGAGCCATCGGGACGGACGGCGAAGACAGTGAAGCTGTAAGCCAGGCCCAGGCCGATGATGAGGCCCAGGACACCGCCGATCAGGCCGAGAATCAGGCCCTGGAACAAAAAGATCAGGCTCGACTGGCCGGTCTTGATCCCCATGGCCTTGAGAATGCCGATCTGCTTGGATTTCTGCAGGACCGAAATGGCCAGCACGCTGGCGATGCCCAGAACCACAGAGACGACGACAAAGAACTGGATCATGTAGCTGGACACGCTCTGACCGTTGAGGCCGGAGAGCAATGAGGCATTCTGGACTTTCCAGTTGGTCAGTTCCAGCTCCGGATCATTCAGGATCGGCTTGAGCTGCTCCGAAATGGTATCGGCTGCGAAAACCTCGTCCGGTCCGACCTGGATTTCAATGGCTGTGACGGCATCACCGGTGGCAAAGAGGTCCTGCACAGCCTCGAGATTGGCCAGAAACCAGGTTTTGTTGACGCTTTGGACCTCCAGGTCAAAAACGCCAACCAGGGTGAAGGTTTTCTTGATGCCACCCAGCACCGTGACTTCGATGGAATCGCCTGGCTGGACACCCAGCTCGCGGGCCAGGTCGATCCCGATCAAGGCATGTGAGTCGCGTTCCGGCAGCCGGCCCACCACCAGGCGTTTGGAAAATTCATAGACGGATTCGGCCCGGACAAAGTCGAAGCCGCGCATCAGGATCGAATTGGAACGGTCGCCGTCAATGATCAGGCCAGGCTGGTCGAGCACAGGCGAAATGGCTGTCAGGCGCGGTTCGCGGCGACGGGCCGCTTCGACCAGGGGCTGATATTTTTCAATCAGGCGGTCGTCGGCATCGGACACGATCGAAATCTGGGCCGCATTGCCGATCGTCGTATCGACCAGGCTTTTCTGCAGCCCCGTGATCAAAGAGCCAATGAAGATCTGGACCGAGATGCCGATCGCAATGCCGAGGGCAATCAGGATGGTCTGGCCTTTATTGGATGACAGGAAACGGACCGCGATTTGAAAGGCGATTCTCATGGTCTCTCCTCTAGCAAAGCTTCGATATCCGCAAGGGAGCGCACCAGGCAGACCGGGCCAAACCGGTCCAGATGGCCAGTCTCACCCGCAAAGGCGCTGCCGCTGGCCAAAAGACGGACCTTGGGATATTGACGCTGGATCTGGGCGAGCAAGTCCCTGGCTTTGAACAGGTTATAATAGTTGACCACATGCAGGTCCACATAGTCCGGCTGGAAATAGCCAATCCCGTTCAAGATCGAGTCAACCGGCGTATTGGCCCCGACAAACAAGGTTTCAAATCCGGCCAGCTGGAAAAAATCCGCCCCCATGCGGGCACCGAGCTCATGGTATTCTTCGGCTGGCAAGACAATCATCACCCGTTTTTTAACTTCCGCCAGCCGGCCCGCTGCCTCTCTTCCCTGCTCACGGGCTTTCGCCTCGGCAATGACAGCCGGATAGCAGCACTCAAGGATTGTCCGGGTGATTTCACTGCGGACATGCTCGCGCCAGATCGCATCCGGCTGGCCCAGCTCTGAATCGGACAATTCATTGAGCGCCCTGGCGAGCACGTCTGTATACAAGTCTACCAGCCCGATCTGGCCCGCTGAAACAGCCGCAAGCACGAGCTGGACGCAGGTCGGTTTGTCCAGGCGGGTCAAGGCAGCTCGGTACTGGTCATGCAAGTTTGTGGTCGGATCAGTCGTCATCGGTCAATCCTTTCTGCACTGGCATGGATCAAGATGGGAAAGCAAAGATCAGGGCGGCCGCGGCCAGGGCAGCGACCGTCGAGCTGAGCAGGTTGACCCCGTCGTTGTTCAGCCAGCGAAGGCCATGCAGGAGTCTATTGGCCCGGCCCTGCTCGCTGCTGATTTCAGTCGGCTGGCCATGGCGGTCGCTGGCATAGCGAGCTTGCAGGGTTTCCCCCAGAATGCTGTCAACCGTCGAGCCGAGCAGTCCGGCCCCGGTGATCACCGCCATGTCCGGGAGCAAGGACAAGCTGCCGGCGGGTCCCTCCCAATAGAGCAGACCATAGACCAGGGCAATGAACAGCCCGCCGGATAAGGCGGCCAGGGTGCCCAGGCGAGTGACGCCACCCGAAAGGCCCGCGGCAACCGGCCGGCGCGACAGGATATAGACCGGCGGATGCTGGCTGAGCACGCCGAGCTCGGATGCCCAGGTATCGGCATTGCTGGCGGCCAGGGCGGCCGCACTGCCCAGCAGGAAAGCGGTCTGTCCGGTCAGCAGCGCCAGCACACTCATCAGCAGGGCGGGGCCGCCATTGGCGATGACCTGGAAGCTGTCGCGCGGGCCCTTTTTGGCATGGATCTCGCTTTCAATCCGGTCCTTGTCCCGCTGGCGATAATGAGTCAGCGCCGTCGAGCCGACAAAAAAAATCAAAAGCAGCACCACCAGGCGCAGGCCTCCGGTCAGATAGAGGCCGACAGAAAGACCACAGGCGGTCCAGGCGGCCAATCCAGTCAGGGACCGGCGGCGATAAGCGGCAAAAGCAACGCCGGCACTGCCCAGGAGGACAGCTCCGGCTGTCAGGATATGCAGCAGGGACTGGGCGGCGCCTGTCATGGTCTGGGTCGCCTCGGTCATAATCCAGCCACCCAGTTGTATGCCAGCGCGCTGGCCAGCGGCACGGTCAGATTGTCCAGGCCGAGCGGAGTCACCGCCTCCACCAGGGTCGCCAGCAGCGAAAGACCCAGCGCGACCGGCAGCACAGGCACGATGCCCTGCCAGACCAGCAGCAGGGCGAGCACGGCAAACGAAACCACCAGCATGGTCAGGTTGCCGGTCAGGCTTTTGCCAGCGCCAAAAATCCGGTAGGGCTTGCGCGGAAAGGCTTTGCCGACGACGGCAGCCAGTCCGTCACCATAGCCCATGATCAGGATGCCCGCTGCTCCGACCAGAGGGTTTTTCCCCGGGCCAAACGTCAGCAGGGCCAGGATCAGCAGGGAAACCGCATAGTAGACGGTACCGAGATCCCCCTTCCCTTCAGCCCGTTCCATCACCTGGAAAATCTGGTAGCGGTACGACAAGGCATTGATCACAACAAAGCTGGCGGGAACGATGGCCGCCCAAAGCGGCTGGTCAAAAAAGGCCATGGCCAGGAACCACCAGTTGCAGACCAGGATATGAACGGTCTTCCGGCTGGCCTCCTTGCCAAATCGCGCCATGAAGCGGGCGAGGAAGATCACACTGAAAATGAAGCCGAAGGATGCAGCGATGCCGACCCAGTTTTGCATTTCACACCTCTGTCCGGAATTGCAAAGTCCAGATGCTGAATCGAGCCTGGAGATAGAGCCAGTACTTGATGCGGTCCGGGACGACCATCCGGCGGGCCAGGATCTGGTCAGGCTTTTTTATTCCGAGTAAAGTAATATGACTATAGTACAACAGAGCCAAAAGGACGGGCAAGCGGGCTTTGGTGTCAAAAGATACGAGATTTCGCCGGACTTTTGCATAACGCTGCAGAGTGTCCTGAGCCAGCTCCAGCCAGTAGTTTTTCAAGGCTGCCACCGGTTGCCGTTGACCGAAGGCGGCGTTGCTGATCCCGCGGGCCGATAGTTCCTGTGCGGGCAGATAGATCCGGCCCAAGCGGTAATCGGTTGCCAGATCACGCAGGATATTGGTCATCTGCATGGCCTGGCCGAGGTCAAGCGCCAGCTGGCGATGCATCGGGGTGACCGGACAGGCCAGGAGAGGCAGGATCATCAGTCCCACGGTCCCGGCGACCAGATAGCAATAATGCCCCAGATCCTGGCTCGTCAGTGGCTGGGTAAAGGTGATGTCCCGGCGCTGGCCCTCGATCATCTCGAAAAAGGGTGCGATCTCCAGACCATAGGTTGTGAAAGCCCAGCGCAACAGGCGCCAGAGCGGTTCATCCGGAGTCTGGCCAGCGGCGAATTCCTGTAACCGGGTTGCCAGCTGGTCCAGCTGGGCTGGATCATGGTCGACATCGATGCTGTCATCCGCGAGACGGCAAAATGCATAGACAGCAAAGACCGCCGCGGCGCGCCCGGGCGGCAAGCATTTGAAGGCGCGGTAGAAGCTGCCGGAATGGCGGCGGATGACTGCCTCGCACCAGGCCAGGTCCGGCATCAGTTCGGCCGGGACACGGGGCTCGGGCATCACGGCTGCTGGTCGCGCAGAATCTCCTGCACGGCAATCTGGGCCGACATCAGGACGATTGGCACGCCGGCCCCGGGATGATTGCTGCTGCCAGCAAAATAGAGATTGTCATAGCGCATGGCTTTGGGCTGGGGTCGGAAGGAGTTGGACTGCAGCAAGGTCGGGCGCAGGCCAAAGGTCGCCCCGAAGAAGGCATTGAAATCCATTTTGAAATCGAGTGGCGTATAGGTCTTTTCCCGGATGATATGGCGCTCGAAATTTTCCAGCGGCTTGATCCGGCGGATCTTTTCATAAGCCTTGGCGCGATAGGTCGCAAGGGCTGCCGCGTCTGTCCAGTCGATCGCCGGGCCATCCTTGAGATTGGGGACGGGAGTCAGGACATAAAGGCCCAGCTGGCCCGCCGGCGCCAGGCTTTCATCGAGCAAAGCCGGTGCATAGACATAGACGGAAGGGTCTTGCGGGAAACGGCCAGCGAAAATATCGGTGATATTGCCCGAGAAATCCTCAGCAAAGGAGAGGTTGTGGACATTGAGGCCAGGAAAATCACGGCAGTCGAGGGCGATGTATTGCATGAAGCACGAGCAGGCATATTCGTATTGGTCGACCTGGGACGGACGGTAGCGGCCCTGGCGGAAATCGGCCGGCAGGAGTTGTTTCATGGCATAGGGGAAGTCGGCCGTGGAGAGCACCATGTCGGCGGGCTGGAGCTGGCCGTTGACCAGAAGTCCGGTGGCCTGGCGCCCTTCCATGACAATTTTTTCCACGGGCGAATTGAAATGGATGACCCCGCCAAGCTCGCTGAACAGACGTTCGAGCGCTTGTACATAGCCGCGCATGCCGCCCTTGACGAACCAGACACCATAGATCAGCTCGATCATCGGGATGATGGTGTAGATCGATGGACCATTATAGGGCGACACGCCGATATACAGGGTCTGGAAGCTCAAAAGCTCACGCAGCTTCTCGCTTTCGACATATTCGGCAATCATCGCATAAGCATTATTGAAGGTCTTGAGTCGGAGCCCAGCTGACAGCGTGGTCGGATTGATGAGGTCCGACCAGGTCCTGAAGCCGCGACCGATGAAATGGTCCTTGGCCAGCAGGTAGCGTTCATAGATGTCACCCAGATACCGCAGATAGCCCTGAGCATCCTTCTCACTGATGGCTTCCAGCTCCGCCACCAGGCGGGTCAGCTCAGACGTGGCCTCATGGACCGAGCCATCGGCAAAAAAGACCTTGTAGATCGGGTCAAGCTGGACCATCTGGAAATAATCGTCCGGATTTCTCCCACAGAATTCGAATACTTCCTTGTACATCTGCGGCATCATCAGGATCGTCGGGCCAAGATCGAACTGGAAGCCGTCAAATTCGACCACGCCCATGCGGCCGCCGGCCCGTTCATTCTTCTCGTAAATCTCGACGGAAAAGCCTTGCTGCTGCAATCGGATCGCACTGGCCAGGCCACTGACACCGGCACCGACGACCAGGACCTTTTTCTTACTCATGGTCTGTGTTGTCACGGAACTCGTCCTCTCCCTGATCTTTCTCTGTTCTCTTTTTTCGCATCGTTACCGGCGCAGTGCCAAACAGGATGCCTTCCTCCGTAGCCTCCCGCTCCATGATCATGAGTTCCCGGGCAATGGTCGTGACATTGCGCAGGACCGTTGGATCCTGGATATCCGGGACAGGTCGGCCGGTGATTTTCCGGTGATGGCTGTAGTTTTTCCACAGGCTGCCCGTGATCCGCTTCAATGTGGAGGGGCGGCGCAGCACATCACTCACATCACGGCGGAATTTTTCCGCGATTTCCGGATCCAGGCGGCCTTTCAGGGCAGCCAGGTAGCGCCCCTGCTCCCGGGCCCAGGGATCATCGAGCTCCTGGCAGATGAATTTGAGCCGGTACCAGGCCTCATACAGATCACCTCTGGTCTGGAGCGGGACTTCCTGCAGCCAGAGATAGGCCAACATGCGGCGGCGCCAATCCCACCATTTCAGCGGGCTTTGCATGTCGAGGGCCGGGATCAGGAAAAAACCCTCGGTATCGAGCAGGGCGCCGAACACCCCCGGCGGCTTGCCCCGGCTTTGTTTGCGCAGCGTCGTCCGGTAAACGCCACAGGAGGGGCTGCCATCCATGTAGATGAAGACCTTCGCCCCGGCCCGGCGCAAGGTCTCAAGGCTTTCCCGGGCAGCATCAAGCATGACCGCGGTGACATCATGGCCATTGCGGCTGACGATCTTGCCCTCTCCATTCCAGACAGCACGGCCATCCGGGCCGACCAGATGGATCGGATCGCGCGGCACACCCAGGCCGGCGGCCGTCTCCGGGCAGACCGGACACCAGCGGAAATCGCCCTTCTCGCGGCCGATCGCCTTGATGAAGTCCATACTGCGTCCGTTGTAGCGCACGGGTGCATTGAAACCGCAGGCACTGATGCCAATGACCGGTTTCTCCTGGAGTGTGACAGGTCCCTTATCCATCTCTCTTGTACCGTCCTTTCCGGATATAGTCGTCAACTGAGAATTTCCTGCGGCAGCCATCATAGGTCATGGTCCGGATCGTGCCGAAAACCGGCCGCTCGCCCCAGGGCCGGTCATGGACCCCGCCGATCGACCAGGCAATGCCGGTATAGCCATTGGGATCGCGGCCGTCTATCGCCAGGCCATCATTGAGAGCGATCGCAATCTGCTGGGCCTGCTCCGGCGTCGCGCACCATTCGAGCAGCTTCTTGGCCCAGTACATGCGCAGATAGCCCGGCATCTGGCCGGTGTCGCGCAGCTCAAGCTGGGCCGTATTCCAGAGCGGGTCGTGAGTCTGGCCATGTTCCAGTTGTTCGTCACTGTAGCGGTAAGCGCGCGGGTCGGCACGATGCCGGTCCAGGGTCTGGCGGGCCCAGGCCGGGAAGCCCTTCCAGTTGTCATAGTCCGGATTGTAAAAGCAGAAATTGTCCGACAATTCACGCCGCACGATCAGCTCCTCGAGAAATGAGGCTGCCGGCGCGGCCAGTTCCGGATTCATCTCGACAGCCGCCTGGACGGCCAGGGCCACTCGCTGGGCCGAAATCTGGCCAAAATGCAGATATGGCGACAGGCGCGAAGAGACCGGCAGATTCGGATCATTGCGCCGGTCAAAGTCGATCAGGGCTTCCGCGATGAATTGAGACAGGCGCCGCCGGGCGGCGGCCGGACCTGGTGGTGGCAAGAGCTGGCGGCGGCCGTCGGGCGCCATCTGGCGCTCCAATTCACTCAAAGCCTGGCGGAGTGCCGCGCGACCGTCCTGGCCGGAAAGCTTTTGCCCCTGCGCCAAGGGCAATTCGACCGGATGACGGAGCAGGTCCGGGATCTCGGTCAGCCAGGCAGCCAACTGGCGCTGGATTTTCGGCCGGAGCGTCCGGGCGGCAAATTCGAGCTTGTCCGAGGCCAGCCAGCACGGAATGAGGTTATGGGCGTCGATTTCCCATACCGCCAAGCCGGTCCGGTCAGCCGCAGCGGCCAAGTCCGTGCGCCACTGGCGTGGCAGGCGCAACGGGGAAAAATCGGTCACCACCAGGCCGGCCTGGATCTGCCCGGCGATGGCCAGGACCTCTTGCACCGGATCACCCCGGCGCACAAGCAAGGAAATATGCAGATCTTGCAATTCGTGCGCCGTTTCCAGCAGGCCTTCGAGCATGAAGCTGAAATGCTCCGGCCGGGCGCCGAGGAAAGACTCCTGCAGGCAAAATACAACCAGAAGCGGCTGGTTCAGCCGGATGGCCTCCTGCTGGGCGGTGAGCAAGGCCCAATTATCAGCCGCACGCTGGTCCCGGTTCATCCAATACAGGACCGGGCCAGGACGCACGGGTCGATGATTGAGGGGGCGACTTCTGTCGAGCATGGTGCCACTCCTGACCTGTTGGTAAATTGGAATCATTCTTAAGGGGTCAGGAGAATTGTATCATAGGTGGGCAAATGCGATCTAATGTTTTCTGGCAGATACCCCGGGGCCCTGGCCTGTCCTCAGCAAATCCTGGGCAGGCCTTCGTACCAGGGAGTGGCCAGCTGGCGCCGGCCGCCGATCGGGGTTTCCAGGATGACCCCAGATCCCTGGGTCATCACTCCGATTTGCGCAGCCCCGGCCGATTCCGGGAACTGGCGCAGCAGGGCCAGCGCGGCGGCAACATCCTCCTGGGGCAAAATGGCGACAAACTTCCCTTCATTGGCCATACTCAGCGGATCGAGGCCCAGGACCTCACAGAGCGCGCGGGTCTCTGACTGGACCGGGATCTGCTCTTCCATCAGCTCAGCGGCACAATGGGAGGTCTGGGCCAGCTCATTGAGCACGGTCGCCAGGCCGCCGCGAGTGATGTCCCGGAGGCAATGCACCGCCAGACCCTGGTCCAGCAGGGCCCGGACCGGGCGATGCAGGGGCGCGACGTCGCTCTGGATGGCATTCTGGATCCCCAGGCGATGACTCATGATGCAGGCCTGGTGGTCACCCAGCGGGCCGGAAACCACGATGGCATCGCCAGGCCGGGCCTGGTCGGCGCCGACCGGCACCCGGCAATCCACGACCCCCATGCCCGTTGTATTGATCATGATGCCGCCTTGACCTTCCACAACCTTGGTGTCGGCCGCCACAACGCTGACGCCTGCCTCGGCTGCAGCCCGGGCCATGCTGTCAACAATCCGTTCGAGGTCGGCAATCGCCAGGCCTTCCTCGAGGATGAACCCGGCGGTCAGGTAGCGGGGCCGGGCTCCCATCATCAGAAGGTCATTGACCGTGCCGGCTATGGCCAGCCGGCCGATGTCGCCACCAGGGAAAAACAGCGGCGTCACCACAAATGAATCGGTCGTGATCGCGATCTGGCCACCCGAGCCGGATGGCGCATCCGGATGGGTCCGCCCGGAAAGCAGATCGACGGCATCAATCACAGCCGCATCCTCCTGGCGCTTCAGGTAGCGGTTACCCAGCCGGTCAGCAAAAACAGCCTGGATCAGCTGGGCTGTCGCCCCGCCGCCACCGCCATGGCTCAATTGGATGACTGTATCACGCATATCGCCACTCCTTCGTTCAATAGGCTGACCGGCTCATGTACCGGTAATGGATCCCGCAGGCACCTTCAGTGGAAACCATGCAGGGACCGACCGGATTTTCCGGCCGGCAGGCCCGGCCAAACAACGGGCAATCCTCAGGTTCGAGCTTGCCGAGCATCAGATCGCCGCAGCGGCAGCCCGGCAAGTCAGTCTCTTCGTCTGCCGGCACGGGTCCGGCATCGAAAGCTGCATATGGCCCCTTGAGCCGGTAGCCGGATTCCGGCAGGACGCCCAGGCCGCGCCAGGCCGCTGCTTCGTAGGTAAAGACCTCGGCCAGTACGGCCTGGGCCTTGAGATTGCCTTCCGGCCGGACAACCGACGGATAGGCGTTTTCCACCACACCCTGCCCGGCCGCATCCCGGCGGCAGAGCTGGACCAGCCGGGCTATCGCGCCAAGGACATCCTCGCCCTTGAACCCGGCAACCACGAAGGGTTTGTGGTAAGTGGCGGCATAGGGCTCATAAGCCTGGCTGCCAATGATCGCACTGACATGTCCCGGTGCCAGGAATCCGTCGATGCCGGAATCTGCCGAACATAGCAGGTCCAGGGCCGGCGGCATGCGCCGCAAGGCGGTCAAAAGGCGCAGGTTGCCGATCGATTCCCGAAGGGCCCTTTGGACCAGCAAGGCATAAGACGGGGCGGTGGTTTCAAAGCCGACCGCAGCCAGGACAATGGTCTGGTCTGGCTGAGTCCGGCAGATCTCCAGTGCATCCAGCGGCGAATAGATCATCCGGACCTGGCCGCCTCTGGCTATGGTCTGGCCCAGGCTGCCACGGCGACCGGGCACCCGGATCAGGTCGCCGAAGCACAGAACCAGATGGCCGGGCTGCAGAGCCAAGTCGCACAGCTGATCAATATAGGCCGATGGTGTCACACAGACAGGACAGCCTGGACCGGAAACCAGCCGGACCTGCGGCGGCAGCAGTGACCGCAGGCCGCTCTGGGCGATCGCCGCCGTATGTGTCCCGCAGACCTCCATCAGGTTCAGGCGGGGGCCCTGGTCCTTTTCCAGGATCTCCCTGGCCTCGGCGATCGAGCGGGGGGGCTTGGCTGGTCCAGTCGGTCCGGCTGGTCCGGTCTTCTGGCCGTCCAGGCTCATGGTTCGAGCTCCGCCAGGATTTCAAAAATGTCAGCCGCCATGGCCGGGTCGATCCGTTCCACCGCACAGCCGGCATGGATCAGCACATAGTCGCCGACGGCAGCATCGACCAGCCCCATTTCCACCGTGATCTGGTTGCCATTATATTCGGCAACCGCCAGATGGTCTTCGCGCAATTGTTTGATCCGGGCAGGTATGGCCAGGCACATGTTCAGTTTTCCTTTCCAGTCCAAAGCCCCAGCCAGGCTTGGCCGAGGCAGATACCGCCATCATGGGGCGGCACTTGTTCATTCCAGTATAAGTCAAAGCCTTGCGGTGGCAGTTGTTCGTCGAGCAGGGTGACCAGCAGGCCGTTCTGGAACACACCGCCGGAGAGCGCCAGCCGGGTGATACCGGTCGCAGTCCGGATCGCGTGTGCAGTCCTGGCAATGGCCTCGGCCAGAGCCTGGTGGAAACCCAGAGCCAGCCGGGCTTTGGTTTCCTCGTCCTGCCTGAGCCGCAAAACCCGGACCAGCTCCCGGAAAACGGGAGCAGGGTCGATCCAGACGGGGGTATCCGTTGCCTGCCCAACAGATCGGTCAGCCAGGCCGAAAGCCAGCGGCCAGGCCGCCCAGCCCATATCCCGGGCTCTTTGGGCCTGCCATTCGAGCAGGCTGCCGCATTCACCCTCGTAATGGTTGACGAGCCCCAGGCCCAGGCAGGCGCAGACCGCATCGAACAGGCGCCCGGTGCTGCTATTGGCCAGGGTATTGATGCCGGACCGGATCGCGGCCCGGACAAGATCAAAGCTTGTCCGAAGCACCGTCTGCCGGGTGCCTCCGGTCCAGCCAGCATCCAGTAGCCAGTCCGGACTGTCCAGGCCAGCAGCCTCGAGATAGCCGGCCAGGCTGCGCCAGGCCTCACGCATGCCGCTGTCGCCACCCGGCAGGGGGATTGCCTTGAAATGGGCCACCCGCCGGTATGACGGACCCTCACAAAGCAGAAATTCGCCGCCCCAGACTGTGCCATCGGTGCCAAACCCGGTGCCATCAAAAGCAACCCCCAGAACTGGCCCCTTCAGATGATGCTCTGCCAGGACCGAAGCGATATGGGCATGGTGGTGCTGGACCGGCTGGATTTTGCCGTCCGGGGCCAGATCATGGGCTGCCTGGCCACTGAAATAACCCGGATGCAGATCGATCATGACCCGGTCGGGTTTTTGCCCGAGCAGGCGGCCCAGGTGCTTGTGTTGATCTTGCCAGGCCTTTTGGATATCGGGCAAGGAAAGGTCGCCGGCCGGCTGCGTCAGCCAGGCAAATCCGGCGGTGGCGAAAGCTGCGGTGGCCTTGAGATCGCCGCCCAGAGCCAGCACCGTCCGATCGTTGCCGGTCTGCCCGGCCGTTGTCCGGCCGGTGATATCGATAGCCAGCGGCACATAGCCCCGGGCCCGGCGCAGCAGCTGCAAACGGCCATTCCAGCGCCCCACCGAGTCATCGAGCCCGGTCAGGATCGTCCGGTCATGTGTCAGGATTCCACTGAGCAGGGGTTGTTGCCGGGCAAAGGCCAGCATCGACGCATCCTCGAAAATCAGCTGGTCGCCGGTCCGGTTGGCACTGGTCATGACCAGAGGGCCACAGGCCTGGGCCAGCAGGGCCTGAATCGGGGTTGAAGGCAGCAGGGCACCGAGAAAGGGGCTGCTCCTGGCCGTCGCAGGGGCCAGGTCTTTGGCCGGCTGGCCGGGCATCTGGCCCGGCATCTGGTCCGGCCCAGGCCGCTGGCCCGGTTGTCGCGGCCGGACCAGGACCACAGGTCGTTCCTGGCCACTCAGCAAACGGGCCTCCGGCTCAGAAAGCTCTGCAAAGGCCGACAGGCTGGCCAGGTCCGCAAACAAGACCGCAAACGGCTTCTGCTCACGACCCTTGATCTCGCGGCAGGCGGCAACGGCAGACTCCCGGGTGGCATCACAAACCAGGTGAAAGCCGCTATTGGCCTTGACGGCAATCACCTCGCCGCGCCGGATGGCTTCGATGGCCCGCTGGAGCGGACCATCGTCCTCTTGGCTCTCAGATGCCAGGCCAGGCTCGCCCACCGCCGGGCTGGCCAGAGCTGCCCGGTCCAGGTACGACAGGACCGGCCCGCAAGCGGGGCAAGCGATGGTCTGGGCATGGAAACGGCGGTCATCCTCCGTCCGGTATTCAGCGGCACAGTCCGGGCAGAGCGGGAACCCGGCCATGGTGGTCTGTTCCCGGTCATAGGGCAGCCGTTCGAGAATGCTGTAGCGCGGACCACAATGCATGCAGCTGATAAAGGGATGGCCCTGGCGGCGGTCTGTATCCGATCGGAGTTCAGCAGCACAAGCGGCGCAAAGGGCCAGATCCGGCGCCGGAAAACAAAGACCATCATCCTCACAGCTGGCAGCGATGGCAAAGCCCTCTTGCGGCCAGGCCACCATGTCTTCCCGGGCGACCCGGATATAGACAGCCGGCTCCGGCTTTTCTGCCATCAGCCGGCTGGCAAAACGGTCCAGCTCAGCCGCAGGGCCGCTGACCACAATATCGACATGGCCACCGGCATTCTGGACTTGGCCAGAAAGGCCGAGGCTTCTGGCCAGACGGGCGACAAAGGGACGCATCCCCACCCCCTGGACGATGCCCCAGATGCGGATTCGTTCCGTTTTCACGCCATGTCGCGCAGAAGCAGGTCCGCCCGCTGCCGGAGCCATGCCGCCACCGGTTCAAATCCCGTCCTGCTGCGGGCACTGACCTGCAGCACCGGTACGGTCGGATTCAAGGCCCGGACCCCAGCCATGAAAAACGCCAGGTCAAAATCGACATAAGGCAAAAGATCGGCCTTGTTGAGCAAGATCAGATCGGCCTTTTCAAAGGCCAGGGGGTATTTATAGGGTTTGTCACTGCCATCCGTAGTCGTGACGATCAAAAGCTTGATATGCTCACCGATGACCATTTCCGCCGGACAGACGAGATTGCCGATAT
Source organism: uncultured Mageeibacillus sp. (assembly GCA_964499985.1). Lineage (GTDB taxonomy): Bacteria > Bacillota > Clostridia > Saccharofermentanales > UBA5734 > UBA5734. The sequence continues at coordinate 18,360 of CAZCMX010000021.1, forward strand.
TTTCAATCAGCATCAGGCCGGGGCCACGAAAATCAAACTCAGCCAGGGCTCGGTCGATCTGATGCGATTCAAGATGGCAGGCACCATGCGTATTGATTTGCAAGGTTTCGACCCCGAGCTGACGCAAGGTCTGGGTGTCGATATCGGATTCGATATCCCCCTCGACGACATAATGGTGCCAATCCGGCAAGTGCTCCGTCAATGCAATGATGGTGGAGGTCTTGCCGACTCCGGGCGCCCCCATGACATTGACACTGAGGATGCCGGATCTGGTCAGGCGGTCCTGGGTGGCCTGGGCCAGGCGGTCATTTTCGGCATAGATTGCCGCCATGACCTGGACCTTATCGGCCGGGACATAACCGGCGACTTCACGGGTGCTGTCCAGGGCAACCGGCGCATGGTCGCTGCCATCGCCATGGCTATGCTGCGGATCATGGTCGTGGCCATGGCCACGATGGCCGCGGAGCGGAAAGGGCAGGGCTTTTCGCCAATTTCTAGAGTGGAACATGGTCAATTCTCCGGGGGTCCGAGCCGGCAGGGCCAGCTGGTTCAAGGGTCAGGCTTTCAATGTAGAACTCTTTGCCGATCGCAGTCGGATGGCCATTGGTTCCACAAGCCGGGCAGGCAAAGGTGAAGGGGCGTCGTTCAAAGTACAGGCCGCAGGCCGGGCACTGCAGCTGGGGCCGGATGGGCCGGATCTTGAGGACAGCTCCGGCACACAAGGTGTTTTCCGCAATCAGGTCAAAATAAAGCTGGATGGTGTCACCGACATAGCCGGCATCGGCACCGACAACCAGGTCAATGGCCAGGACCTTGCGCTGGCCGTGGGCCATGGCCTCGGCACAGGCCACCTGGACGATGCGCTCAGTGATCGGGTACTCATGCATGGAAGGTGTCAACCACCTGGCCAGTCGCCGGGCTGGTATACTGCGGGTCCATGACCAGGCACTTCTTCGGGCAGACCTCGACACAGCTATTGCATTGGATGCACCGCAGGCGTTGGATCGACCATTCCTTGTCGGCCTTGGTCACCGTGATCGCATTCGTCGGGCACTTGCGGTCGCACAGGCCGCAGAAAATGCACTGCTGGATATCGATCTCGATATGGCCACGGGTCCGGGCAAAAGGCGGCCGCACAGCAACCGGATACAACCGAGTCGCCGGCTTCGAGACCAGGTTTTTGAAAATCGTCTTGGCAAAGGGTACGAATGCCATGGTGCTTACCTCTCCGTACAGCTGATGCAAGGATCGATGGTCAGGACCTGCAGCGGCACATCGGCCAGCTCGGAGCCAGGCAGGATCTTCAGGAGCGGCGCCAGATTGGCAAAGGTTGGCGTGCGGACCCGCATCCGGTCGAGGAATTTGCTGCCATTGCCACGGGTATAGTAGATGACCTCGCCGCGCGGTTGCTCGAGGCGGGCAAAAAACTCGCCATTGGGCGTGCCGGTCACTTTCATGTCGATCGCCCCCTGCGGCATGCGGGCGAAGCACTGGCGGATCAGGTCGATCGACTGGAGGATCTCCTCCGCGCGGACCACACAGCGGGCATAGCCGTCGCCCTCAGTCCGGACGACCGGTGAAAAGTCGAGCTGGCCATAGGCAGCATAACCGAGCAGGCGGCTGTCATAGGCAATTCCGCTGGCCCGCATCATCGGTCCGACTGCCCCCAGCAAATGGGCGTCTTCCTTGCTCAGCAGGCCGACACCGACCAGGCGGTGGCGCACCGTGGGGTCGTTGAAGAAGGTGTTGTTGATCTCGCGGATGCCGCTTTCGACCTCCGCCAGCGCATCAAGGAAACGCTTTTCCTGTTCGGAATCGATATCTTTACGGACGCCACCGATCTTGCAGACTGAAAAGATGACGCGGCCGCCGGTGGTCAGGTCAAACAGGTCGAGCACCAGCTCGCGCAAGCGCCAGCTCTGCATGAAGAGGCTTTCGAAGCCGAAAGCGTCTGCCAGCAGGCCCAGCCACATCGTATGGCTGTGGATTCGCGACAGCTCCGACCAGATGGTGCGCAGGAATTTCGATCGTTCGGGAATCTCCAGATTCATGATTCCTTCGACCGACTGGCAATAGCCCATGCCATGGATGAAGGAACAGATGCCGCAGATCCGTTCGGCGACATAAACATATTCCTGGAAATCTTTTTTCTCCACCAGCTTCTCGAGGCCACGGTGAATGAAGCCAATCGAGGGGATCGCCTCGATGACCCGTTCATCCTCGAGCACAAGGTCGAGGTGGATGGGTTCAGGCAGGACCGGATGCTGGGGCCCGAAGGGGACAATGGTTCTTTTGCCCATGCTCATGCCTCCTTTTCCGTCTGGCCAGCAGACGGCGCATAGGGCGTCTTCTGGGCGATCCGGTAGAAATTGCCCTGGTAATCCAGATTGATGTCGGTGAAGAATACCCCGAACAGGTCATGGATTTCATTTTCATAAAAAGCGGCGCCCGGGAAATAGGTGCTGATGCTTGGCAGCATGTCACTTTGCTCCAGGACCAGCCGGATCGTGTTCAGCGCGCCGCCAAGGACCAGCGAGTAATTCATCTCGATCCGGCCATCCTTGAGTGTGGTCGCGTGCATCTGGACCAGGCGATAGTTTTCACCGCGGCATTGCTGGATCAGGGGCAGCAGTTCAGCCAGGGTCAGGTTGATGATCCGTTGTTCGTCTTTCATGCTTGGCGGCGCGCCTCCTTGCGGTCTTTTTTCAATTGGGCCGATTTCTGGTCGAGCAGGGCAACGGCCTGGACCACCCCATCGATGATCGCTTCCGGCCGGGCGGCACAGCCCGGGACATAGATATCGACCGGCAGAACCTTGTCGATCCCACCCATGATGTTGTAGCATTCGCGGAAGATGCCGCCCGATGTGGCGCAGATTCCGACGGCAACGACCACCTTCGGGTTGGGCATTTGCTCGTAGAGCTGCTGGATGACTGGCCGGTTCTGTTCATTGACTGAACCGGTGACCAGGAGAATGTCGGCATGCTTGGGATTGCCGGTATTGATCACACCGAAACGCTCGACGTCGTACAGCGGCGTCAGGCAGGCCAGAACCTCGATGTCGCAGCCATTGCAGCTGGATGCATCGTAATGGAGAATCCAGGGGGATCTTGACACTTTCATCCGTTTACCTCACACATCAGGAATGCAGGGACAGGATCAGCAGGTTGAGCATGCCTGCTGCGGCTGCGACCAGCCATGATCCAATCACGACAACCGGCCATTTGACACGGGCAAACGTATTGTCGATGACGATTTCCAGGAAATAGACCAGTACAGTCACCCCCAGGCCGATCAGGGCCCAGGTCAACGACTGGCTGGCAAAGAACAGGTAGACCATGCCCAGGAGCAGGATGGTTTCATACCAGTGGGCGATCTCGACCAGGGCCAGGTTCTTGCCGGCAAACTCGGTGGTCAGGCCCTTGACGATTTCCTGGTGGCCATGGTGGGACGTGCTCAGGTCAAAAGGGGATTTCCTGAACTTGATGGTCAGGATATAGACAAAGGCGAGGAAAACCCCGGGGAGCTTGAGAATGGCCGGCTGGGCAACTTGGACCAGGTCACTGACCACAAAGGTGCCGGAGGCCAGATAGAAGCCGACAGCCGTCAGCAAAATGGCTGGCTCGTCGGCAAACATCATCAGCAGCTCCCGGTCTGCCCCGATGATGCTATAGGGTGAATTGACGACATTGGCCGCCAGGACCAGGAATATCCCAGCCAGGGTGAGGGCAAAGATGATCAGCAGCAAGTCACTGCCAAGGAAAAAGATTGCCCCGGTGAATATGGAGAAAATGAGGTAAATCAGGACGAAGAAATTCTGGGAATGGTTGATGACCGCCGTCTCTTTCTGCCAGAGCTTGGCGACATCATAGAAGGGCTGCAGCAGGGGCGGACCAACGCGGCCCTGCATCCGGGCCGTGATCCTGCGGTCGAGGCCATTGATCAGGCCAGCCAGGAAGGGGCCGGCCACCAGATAGAGGAGCAGCGCCAGGAGCTTGATTTGTGTTTCCGTGAGCATCACAGGTTGCCTCCGATCAGATAGGCTGACAACACGAGCATGAAAGCGGCCGTCAGGTAGATCGTATTCATCAGGAGAACCTTTTCCCCAAAATAGCGGTTCAAGTACCAGTTGGACATGAAGACTTTGGATTCGCCCCCGAAGGAGTTTGTGAAATTGCGGTTGTCACCGCGATTGATACCGGACATGTAGACCGATGTGATCTTGGTGTCCATGCCGGAAAACAGGCGCAGGCCGAACGGCAGGATGGCGATCATCGCCAGCATCAGGAGCATGATGACCTGGTTGCCGCCACCGATGATGTCCACGGGGGTGACTGCAAAGGTGTCTGCCAGGTAAGGCACGACAATCTGGCTCGATACAACGGGGAAAGTGATGCAAAGAATGACGACCAGGGCCGCATGGACGAAAAGGGAAATCCATTCGAAGGTGTCGATCTTGCCCTTGAGGGTCGATTCATGGTGGAGCACAGCCACCAGGCGCGACAGCCATTTGGTCCAGTACATCAGCGTTGCCGCGCTGCCATAAACCAGCAGCAGGACCACATAGAGATTGCCAGAATCGATGAACGCCTTGAGCGCTGCCCATTTGGCGATCAGCATGCCAAACGGGGCGAGGAACATGCCGGCGATCCCGACAACCATGACCAGGCCCAGGCTCGGCGCCTTGACAACCAGGCCGTGCATATCCTCGATGTCGCGGCTGCCCAGGGATTGTTCAGTCGTGCCGACCGACAGGAACAACAGCGATTTGGATACGGCATGGAACAGGATCAGCATCGCTGCCGCCCAGAGCGATTCATAGGTGCCAATTCCGGCACAGACAACGATCAGGCCCAGGTTGGCGATGGTGGAATAGGCCAGGACCTTCTTGGCATCGGACTGGGTGATCGCCAGCAAAGAGGTCGCCAGGAAGGTCACCCCTCCAATGACAATCACCAGCAGGCCGGCATAGTTGCCGGCCAGGAGGGGGCTGATCCGGATCAGCAGATAGACGCCGGCCTTGACCATGGTCGAGGAGTGCAAAAGAGCCGAAGAGGGTGTCGGCGCCACCATGGCGCCCAGCAGCCAGCGCGAGAAGGGCATCTGGGCCGATTTCGTCAGGCCGGCGATCGCCAGCAGGGTGGCCGGCACGATCAGCTTGGCAGAGCCGGCCAGGTTCAAGATGACGGTCAGCTCAGTCGCCCCATATTCGATCCCCAGGTAGGCGATCGCCAGGATGAAACAGACACCGCCCAGCAGATTGAGATTGAGGGCCCGCAGGGCATTCGTATGCGCCTCCGGCGAATCCGGATAGCGGATCAGCAGATACGAGCAAAGCGTGGTCAGCTCCCAGAAAAAGAATATCCAGACCAGGTCATTGCTGAGCATGATGCCATACATCGCAGTCAGGAAGACAAACAGCAGAGCCAGGAATTTCTGGATCCGCTCAGGCTGCTCGGGGTGATGGTGATGGTGCTTGTGCAGATAAGGCACACTGTAGACAATGATCAGGCTGCCGACGATTGAAATGATCGCAATCATCATCAGGTTGAGCTTGTCGATGAAGAGGTGATGCGACATTTCACCGCTGCGATGGGAGCCACCGAGCTCAAACCAGACCAGAACCAGGGTCTGGATCACGGAGAAAAGCACAATCAGCGGCTGCTTGCGCCTGATGCCGATGCTGATGATATAGCCAGCCATCACAAGTTCGATGCCCATCATGACAATATTGATCAGTTCCGAGCTGACCAGATAGTAGATGGTGGGATCCGTATAGTACTGGAATACCGTCGCCAGGGTACCGCCGATCAGTAGCACCGAGGCGACCGTTGCCAGGACCTTCTGGACGGTCTGGTTACGGACCAACAGCATCAGGATCGCAAAAATCAGGGGGACGATCATGAGGTAGAGGATGTTTGTCATAAACATCTCCTCTCTGTTGTATTGGATAACCAAATAAAAATTATAGACCCATTTTTTTGCAACTACAATGAAAGGATCCGGCTGAATGATCCAGCGGAAACGTTAACGAAGCAACGTCAACGTTTCCGGATTTAAAATTTTCGCAGATTAGGCAAATCCTGGTCAGTTGTTTGCGGTTCGCTTGGTTTGATTGGCCAATCCGCCTCGTTTTCAGTCATTCATGGCGTCGGCGAGGGCAGCCAGCAGCTCTCCATTGTCCTGGGTGATCTGCCAGAACATGGCCCCTCCCAGGCCCCGCTCCTGGATATAGTTGACCTTCCAGTCAATCGATTCTGCATCGTCATAGCTGATGAAGGTTGACCCATCAAATAGCCAGGGCACTTTGGCCTGGGGATGGAAATACCGTTTGAAATTGGCATTGGTCAGGTATTTTTCCGCGATATCCTTATAGGAAATGGCCCAGCCACCGCTATAGGCCTGGTACCAGCCATTCTGGTCAGAGCTGGTGACATTGGTGTATTTCATGCCATAGAACGGAATCCCAACGACTATTTTTGCCGCAGGCATCCCGGCATTAAGCCAGAGATTGACCGTCTTGTCCACCGACCAGTTGACCTGCAATGCGGAGGAACGGTCGGGGGGATACAAAGGTGCATTGAAATCGGTCCGGACATCCCAGGTGCCATGCAGGTCATAGGTCATCAGATTGGCGAAATCGACAATTTCACCGAGCTCATCGAGCTGAGTGTTTTTGATATACGTGGTATAGCAGCCACCGGCAAAGGTCAGCAGATAGGGCTTGCCATCCGCTGCAGACCGCGCATCCAGCTTCTTGCGCAAGGTCTCCATCAGCAAAGTGAAGTTCTCCCGGTCCTCCGGCCGCCGCACATTGTCCGAAGCACCGCCCTGGACAGGATATTCCCAGTCGATATCGATGCCGTCAAAGCCATGCTCGATCATAAAGGCCACACAGCTGTCGGCAAAGGTCTGGCGCGATTCCTTTGTCAGGGCTGCATCGGAAAAACGTTCCGACCAATCCCAGCCGCCCACTGCAATCAAGGTTTTCAGCTCGGGTTTCTTTTTTTTCAGCTGCCGGAGCGCGGCAAAATTCTGCGGGTCATATTTGGGATAGCCCATCGTGATCTTATTGTCCGGGCTGATCTTGGCAAAGGCATAGTTGATATGGGTCAGCTCGCTCACATCGATCTGGGATGGGTCAAAGCCTTCGGCAATTTTCCAGCCGGCAAAGTAGCCGACAATTCTCGACTGGGAAGCACCAGCCCGGACCGGCTCAGCGGGCTCAGGCACCGGCGTGGGCTCCGGTGTGGGGGTGGGGGTGGGTATCGGCGTTGGGGTTGGCGTAGGTGTCGGGGTCGGGCTGGGGGTTGGGGTTGGCGCCGGACTGGGTGAAGGGGTGGGGCTCGGCGTCAGAGTTGGCGTAGGTGTAAGTGTCGGTGCCGGACTGGGACTCGGGGTCGGGGTCAGAACCAGCTGCTCGCTCTGACTGGGCAGCGGGGTTGTTTCGCTGGCGCTGCCATCAGAGACAGTGCCGGATGAGCTGGTCGCAGTCTGGCCAGGGTCCTGGTCCGGACGTGCCTGACTGGCCAGGTCCTGGATCACGGGAAATCCCGCAACCGTTCCGACCAGGATGACGACAAGCAGCAGGCCCAGCCATAGCCGGGACAGGCGGCGCGGCGGCCTGCCGGGCCGGATTTTCCTGGGCTGATCAGGCATTGGCTGCGGTTCCGGATGGATTTGAGCGGTCTTTTTCATGTTTATCGGGTCTTCCTTATGTCCTGGCTGCTGCAAAAGTTCCGGCCAAGGCCCCTGCAAAACGCTGGGCAGGCAGAATTGTCATGTCTACAGCATATCAAAGTCATGTTTCAGTCGGATGACCAACAGCGCTACAGTTCAGTTGCAAGGTTGACGCTCCCGGACCGTTTTGCCAACTGCTGGTTTTTTGTACTATGATGGGGAACAGAGCAAAACCCACAGGAGATTGACATGGTACAGGAAATGATCGACAAAACAGTCGGCTTTGCAACGACAACCGGTCTGAATCTGGTTTTGGCATTGCTTCTGGTCCTGATTGGCTACCGGCTGATCCAATTCCTGTCCAAGCGGATGGGGCGGTCACCGGGATTTTCCCGGATGGATCCTGGCGCGCAGAGTTTTATCCGCAGTTTTCTCAAGATCGTCCTGATCATCATCCTGGTCCTGACCGCGGCCAATATGATCGGTGTCCCCATGACCTCGATCCTGGCGGTGCTCGGCTCGGCTGGCCTGGCCATCGGCCTGGCCTTGCAGGGGGCCCTGGGCAATCTGGCCGGCGGCCTGATCATCCTGATCTTCAAGCCCTTCCGGGTCGGTGACTATGTCGATACCAAAGACGGCGCCGGAACCGTGCGGGAGATCAATGTCTTCTACACCATCCTGATGACGCCCGACAACCAGGTGATCACCCTGCCCAATGGCAACCTGACCAATGCAGCCATCACGAATTATACAAGCGAACCTATGCGCCGGCTCAATCTCGAAATCTCCACGCCGCATGCCGTCGACCTGGAGCAGATCAAATCACTGCTGCTCGGGCATGCCAGGAGCCATCCGGATATCCTGCAACAGCCGGAGCCGTTCTGCCGCCTGCTGCGCCAGGGTGAGAGCACCCTCGTTTTCGCATTGCGGGCCTGGTGTCCGACCGCCCTGTATTGGAATATCTACCATGACCTGCTGGAACAAATCAAAAACAGCTTCGATGCCAATGAGATTGCCATGCCCGTGGCCAAGCTGGATGTGCGGCTGGAAAAACAGGAGCGCCTTGCCCAGTCCCTCAGAAGCCCCAGCCAAGGCCGGCCAGGAGAGTCAGGAAGCGGGGCCCGAAGATCTGCAGGCCAATGATCACGGAACCGATGGCCGTGATCAGGACCGCCCCGGCCGCCAGATCCTTGATCTGCTTGGCCAGGGGATGATAATCCGGTGTCACCAGGTCCACCATCCGCTCCAGCGCACTGTTGAGACATTCGGCGGATAGAACCAGGGTGATGCAAATCGCCAGGACCGCACCTTCCAGCCGGCTGACTTGCCAGGCCAGACCCAAAAGGACCACCGCCACAGCCGCCAGCAATTCGATGGTGAACACCCGTTCATGCAAAAAGGCCGTCCAGATCCCCTCTGCGGCATAACGGAAGCTGTCTGCCAGATGCTTGTTTTTCAGATGCGATTTCAGGGACGGCCGCTGATGCTTTTTCTGCGGAATATTCATGCTCTGAACCTGCTTTCTCAGGCTGCCCGCCCAGGCAAGCCCAGTACAGAGGCATTGAAGGTGTCGCCATCCTCGATCGTGCCTGCCGTAAAGCCCTTCTGGAACCAGCGGCTGCGCTGCTCGGAGGTGCCATGGGTGAAGCTGTCCGGGACAACATAGCCATAGGCCTGTTTCTGGATCCGGTCATCCCCCACCGCACTGGCTGCAGCGAGGGCCTCCTCCAGATCTCCAGGCTCCAAGAGTTCGGCCCGCTGGGCATAATGCGCCCAGACACCAGCCAGATAATCGGCCTGCAGCTCCAGCCGCACCAGATACTGGTTGAATTCCGCTTCACTGAGCTGCGGCTTCAAGTCGAAAACCTGCTTGGTGATCCCCAGCTGGTTTTGGACATGGTGGCCGATTTCATGCGCAACGACATAGGCGATCGCAAAGTCACCGGGGGCTTTGAACTTTGTTTTCAGCTCCTGGAAAAAGCTCAGGTCGATGTAGACCTTCTGGTCCCCGGGACAATAGAATGGACCGGTTGAAGCACCGGAGACTCCACAGGCCGACTCGACGGTGCCCGAGTACAAAACCAGTTTGGGGTTTTCATACGTCTGGCCAGCATCGGCAAAAAGCGCTGCCCAGACATCTTCGGTCTCGGCCAGAACCACCGAGACAAATTGCGCGAGCTCTTCCTCCTCGGCCGTCCCCTGGTACGTGCCAGCCGGCACTTCTTGCTGCTGGTTCAGGACACCCGGCAGCAGATCGGCGGGATTGCCACCCATCAGGGCAATGACGATGAAGAGGACGATCGTGCCGATCCCCAGTCCGCCTCCGATCACTGTACGCGAACCGCCCCTGCCGCGCCGGTCTTCCACATTGGAACTGGTTCTTCTGCCCTGCCATTTCATGAGTGTCCCTCCGATCCTTGCCGGAACACACACCGCCAGTCAAGATTTCCTGGCTGATGCCTGGTTTGCCCGGCTGATGCCTGGTTTGACCGGTATTTGGTCAGCCATCCGTCTGGTACGCAGCTATCTAATCCTATTTTAGAACTTTTACTGCCACAAAAGAACAACTTGCCAGTCGGATTTATTAATCTTAAAATTAATCCAATGAAGATGAAAATATTTCATTCAAACGGTAACCGCGCCTGTCGACAGGGTATTTTGATCATGGGCTTGATCTTTTGTCTGAGTGTTTTGCTGCCCGGTTGCCAGACAGCCGGCTGCATTGCACTGAAAATGATGTCATGGATTTATTCTGGCCGATCTGCCCAGTCGGCACACCTGTTTATATTTATCCCTGATTTTTGATCCCAGATCATAGAAACGCCTGATCAGAGGAGACATACAGATGAGTCGGATCAAACGAAATTCCAAAGGCAATGGCCCTCTGGCCCGCATTCTCATTTCCTTGCTTGGCTTGGCCATGATCCTGCTCGGGGCCAGTCGGTTCGCCCTGTTTTTTATCGGGGAAACAACCTATGCCGATGTGAATACGCGCCGGGTCGGTGGCGCAGACAATCAATATTCGGCCGACAAACGCTATGAGTGGTCGATTGACTACACCTTCACCGATGCGGATGGAGAGGTTCATGCCGGACATACCACACGCCGGGGCGGAGATATGGGCATCAAAGTCGAAAGCACCGTCTATTACTGGCCGGCAGCCCCTTTCATCAATGGCCTGGAGCGAGAAGTCGAGCCCAACCTGGGCCAATTGGTCCTGGTCGCAATCGGCATCCTGCTGATTGTGCTCATGAATCGCAAATCTGGCCGGGACTTACCCCGCCATCAGCCGGCACCCGGCACCTGTTTTTGCGCCGAATGCGGCACACCCCTCTCTGCCAATACCCGTTTCTGCCCCCAATGTGGCAGCGCGGTGAAATGAGGTTATTGATGTCACCTGCCGTGAAAGGTCACCTGCTTGCGTTCATCACGATTACAATCTGGAGTTCCACCTTCATCATCAGCAAATGGCTTCTGGACCAGATGGCGCCCCTGCAGATCTTGCTGGGCCGCTTCATCATTGCCATCATCTTTTTAAGCATCATCCATCCCCGGTTCAAAAAGCCGGTTTCGTTGCGCGAAGAACTCCTGTTCCTGGCGATAGGCACTGCCTTGGCCAGCTACTTTGTTTTTGAAAACAGCGCCCTGCAATGGACATATTCCTCCAATGTCAGCCTGATTGTCGCCACCATCCCATTCATGACCGGCATCCTATCCCGGCTGGTTTATAAAACACCCTTCTTCACACTCCAGGGTGTCATCGGCCTGGTTACGGCCTATCTGGGCGTTCTGATCATCATCATCAATGGCAGCCAGCTGGAAGGGGTTGAACCCATCGGAGACCTTCTGGCCATCGGTGCAGCCCTGATGTTCGCCGTCTATTCCGTCTTCATGCTCAAAACAGGTGCCGGTTATACCCTGATCCAGCTCACCCGCAAAGTATTTGTTTATGGATTTTTTGCGCTGTCCCTGATGCTGGCGCTCAGCGGAGTGCCCCTCATCCCGGAAAGCCTGACGGGTCAAGGCATTGCCAGCCTTTTCTACCTCGGCATTGTGGCCTCATCCCTGGCCTTCATTTTCTGGAACCGCGCCATCCAGGCGATCGGTCCAGTCAAGACCAACCAGTACATCTATCTGATTCCGGTCATGACAACACTTTTTGCCGCGCTCATTTTACATGAACCCATCACTTGGCTGACCATTGCTGGAGCGGCCATGATCCTGGCCGGACTCTATCTGTCAGAAAAATCCAGAAGCACCCTCTGACTCGAGTTTAACAAGCCCCGCGACAACCGTTGCAATCCAATTTGAACATGGATCGACGCCACTGGTGCTGCTGTCAGGCGCGCTCCTCGAGCAAACCAGCCCGGTAGGCCTGGATCAGGTCCTGCAGCTCTTCGACCTGCCTGGCCATCTCCTTCCCTTCATCCGTATCCGCCACGGTAATGCGCTGCGGCATGTTTTCGATAATTTTGACCACCGGCGACAGGTCGACCGGCCGCTTGTCGGCATCAATATGGAATGGGGAGTGCTCTGCCAGGGCCAGATACCGTGAATTGAAGATCAGGGAATAGCCGCCAATCCCTGTCGTCGTCTGGTAGGCCTTGGAAATACCGCCATCAATGACATAGAGCAAGCCGCCCCCCTTGACTGGGCTTTCCCCAGCCTTGAGCTTGACCGGCACATGTCCATTGATGATATGGGCATAGGCCGGATCCAGGTCAAATTCGCGCAGGATTTTTTCGCAGACCGCACGGTCATCCTGCAGCTTGTAATAGGCATTCATATGCTCTTTGTGGGTCGCTTTATCAGCCAGGAAATACCGCTCGAAGGTCGCCATGCGGTTCTTGCCAAATAACGGTGAATGCGGGCCGCACCACAGATACCACATGAAATCGCGGGCATCATAGCGTTCCTGGGAGTGCGGTGGTGCAAAATAACCGCGGCGAACGACCGCATCAATATGGTCCAGATAGGCCTTGCCGGCATAAGTGTCTGCGCCGAATGTGACGGTTTCAAATTCACCCTCCGGCGTCATCAGGATGCAGCCATGATAGAGCAAATTGTGATTGATCCGCTTATAGGTGCCGCCCTGCAGATAAAGGAACCGGATATGGCGCTGCAGCTTTTCACTGTGCCGGAACGAGGCGGCCAGGGTCATCATCAGGTCTTCCTCCTCGGGCATCAGGCGCAGCGGGTCATTCGGGTCGATGGTCGGGAAACGAGTGTCCTTCAAAGCATGCAAGGTGCCATCCAGGGTCAGTGTCCCCGCCGCAAAATCGATCTTTTCCAAGAGCCGGCGATTGTCCATCTGATATTCGGGGTGCTTGGCAATCAGCTGGCTTTCCAATTTGAACTGGATCACCGCCATCGCCTTGTGCATCTTGGCCGCCAGATGGACATCGACCGGATCGTATTTGTTCTCGTCCAGGATATGGGGCGCAAAGATCCGGCAGGGATCATCACGGTAAACCTGCGCGGCAAACACTGAAAGCGGGCGCAGATTGATGCCATAGCCATCCTCAAGCACATCGAAGCTGTTGTAACTGATTCCGAGCCGGATCACATTGGCCATACAGGCCAGGCTGCCCGCTGCCGCCCCCATCCAGAGTATATCGTGGTTCCCCCACTGGACATCGACATCATGGAAATCGATCAGGGCATTCATGATCGCATCCGCCCGCGGTCCACGATCGAAAATATCGCCGATAATATGCAGCTTGTCGATCGCCAGCTGCTGGATCAGGACGCATAAGCTGGCGATGAAATCCTTCATCATCCCCGTCTCGACAATCGATCGGACACTCGCCTCATAAAACTGCGCCTTGCTTGCCGTATCCACATGCAGGAGTTCATCCATGATCGCTGCAAACTGGGGCGGCAATTTCTTTCTGACCTGATGCCTGGTATATTTGGCCGAGACGGTCTTGCTGACCTCCAGCAGGCGATAAACCGTGATCCGGCACCAGTCCAGCAAGTCCTGGCCCTCGAGATCAAGGCGGTCGAGCTCCTTTTCCGGATAATAGATCAAGTTCGAGAGTGCCACCCGATCCGCCTTAGAGACTGATTTGGTGAACAAGTCATCGATTTTGTTGCGGATAAAACCCGAAGCACTGCGCAGCAGATGGATGAAGGCCTCATGTTCGCCATGCAGGTCACTGAAGAAGAACTCCGTGCCCTTGGGCAGGCTCATGATCGCCTGGAGGCGGATCGCCTCCGCAGCAGCCGTCTGGATCGTCGGATAATCTCGGGAGAGCAATTTGAGATAGGGATAGTCCAGCATGATGACCTCCGGCAAAAGCAAGTGTTCCTGGTCCGATAGAATCAGTATAGCAGAGTCGAACCGGCAAGCTGCAAACGCATCTTGCTCAGACAGTGGGAAGGATTGCGCAAAGCTTGCCGGTCAAATGGCGACACTCACAATCAAGCCACTCACAAACAAAAATCCCCTCGCATCAGTTCGCTGGGGATTGTCCGTTGACCGCAATCAACCGGTCTTATGAAAAGAGCACGACATGGCTCACATCTAAACGATAACATCGTTCTGTCATGGTTCGATGAACGGCAGGTGAATTCTGGGTAAAGATTGATCCGGAAACGGATTGAAAACCTAAATGAACAGAAGCAAATCGGATTATATGTTTTACCACCAACGTCGATCACCCTCGAATTCATAAACATATCATTTTCAATTCACAAGCAAAACCATCTCGGGATAACATTGAAATTTCTAGGTCTCTTCGTGTGAAATTCAGATTATCAGCGCCTGATTTGGTAGCTAACCCGCACTTTTAGTCATATTCGAGTAAGAGCGATGGCATGTGTATTATCGAAAGTGGTTTGAAATCAGTTCTTAAACCTATAGATTACGGTTTATAACCGAGGGGTTTTCTGATGATGAGAGACGATTATCACTTTGGGCATAAAACCCATGTTCTAAGCGCCAGATCAACGCACAAAATTCTTTGCATTTTTATAGGATCGCTTTTTAATGACAACCTGTCCTGTCGTGTCAAAAGACTGCACAAACGTCAGGCCCGAATGCTTACCGATGGCTACGAACAAACAATACATCTAATCCCATTTCGATCACCACCAGTCCGAGGGACAGCTGAATCATAATCGGCAAATTGAAAACCGCTTGTAATAGCGGTTAGAAATGATCTGAATTTCGTTTCATTTTGGGTGTTGAATATAGTAATCCCATATCCATTCCTATTGGAACAAACTTATTGATGTAAATCTCCCTGGTATCCCCAACTGTCGTATTCGATGACATTCAAATAGACATTTTGGCTGGCAATACCATATTCATCTTCCAGCAATTGAAAAATCTTCCGGGTTAATTCTGCCTTTAATTCAAACAAGGATGCCTTGAACATTTTTATTTCAATATAGGCCGTTGCTTCGCTTTGTGTACCTTTGAACGACAGATCGTATCCATCACAGATGGCGATCATTAGATTTTGGTCAGATTTTCCCGGGATTATTGAAATGAGTTCGCCAAATGTCTTCCGAAGAGAGATTTTTTCCAAATCAGTTAATTTCTTTGATGTTTTCAGTTCAAGATAAGGCATAATCGGTGCTCCTCCAAAAGTTGATTCTAAACATCATAACACCCTTTTTCCCAGGGCAACAGATGATCCAAAATCACCTGCAAACGAATCTAAACCACACTTTCGTGAAAACCGCCTCGCGGCGGTTATTGTTTGGCGTGAGAAGACCTTCTCCGCCACAAAAAAAACCACACTTTCGTGTGGTTTTTTTGTGGCGGAGAA
>CAZCMX010000022.1:0-28507 GCA_964499985.1 uncultured Mageeibacillus sp.
GCCGATCCGCAGCTGCTCAATGAGCTGCTCAAGGAGGCACTGGAGCGGGCTTGAGGGCATGGACCAGATGCTCGACGTTGACCATTGCCAGATTGAAACGACATTGCAACGGGGCTGCCACTTTGACAAGTGACAGCCCCGTGCTTTATCTCATGACAGTTTTAGTCACTGTTTTAGGACAGATTGGCTCCATAGCCTGTGACTGGAGAGCTGGCCGTGAGAGAGAAATTGCCTGAGGCAGGATCAGCAAATTGTGGGTCGACAAACCTTGAATTCAGGTCCAGGGCAAATTTCGATTGCCATTCTGTCAGACTATAGGCATATTTGCCGTTCAATTTATACTTGCCGGAACCATTTGACCCATAATAGACATTGTCATCGGCCATAATATTTGTCGCCATTCCGGTCAGGCCATTATAAATATAATAGTAGCCTGATCCCGGGTTTACGATGATGTTGCGGGTGATGCTGACATTGTCACAGTAGTCCAGGATGATCTCGAAATTGTTCTTGTAGAAGGTATTGTTATAAATCTGGGTATTGATGACCTTGCCCGTATTGGTCCCGTCATAGCCGCCATTGCCCAGGCCGGTTTTTGAATTGTTATAAATGAGATTGTTTCTGACCACTATGCCGCTGACCACACTGGGGTAGGTCGGATGGGAGTAGTCAAACGCATTTTCACAGCCGACTTCGATCCCACACATGGAATCATGGACGATATTGTTTTCAATGACCGTATCGCGGCCACCATCGACATAAATTCCAGCACAGGTGGCATAGGGGCAGTAAAGATTATAGACCAGGTTACCGGATACCAGACCGTTTCGAGCCTGATTCAAGGCTGGATCAGTACAAGTATTATTGTAAAAACCAGCGATATCAATTCCGATATTGGTGCCGTCATGGATTGTATTGCCCATGACTTCAAATCCATCAACATTTCCCTGCACGGTGATCGCTTCAGAATAGCCGGTATTGCTATTGAAAACCGTATTGTTTTTGATCTGGATCCTGCGCATGACGGTATCCGTTGTGCTTTTGGCCAGAATGGCATGGGCATTGCCGCTTGAGGTTGTCACACCAAAATCGTGAATCACACAATTGCTGATTTCAATATCATTGCTGCCGTTCTTGATGTAAATCATTTCAAAATCAGCCGCCGAGAAGCCTGTCAAATCAAAGCCACTGAATTGGATATCAGAACTGGTTTCAATGCTCACCAGATAGCCACTGGTGAATCCTGCCCCAGTGATCACAGGCTTTTCCGAGGGAGCATTGACGATGGCCAAACCTGTTTTACCAGAGATTTTCAATTTTTCATTGTACTGGCCACTTTTGACAACGATCAGCGTATTGGCAGTGGCCTTATTGATGGCATTCTGGATGGTTTTAAAAGGTGAGAGCGCTGACCCAGTCCCCGTATCGCTGCCGGCAGGATCAACATAGTAGACATGTTCAGCAGCCGGCAGGGAATTTTCCGGTACAGTGGTCGGAGCGGTCGTTGGGGCAGTTGTCGCAACAGTAGTCGGAGCGGTCGTCGTGACTTGAATGGCTGTTGTCACCACGGTTGTGGGTTTGGTCTTCTTGCTGCGATCGGTATGAGCGTCAACCGTCATGGCACCCATCGATATAACGATCATCATAGCAACAATTGCGGATAAGACATTGATTTTTTGGCGCGTAAAATACATGATACCCTCCTGGTTTGGTAACTGGCTGCCACGGGAGAGATCTCCCAGAGGCCCTATAGCTTTACGTCGCAGTCTTTTGACTGTTTTGCCTTTGTCAGCGGAAGGAAATTCGCTAACCGATGCTTTTTTGCAGGTACAGAAGTTCCAACCTTCATCTGATCCGGCCAGGGTTATTGGCACTTTCAGACTCTAGTCCTTGCGACTTCCTGGTCACACAATGCATATACAAGCTGACGGGTCTGGCCTTTCGACCATAATGATCGCAACTGTGTTTCGCTTCGCCAAAAATACGACATGAAAGAATGCATGTCAAGTAATAAAAAGTTCATAATCTAAAATTATCAGAAAAATGACTTTTGCAATTTTAATCCTCTTGACAGAACTGGGCCAAAGCGGAGGCCGCCCATTTGATCGTGTCAATATATAGACAAAAGGCTTCGCATAAGATATCAATTTCCTGTGAAAGCACCGGATTGATGCGAATTTACAGGTCCAATCCAGCAAAACTGAGCGTGCTTCATACAATTGCTGTGGTCAACTCGCAAGGACTGGGAAGTTATTGCATCGGCCAGTCCATTGACGTGGAAATTTTGTCAAATTATAAAGCGTATGATAATTTTGAGCGCTATACTTGGCTCAGCAGATCTGCTGAGAAACAAAAAAAGACCACTATACTGACAGCCCCATCATTTTCTCTGGATGTTATCTGCCTGCAAGAAATGAATGGCGCTTGAGATCAGTGTGGTGCTGGTCAGAAAAAAATCGGGGTACGGCCGTCATGACCGTCCCCGATTCTGATCTGGCAGCACCAGATGCTGCCGATCCTGCCTGATTCAGGCAGACGTGATGGCAGAATAACCACCATAGTACTTTGTTCCACCTATTTGCACGAAAGCGCGAACCCTATAGTAATAAGTGGTCTTTGTCGAGATGGAGTTGGTGAAGTTTGTGACGTTGACCGTTCCGACTAATGCAAAGCCGCTGGTTTTTTTTGTTGAACGGTACACTTCATAGCCAACCGTATTTGTTCCCGCACTGACAGAATCCCAACTCAACTGGATGGAGTTGCTGGTTCTTACGGCCTGTAGATTGAGTACGGGACCTAAGGCCGGGCTGGCTGAAACAACGGAAGAATTGCTGTTGAAGACCAGGCTGGTTCCGTTCGAAGCAGCGGCATTGACAACATAATAGTAGGTTCTGCCCAATGTCAAACCAGAATCGACAAATGTCAACGTCTGTAAGCCTTCTGCCGGACTGACTAAGGTATAAGGTCCCTTTTTGGAACTGGAACGATAGATATAATAGTTTTCCGCGCCACTGGCCGCGGCCCAGCTGATTCTGATTTTGTCAAAGGATTCGGAAGCGGCTGTGACCGTGCTTACTTTATTGATGAGCCAATGGGCATAGAAGGTGACACTCGCCTGGACGGTATATGGGAAAAGGATTGGATCACCACCACTGGCGGCAGTGAACCAGGCGATGAAAATGTAACCCGTCCGGGTGGGATTTCTGGGTGCATTGATCGAGGTGCCACCTTGAACGGTGACCGGGCTGACCAGCGTGCCGCCCTGGCTATCGAAGGTGACGGTATACTGGACCGAGGTCCATTGGGCATACAAGGTCAGGTCCGAGGTCACCAGATCGGTCGCAAAGTTCCAGGCATCAGTACCGGCTGCATCGACCGTCCAGCCGGCAAAGACAAAGCTGTCGCGGGTCGGCGGCACCGGAGCGGTGAGGGTCGTCCCGACCAAAACGGCTACCGGATCGATGGCACTGCCGCCCTGGCTATCGAAGGTGACGGTATACTGGACCGAGGTCCATTGGGCATACAAGGTCAGGTCCGAGGTCACCAGATCGGTCGCAAAGTTCCAGGCATCAGTACCGGCTGCATCGACCGTCCAGCCGGCAAAGACAAAGCTGTCGCGGGTCGGCGGCACCGGAGCGGTGAGGGTCGTCCCGACCAAAACGGCTACCGGATCGATGGCACTGCCGCCCTGGCTATCGAAGGTGACGGTATAGGTGGTTTCGGGTTCCAGAGGATAATGCTCGATTTGCCAGTCGTACCAGTCACTGATGGTCATCACACTCAGCAAGCCCTGGTCCACATAGGCCTTGGCATAGTTGACTGCACTTTGGAATTGTTCGACCGTGACACAACCATCCTGGGTATAGGCTGGCAGGACCTGGTTCATGAAAATGATGGCAGTGGAACCGTCGCGGACCGCCGCATCAATCGCCCGCTTGACCCCGCCAAGATCGTCATACCGCGGATCACTGGAGAAGGGTTCGACCGGCAGCTTGAAATAGTCATCGCGCACTGTGATGGGGACGGGCTGAATGTTTTCAATCGTTGCCCGACCTGTCAGGACACCGATCGATTGCAGGATATCGATCAAAGCATCCGTAAATCTGCCAGAAGGATAAGCCACGTGATAGGCACCTGGCGAGCCGATTTCATCGTGGATCCAGGTCTGGTTCACCAGATAATCCGTCCGCAATTCACTGAGGACAGCCGGATCGGTCGAAAGACCATTGTCATTGTGTGTAGCGGTATGATTGCCGATATCCCAGCCGGCAGCGGCCAACTGTTTAAGCTCGGCCAGGTTCATCAGCAGAGGATCACCACTTTGTGCGGCATCGCGCATGATATAGGTCGTGGCTTTGAAATTGGCTGCTTCGAGAATCGGGAAGGCATTGACCAGCTGGCCCTTCCAGTCACCGTCAAACGTGAACAACAATTTGGCAGGCGCCTCGGTTGGCGGGTCGGTCGTGTTTGCGGTAAAGGTCAGGATCGTCTCTGGTCCGGCAGGATTGATGCCACTGGCTGCATAGCGCACCTTCAGGACATGGTTTCCGGTCAGACTGAGGCTGCTGAAGACCGCCGGATCATAGCTGACATAGCCAGCACCATCGTAATCATATTCCATGCCCAGAGCCATGCCTTTGACCGTATTATAGGCATCGTCGCCAATGATGACCGGGGCGGGTGGCGTTTCCGGCACCGGTGGATGCGTATTGGTCTGGCCAAAGTACCATTCACTCATGGTGACCACATCGAGTTGATCGTTATTGACATAGGCTTTCACATAGTCAACGATATTCTGGAAATCGTCGACGGTTACAACCAGGGATCCAAATTCAGGCTCGACCTTGTGAATCATCAGGATGATGGTTGTTCCGTCCTGGACGGCGGCATCGATGGCGGCTTTGGCCCGGTCGATGCTGCCAGATTCGCTGCTCACGGATTTGTTGTTCAGTTCATAGAATTTCGCAGGATCTACAACAGGTGTCTCAATATTGGCCTGGATGGTTGTCCGGCCGGTCAGGACACCAATAGCCTGGAGCCGGGCAATCAGGTCACTTGAAAAAACACCAGAGGGATAGGCCACATGATAGGCCCCACGGGCTCCAATGGTCGAAGCAATCCACTCCTGGTTATCGACATAGGATTGCACAATGGCATTCAGCGTCGCTTCATCCGCATCCGCCGGCAGCGTATTGTGATTGGTGGTATGGTTGCTGATATCCCAGCCATTGGCATAGAGCGTCTGCAGGTCCGCAACATGCATGTATTCCGGATTGGTGCCTATGGAATAATAGCGAGTGACATAAGCCGTTGCTTTGAAGCCAGCCTTGTAGAGAATCGGCAAAGCCTGGGTGGCTTGATCCAGCCAGCCATCATCAAAGGTAAAAATCAGCTTGGCGCCGAGAGATGCCGGATTGGCTGTAAAAACCAGCTTGGTGGCCAGACTGGCCGGATTCTGAGCGGTTGCCGCATATCGGACATAAAGAATATGGGAACCGGAAAAATCGATGGCATTGAAAACCACTGGATCATAGGCGACATAGTCGGCACCATCCAGACTGTATTCCATGCCCGCTGCCATGCCTGTGACCAGATTGGCCAGATCATCAACCGTGACATCAGGCGCAGCTGGCACCTGTGGCGGTGTTGTTCCGGTCTGCCAGGCATACCAGCTGCTGACGGTCATGACCTCCAGCTGGTCATTGGCATCATAAGCCTGAGCATAAGCCACAATGGTGCTCAAGTCGCCTGTAGCGATGCTGTCGGTCACCCGGAGGATGATCGTATTGCCTGAAGTGACCGCATCATCGATCGAATTTTTGATCGATTGGACACTGGTATCACCACTCGACAGGAATTTGACTGGCAAGTAATAATAGGCATCGCTGCCAGCCGCACCAACCGGGACTGTCAGGGTGCCGTTAATGGCGGTCCGGGCTGTCAGGATACCGATTGACTTGAGCATATCAACGATGGCTGTTGTGGGTCCGGCGGAGGGATAGGCGATATGGAAGGCCCCCCTGGCTCCGACATTATACATGATCCAATTCAAATCACCGACGAACTTGGTCCGGATTGTTTCAATGGGATCGGACAGGCTATATGAGCGGCGGATGGCAATATCCCAGCCTGCATCATAAAGGCGATTCAGATCTGACAAATGTAGCTTGGTCGGATCGGTTCCTTTGACTGAATCGACAGCCACATAACTCGTCGCCGGATAACCTGCCGCATTGAAAATTGGCAACAGCTCATTGACTTGCCGGAGGGTCGTCTCGTCAAAGGTGAAAATCAGTTTTGCCGGTTCGGCCGATGCTGTGGCAAGCATGGCACCACCGGTCATCAAGGGTAAGTCAGCCAATCCGTCTGTGTCTGGAGCAGGCTCTGTTGTGGGCTCTGTGGACGGCTCCGTGGTCGGCTCAGTCGTGGGCTCCGTGGACGGTTCCGTGGTGGGCTCCGTGGTCGGCTCAGTCGTGGGCTCCGTGGACGGTTCCGTGGTGGGTTCCGTGCTCGGTTCCGTAGCCGGCTCAGTCGGTTCGGTTAACTCGGGCTCTGACAGGATTGAGCCTTCGGGGATCCCCTCGGAGCTCTGCTGCAAATTCTCCAGGCTTGCCGGATCCTCCTCAGCACGGATCGCAAGGCCACCGGGTGCTCCAGCAAACATCATCCCCAAGACCAGCAGGGTAACCAATAATCTAAAAACCACCAATTTGTTTTGCTTACTCAAGATCTCCACCCCATTTCGACGGTAAAAGTGTCTCCATTCCCAAGTGTTTTGATTACTTTCGATCATTATTGGTTCAGAGGGGTGATTGGCCAATCTTTCATTTGCGTGAGATTCCCACACCGTGACACAAATAAAAAACCGGCTGTCAGGCCGGTTACGCTATTTTCTCCTGCCAGGTCAAGCGTCCAAATACAATCTGGCATTCAGCGAATCCTGTATATTCAATTGTCTCAGATTAGATTTGCTAAAAAGATCAACGGGATAGAATTTCACCCGTAAAGCCGAAAACGCCAGCCGACCAGCAAAGCAAGAAAACTTCTCTTTATATTATACTACAAAAACAAAATCGTAACTGATTATCTTTATGAATAAGAAATGAATTCAGGGAGAAAATGCGCCTTTCCCGGCAGCCGGTGATCCGGCCTGAAGGCGGAAATCGGACCGGGAGGGATCCATGAACAGCGGATCTGCAAATTGGGAGTTTTTGTCCTGGCCGCTGAAGGCTTGCCAGTCGCTGAGCTGCTGTGCTTTCTGGCCTTGCAGCTGGTAGGTGCCGCCGTCTGCTTCCGAGTAATAGAGGTTATGGTCCATGACCAGCAAGGTGACGGGATTGACTGGATCATGCTCGATGAATTTTGCTGCTCCACCCTGGCTGTAGAAAATGTTGTTTTCAATCCTTAGCGATTCAGAGGTTGCTAAAACCAGTTCAATCCGGTTCATATAGGTCGTATTGTGTTCGATCAGAGAATTCTTGACCACCCCCGTTGCGGTGCCATTATAGCCACCGGCCACGATACCGGCCCTGCTATTGAGGAAGACCAGGTTCTGACGGACTATGATATTTTTAACGATGCCCTGGACCTCAGGATTTGCGCGATCGGTCGCATTTTCACAGCCAATCTCAATCCCGTACATGGAATGATGGACCGTATTTTTTTCGATGGTGATGTCACGGCCGCCATCCACATAGATTCCGGCACAGGTGGCATAGGGGGATACCGTCAACGAGACCGTATTCCCAGCGATCAGGCCATTTCTTGCCTGGTTCAGGCCGGCAGGGGTGCCTTCACTGGCATAGAATCCAGCCACATCGATACCGATATTGGAAATGTCGTGGATGGAATTGTCGATGATCGCAAAACCGTCGACATTGCTCTCAACAGTGACGGCTTCGGAGGTGCCGGTCTGGCAATGACTGATTTCATTACCCGTCATGCGAATATTGGTCAGGGGTTTAGGGCCTGTCCCTTTGACCAGGATGGCATGGGCATCACCATCGGGCTGGTTGGTCGAAATATCATGGATCCGGCATTGGCTGATTTCAATGTCGCTGCAGCCATTGCGAATATAAATGCCTTCGAGGTCAGATCCAACAAAATCGCATAGTTCAAATCCACGCAGGATGATGCCCTGGCTCCCGGCTATTTCGACCAGATAACCATCGGCAGCGGTTTTTCCACTGATCACAGGTAAGGGATCTCCCTGCTTCTGGATCAAGAGCCCGGATTTATCGACAATTTTGATTGGACCCGGATATGTTCCGGCCAGGACAAAAATCGTTGAATCGTCAGGGGCCTGGTCAATGGCTCGCTGGATCGTCAGGAAGGGCAAGGCCAGGGAACCGGGATTCATGTCATTTCCGGTCTCGGCCACATAGAAGGATTGAGAATCAGGCTGTAAAAGCGGCCCGGTCTCCTGCCGGACCGTCGGGGTGGGCTCGAATGCAGGGGCGGGCCGGATAGTGGAGGTTGGCTCGAACGCAGGGGTTGGCCGGGCCGTCGGGGTGGGCACCATCACCGAGGTGGCGTCAGCTGGCGATTCGCTGGGGCTGCCTGTTTCCGGCTTGCCGGAGGGCCGGCCGCAGCTGATGCAAGCCATGAGCATGGCCATGGCCGTCAGGCCCATCAAACCCCGGATGACGATCGGTTTCGCACAACTGGCCATCCAATCACCCATTTCATCAGAGCTTACCCGGCCAATGGCTTATAATCCGCTTTTGTAATTGACCAGGGCCACCTTTTCAACATTCTCGATTTCTGACAGCCGATTTATAAAGGCGTTTTTATCTGTTTTGACATCGATTTCCAGGATCAGCTCCATATCCTCTTGCAGGATCGTCCGGGACCGCAGGACATAGCGCGTCTGGCTCAGCAGCTCCTGGATCTGGGCATAGGCGTCCTTTTTAAAGCTGATGACGATCACATACTGCATGTCTTTGTCTTTGATCCAGCGCATCAGAAAGAAAACGAGAGCCACAGCCACAGCAGTCATCAGGGCAAAGGCAAAAAGGCCGGCGCCGCAGACGATGCCCATCGTGATGGCCCAGAACAGGAAAACCACATCCAGGGGTTCTTTGATGGCCGTCCGGAAGCGGACGATGCTCAAAGCACCGACCATGCCCAGGGACAAGACGATATTTGTCGACAGGGTGATCACGATGACAGAGGTGATCACGGTGACGGCGATCAGCGAGACATTGAAATTCTTGCTGTAGATCACTCCGGAAAAAGTCAGGCGATACGTCAGAAAAATGGCCAGACCGAACAGGAGGGCAGCCAACAGGGACAAGGCCGCCGTCGGCAGGGAAAGGTTCTGGACATTTTCGAGGAAGGTTTTTTTAAAAATATCTTGAAAAGTCATAAGAGGCGCTCCTTCCAGTCCAAGGCATCTTTGGTATCGCGGCAAATGGTGTATTTGGAGATGGCCAGTTTCTGATGGCTTGAGAGCTGCAGGCTTCTTTGAATATGCCTGGGTAAAAAATCATCGTATTTGACTTCAAGAATCAGACTGCCATAAGTGAACGCCGGAACGATGATCTGGGCTGGGGCAAATAAGTCCAGGCTATTGATTGGGGTTTGCAGGACCTTGTCAAATGTGATCCGCACATTGCCGGCCGGACAGACAAAGGGTTCCCGCACATAATCGACGATGACTGCCGGCCGCAGCCCTTCCAGTTTCATTTTCAGATAAAAATCAGTGAGCAGGGGCGACCCTTCAACGTCTGGAAATCGCAGGCTGCCGGTCATGATTTTCCCGTATATGGCGCGGGAAATGGCTTGGCTCGATTTTGCCGTGGAAAAACCGAATTTTTCCTTGAGCTCCAGACTGATCCGGGAATCGGAGTGATTGTAGATGCGGATCCGGTATTTGGCGCGCTGGAATACACCGGATTCTTTTTCATGATAGGCTGCATTCGTCACATTGTCGAAATACAGGCTGCGAATGTGGTATTCACCCTGGGCTCCGGCATGCACATCCCGACTGGCCAGGCTGGCCAGGACCGGCTGGAGGCAGGCATACTCCTTGTAATTGATGGCATATTTCAGTTCCTGGCGCAGTTCCCGGGCTTGCTCTGCCATGTCTTGCCTCCGGCTTAGGGTTCGATCTCGATTTTGCGCAGGCCATAATAGCGATGGTTCTTGTCACTTTGATCATAGTACAGATCAAACGCTCTTTGTGTATTGTTTTTGGAGTCCTTGACTGTGATTTTCCAGTAATAGGTTCCCGGATCCAGATCGACGATGAAATGGTTGACTGCCAGACGGCTTTTTTCAAATACAATGTCCTTAAACAAAAGATCGCGGCTGATTTGCAGCTGGTAACTGAAGCGGTCGCCTTGCAAATCATAGGACTCGGTCCAGAAGAACTCAGTGCCCTCGGCAACGGGTTCGATATTGCCCAGGAAAACCGGCATCGGCTTTTCCAGGGTGTCGTAATAAAGCTGGTAATTGATGGCGACCGCGGTGCGGATATTGTCCAGGCTGGCATAGAATTTCTCGTCGGTGAACTGGTCATCGTCGGTGCGATGCAGGTTGAATTGCTCAACGATCGGCTGATATTTCTGGATTTCCTCTTCCATCAGGCCCGATGTCAGGATTTTATAGACGCTGTCGATTTTCCGGCTCAGCTCCTCGACATGATGCACCTCGGAAAAAACCCTCCGGTGCAGGACATTGCCCCAGTAATTGGCGATCCCGATAAACTGGACCAGCTGACCCTGGTCGTCACGCATGTACCAGGAGGAGGCATACAGGCTGCCATCATAGTCCCAGGGCAAGAAATACCAGGTGAGCTGGTCATGGGGGCTGTACAGGAAATAGTTCTGGTTCTGAGTGTCATAGTTGCCGAGCAGGATATTCGTGGCCAGCCAGGTCATGTAATTGTCCCGGTTGAAGTTCCGGTTGAGAACATCATCGATGTCATAGTCCAGATTGTTGACATCCTCGATCATCTGGATCAGCTTGGCATGGGACTGGCCGGAACAGATCTCCAGGCGCTCTTCAAAGGCTGCCTCGTCATATGCCGGGTCATCGACGTCCAGAATTTGCTGCGGATAACGAAGATATTCGAAAGAATTGACCTTGTACAGATTGCCATTTTCATCGAGACCATGGTTTTTCAGGAAGCTCTTATCGGCATTCTCGATTTGGGTGAACAGGCCATAATCGACAAAATGCAGGTCGGCGTCACCCACCGGCTCGCCAAGGCTGGCTGCGGACAGATCCAGGATTTGCACATGGACATAATGGGTCACCATGCTCGTCAATCCCGGAATCTGGCGGAACAGGTCAAAGGCGATCTTATTGCGCATTCGGCTGGGGTCAAAGGGATGCTTGTTCAGGTTGATCTTGGTCTGGCCCTGCCAGGCCACCGCATCGGTATTCAGGGTGACTTTATAGGATTTCCGTTTGGCCAGCATGGTGGAATGGCCACGCAGCGTGATCCTGGCATTGGGCACCAGGTCCGCCAGACTGACCCCCTGGGCAAGTTTTTGCTCAAGCAGTGCCTGCGCAGTCTGGACGTCGGGCGGGTAGCTGTCCAGAACATACGCATCCAGGACAGGCTTGTCCTCCTGATAGCTGGAAAACTGGTTTAATTCCTGGAAAGTCGCAGAATTGGCATTCGGGGAGCTTGCCGGCAAAACAACGACAAAAAGCGGCAGAACCTTGGTGTCTGCAGCGGTGTCGGTATAGAGTGCCTCGCGATCCACCAGTGGTTGCGAGCCGGAATTGGTCACGCTGGCTTGCCACAGATAGTCATCGAGGCTCTGGCCGCTCGCCTTCAGTTCGGCCTGGAAATCCAAAACCCCTTTCCAGGCAACCAGCAGGGACATCAGGACCAGGATCCCGAGGATCGTCAGCTTGCCGCGCTTGTTCATCGCATTTCACCTCCCGGTCACAGGTCCATTACTGGTTGAACAGACGATAATCGATTTGCTCCAGGGTTTTGAACAGGAAACGCACCGCCACGATCAAGGCGATCAGCGAACCCCCCGCAAAGCCCAGGCCATAGGTTTTCTCCCCCAGGAACAAGGTCAGAACCGACAGGGAGAGGGTGCTGGCCAGCAGGACGCTATTGGTGATCAGACTGTCTTTCTGATTATCGAAATACAAAAGGATCGTCACGATGATGTATGTCATCTGTGACAGAAAGAATCCGATGCAGAGGATGGCGTACAATTCAATGACCTCAGAAGCCAGATTCAGGAAGGGCAGCAGAAGGGTCGAACCCAGGACCACAAAGGTCAGGCTGAATAAAAACTGGATGAGGAAAATATCCGAAAGCTCAACCAGCAAGACCTGGACCATGGTATTTCGGGCAGCCTCGATATCGTGATAGGTGCCGCCCTGGCGGACAGCCTGGCTGTAAAGAACGAATTTTTCGAAAAATGAGGTTTCGACTTTGACCACAAACAGCACGGATGATGGCAGAATGGTCAGAACCGCGAAAAAGGTGGCGCTGTCATAGGTGGGCGAAAAGAGGATATTGGACATCAGACGGACAGAGAGGCCCGAAAAGAGCCAGTAAATGAAGTTATGGCCAAACAGGCTGATGGCGTAAAAGACATTCAGGAAGAACAGGCCGGGCATTTTGTGGAAATAGTCCAGGCACGGAAAAATGGGCCCGGATACGGTTTCGTAATGCTTTCTGATGACGACCAGCTGAGTGACCAGATTGGAAAAAAAGCCGCAGCAGACGCCAGCCAGGACGGCCTCGACCATGGGGATATGCAGCAGTGAAAACACGCCCATGCCCAGAAGTGAGACCAGGATCCCCAAAAGGAAGGACAGTGAGATGGATTTGTAGCTTTTGATGGTCGAGACATAGATCATCAGGATATACAGGACAGACAATTCGATAAACAGGAAATGGCCGAGGATTTTGGCTGGCACAGGCATCGTCGAGGTCCAGAAGAAGAGGATACCAAACCCCAATGCCAGGGAGCAGACGAGGGCGATGGTGCCCAACAGAGAGCCGAGAACCTCCGATTGTTTCTGGAGATAGTACTGGTCAGCGACAAACCGGGACACCAGGATCGAAGGACCACTGACCAGGATCATCGAAAAAATGAAGGCATACATGATGATGGCATTGACGAATTCCCGGTCACGGATCGGAATATCCTGGTGTTTCATGATTTGCCCGAGCAGGATGATCAGGATGACACTGATGATCATCGGGCCGGCAGAGACCAGGGTGGCATAGGAAAAAGCCCGGACCTTGCCCAGGACAGTCCGCTCCTGCAACAGCTTTTTCAGTTCAAAACCGATTCCTGCCATCAGGAATCCCTCCTCCGGATGCCGGAATAGATCGTCCTGTAGCCGTCGATGAACTGGTCGAAGGAATAGGAGGCCCGGACTCGTTTCAGCCCGGCTTCCCCCATCTGGCGGCGCAGCTGATAATTCTGGCACAGATCAATGATCGACTCGCCGATGGCGATATAGTCCATGATGGGCACCACCCGGCCCGCCGGACCGAAATCGTCGTTGCGGCCATTGATCATGACCCGGCAATCCCCGACATCTGTGACAATCTGCGGGATGGTGCAGGCAAGGCCTTCGAGGATGGCCAATGGCTGGCCCTCACTGATGCTGGTCAGGACCAGCAGGTCGATTTCCTTCAGATAGGCTTTGATGTCGACCGTCCCGGTAAAGACAACCTGCCTGAGGTCCAGCAGATGCAGGTAGCTCAGGCACTCCTGGTAATATTCGGGGTCTTCATCGGTCGGGCCCAGGATCGTGAAGGACACTTCCGGCAATTTCCGGCTGACGAAGGCAAATGCTTGCAGCATGGTCTTGATGTCCTTGATCGGGACAACCCGGATGATGGCCCCCACCATGACTTTGGCGCGGTCCTCCCTCTGCCGGACCGCCTCGGCAATATCACTGTAGGCGCTGACATTGATGCCATTGTGAATAATCATGGTTTTCTCGACTGGGCATCCCAGGTCACACTGGATCTCCCGGTTCCGGTCGGATAATGTGACCACCTTCTCGGCACAGGCATAGATGCAAGTCGACAGATTGCTGAAATAATTGATCCAGATGTTTTTGAAATATCCCTTGGCCCAGTCCGCCTTGATGATTTCTTCTTCCCGTTCACGCGTATAAATGCCATGCTCGGTCAAAAGCAGCGGCCGATTATGGATGGTCGCCGCATAGGAACCGACCAGTCCGGCATAGCCGGTCGAGACTGAATGATAGAGATCAGCCTCTGGATAGGCCTTGAGCAGCAGGTTAAAGGCCAGATGATACATCGATCGCAGGGTCCAGAACACCTCGGCAAAGGGCAACTGGGCAAACCGGGTATTGTAGATCTCCAAAGCCAAGCCAAAGAAATCCGTGGAAAACAGGATATCGACAGGCTTATAGCCCGTTTTCTGCCAGGCCTGGAAAACCTGGAAAAGCTCTGGCCAGTCCTTCACTTCTCCAGCCATCAACTGGCGGACCTGCTCACGCTCCCCGGGGGATGCTTTCAGAACATGCCTGGCATTGGCCTGGGCATCTGAAAAATCATCGATGAAGACATCGATCACCTGGGTCAGGTTCACTGGATACTTGTACTTGGCGGGAGATCCCCGGCAGGATTCGGGGTTGATTGCCAATACAATGAATTCATGTTCCGGCAGGTTAGTCATCAGATGGTTGATCCAGCTTGAAACGCCGCCGGTGACATAGGGGTAGGAGCCTTCTGCGATCAGGCAAATCTTCATGGTTATTCAACCTCCAGGGTGATCCTTGGCTGATGCATGCTGACCAGGTAGCGAAGGGAATCAACTTTCCGGATGTCACAGCCTGTTCCAGCTTTGATTGCGCTGTCGGTTGTCACAAGCAGCTGGCAGCCAGCCTGAAAATTGTCACAGATCACATGGATGGTCGAACCATTGCGATAGTCATAAACCTGTGCCGCCTGGGCCTGACGGACATTTTCGGCGGCTTCGGCGGCGCTCATGCTTGCGAGCCAGGGATAGTCCTGGCCAATTTGCTCGAACAGCTCGTCACTTTCCTGGTAGAGATCTTCCCAGTCCAGCCCCTGGCTGCGAACAGGATCGAGCAGATCATCCGGGTGGATCATATGGGTCGCCAGGCCATGGGTCGACACCACTGAGGCCAGTAAAAACCGCACTTCATCCGTATAGAAGCTGCCCGCGGTGATGCGCGGCAGGGCGAGCAGTCCACTGCTCTGGGCCCCGATTTCCTGGACCAGATATTCAGGGAAGCTGCCCTGGTCGCCCGGGACCGGATAATAGATGCCGCTGACCACCCTCAGGCTGGGCACGGCCTGCTTCAGCTCAGGCAGCCAGGCCTCGTCCATGAGATCCGAGGGCGGCACATAGGTATAGAAGCTGTAATTGGGGAAAATTGACTGGAAGAAGCTCACACTTTTCTGGACCGCTGCCATGGCGTCCAGCGGACTTGCCCAGGCCGTATAGCCAAAATGGTCCAGGTCCATCTGGTTGCTGGCCAGGGGCTGGTGATTGTATCCTTGCAGGGCAATCTCGCCGCCCTGGAGGATGAGGTCGGTTGCCAGCTGGTCCGTACTGTTTTCGATGCCCAGGCTGTCCGGAAAGGGTGGCTCGACCTGGCTGTTGAAGCTTTCGATATAAGATCCGGTAAAGACCAGGTTGCGGCGGCGCATGATTCCCTGGATCTGGGGCCACCAGATTTCCAGGATGAAGCGTTGCCAGTTCCGGCCATAGTCCTTGCGCACAAGCTCCGGCGCAGAGCGATAATCGGCGGGAAAATCATCGACGAACAAGACCAGGGCGGCGGCGACCGGCTGGATCAGCATCCCCTTGAGCAGGGCAAGCGAACCGGTCAATAACCCCCGCAATTCCTTGCGGTCATATTCGCCTGTATTGACCACCATGATTTTGCCATTGACCACCGGGAGGCCCCAGATCAGAGGGGTTCCGTCCACCGCTTCGAGATGGACCTGGCAATGGCTGCTTAAATCAACATCCAGATAGGAGAAAAAATCATAGGGCGCAAGATAAGTGCCGGCAAACTGGATTTCCCCCGTGATCCCGGACAACAGCTCCGTGGAAAAATAGACGGAATTGGTTGTATGCACCAGTCCGGTGTTGCGGATCCCGAGAAATTCCGGCTGGGTCCGCAGCCAGTCCCGTTTCCCAGCTGCACCATTGCCGAGATAAAGCAAAAGGCCACCCTGCTCGACATAGGTTTTGACGGGCTCAAAGGTCAGGCTGGAATCCTGGCCTGAATCCAAGAGGAAGATGCAGGCATAGGTGCCAAGCTCGAGAGATTCGGTGCTCTGTTGAGCGGCCCGGCTGGACCAGTCGACCGTATCATGTGACAGACCCAGTGCATCCAGCAGCAGCTCCAGGTTTCCAGTCGCCTTTGCGCTGCCGGTCCCGATGATCAGGCAGCGGTCATTCTGATCGAGTGCCAGATCAGCCGCTTCCAGACGAATGGCCTCACCGGGCCGGTCCAGCCGGTCGAGGGTGAATATGGGTTTGCTGGACAGAAGAAGATCCAGGCGCAAAATCTGGACGACCACCAGCAGAATGGCCGCCAGACCGATGATCACTGCAATTTTCCGCTTCTCATTCATTTGAAGACACTCATCCATAACCGGATCACATTCAAGGTATGATCGGTGATTTCGACGTTCGACTGCCGGAGCTGATTGAAAACGACAGAAAACTTTTCTTTGTCCTTCAAAAGGAAATAGGTGCGCAGCAATATGGTGTACTTTTCCTCGGAAGCCGGAAAATCCGCTTCGATTTTCTCGCAGCAGGACTTGATGGCGGGGTATTGGCCCAGTTCAAACAGCTGTTCGACCAGGCGGCCGGCATGGGCAATATCGGAAATTTGAGGATCGTTCATGAATTGGTTGAGGATGCAGGTGCTTTCATTCAAATAGCGAAGGCGGGTATCCGGATCGATTTTCATGGTTTTCAGGTAATCGTGCAGCAAATCCGCATATTCCCGGGCATAGGCCTGGTTCGCTGGATTTTCATGATATTTGCCTGACAGTTCAAATAACCTGGCATCCAGCTTCTGGCGGATGTTCTGGAGACCGGACGCGGCAAAGTGAACGGTTTCCGGATCTTCATTGAGCAAGGCCTGCTGGATCAACTTGATATTGCCGGTCGATTCGGACTTCAATAGGTCCAGCATGACGGTGCGGCGCTTGTGGCTATCTGCCAGAAGCAGGACATCCTGCAAGGGGGCCACATTGAGTTCCGCTTCGCTGCCTGGCAGGGCATGGCTGTAACTGGCACCCGGCTTCGGATCCGTGCTGGCCTCTTTGGCCAATGGGGCCAAGGCCCGGTCGTCGTGGGGCGCATGAGCCTTGTAGAAATACATCAGCCAAACAATGACCAGTCCCCCGATTGGAAAACCGAGGACGGTCGCCATGATGGCCATGGCCTGGTGCTTGCTGATCTCTTTGTGCGATGCCATGACCACAAAGAGCGTGGCTAGCCCGGCAAGATTGATGATGCAAATCCACACAAGACTGTTCATCTGACCACATCCGCCCAATTATAGGCGATTTCCTGGCTTTCCAGCCGGCGCTTGATCAGCGGCAAGTCCTCCGGGCCAACCTGGTCCATCAGGATGCCCAGAAGACCATGCTCAACTTCGCCGATCTGGTCTGTCGCCCTGACCCGGCCGGCAATTTTCAAAACGAAGGCCTCATATTGATCGGCTTCCATCTTGAAATAGAAAATGGCACTCGATGCCTGTTCCTGGCGGTAAAGCTTGCGGCGAGTATCGATCAATTTCTCAAACCAGTTCTGCCGAATCAGCCTGGTCCCGCTGTGGAATTTAATGCTCCGGTTTGCCAGCTCGAAATACTGGTTTTTTTCAAGGCTGTAGGCCACCAGCTCAATCACCGATTCGAGCGTGAAGAGAAAATTCTGGGTCAGGATCTGGATATCGATGCGATCGAGAAAAATGACGGCTACGGGTTTGTGCTGGACCCGGACAGTGGCACAGACTGCAGGATTGGCTGCAATCAATGCGGTATTGAGCACAATTTTGCCACTTGCCATCGATTCACGCACCAGTTGCAGAGCCTGGGCCTGGATCGTCCTGGGATATTCGACCAGACCCTTGGACCCTGCCAGCCGGAGAAAGGTTTCATCGGCACTGATGGAATAGATCAGCACAGAGGGCACTTGGAACATCTGGGCCAACTCGGCACACAGATTGGCATAATACAGCAAAAGATCCGGTTCATCGAGACGCTTGATGATTTGGATGGCCTTGGCCAGACTGTCCTCGGTCTGGGCTATGGTCATCTGCAAATTGTGCTTGATTTCCGTGCAGTTGTGGTAGAGCAGGTGCAGATCCTTGAGCTCGATGGTCAGCTGCTCGATCTCCTGACCATAGGACTCTTCTTTTTGCCGGATCTTGTCGACCGACATGCCCACCAAGAAGCCGACAACAAGATAGGCGATCAGATTCGCAATTTCAGCACCATTGGCCACAAAGACAGATAGGCGCATGTCATCCACGAACAAGACCAGGGTCAACCGGAGGAAAATGGCCAGGGCAATGGCGATCCAGCCGATTTTCAGGCCGAAAAAGAGATTGACCACGATCAAGTACAGCCACAGGAAATCGAAATCCAATCCCAAATGCTGCCGGGCATAAAAAGTCGCAGAGCCAAAAAGGAGCAGGAGCAACAGGTTTTCTACATCAGGCGTGGTCAGCCAGGCCCAGATCCGGGGGAGGATTTTGTCCGGCGGGTGTGGATGGCTTGCAAAAAGCTTGTCGGGCAACCGGCAATATTCCTCGATCGATTTCCGGATCCCTTCGGCCAGCGTATACCTGGGGGTGAAATCCAATTCAAAGGCGGCCAGAGTCCGGTCGAGGCAAAGCGATGGTTCGTCCGGGGACCACTCTGGCGAATCGCCGCCTGCAGTCTGGTCAGGTTGCTCTGGCCAGGCTGCCTCCAGAGGCCTGGCTCCTGTCTCATTGGCCATGGCTTGCCAGGTCTGCTGGATGATCTGCTTGACCTCCTGGAAACTGGAGCATTGCCCTGCCGCGATATTGAGGACCGGCGAGGTCTGGTTCTCGCAAACCCGGACCAGGGCTTCGACCAGATCATTGACATACAGACAGTCGATGCGGCTGGCTTCGCTCATTCGGGCTTGCTGGCTGCTGGCGTCATGACCCCACAATTGGCGAATGAACACTGGCTCGGGATTGGCCACGACAGCTGGACCGTAGACGATGCCAGTCCGGATACAGGTCACATTCAGCCCTTGCTGCCGATAGGCTTGGCAGCATTTCTCCCGGATCAGCTCCTGCAGCCCGGTATCCGTGTCTGGCTGGACTGGATCGGCTTCTTTCCGGGGACCTAGGGCCCGACTGCCATAGATCTGGCCATCGATCAGGACAATGACCTTGGCGACCGCATATTTCCTGGCGAGATAAAGAATATTGCCCAGGGCCGAAAGATTACCATGCAGGATTTCGCTGTAGGCCTGATCGTACTGGAAGGGCAGGGGCTGGCAGGCCAGATGGATGACCAGATCGAATCCGGCATCTGCAAAAACAGGATCGCAGCGCCGGTCTCCAGCGGAGATCGTAAATTGCCTGGTTTTGTGCATGAAGGATTCCGGCGGCTGCGGCTTGATATCGATGATGGTCACGCGATGGCGTTCCTTGATCAACCGATCCACCAGCCGAGTCCCGATAAATCCATTGCCCCCGGTAATCAGCACATTCATTGCCTTGACCTGACCATGACCCTGCCGCAGGCAAAGGACCCGTCCGGCAATAGGCCTTCATTGGGGAAATCAATCCCTGGCTGACTGGTATCCGGATCGATGATCGCCAGTCCCAGGGTATAGATACCAGGTGCGAGCGCGGCAGACAGATTAACCGCCGCCTCAAGGTTGATCATGCCCGGCAGCCAGTCGCGCGTATCCGTCTGGATGGATGAACGGGCCACGGATTCACCGGAGCCGTCAAATACAGTCAACTGGACTGGCCAGCTATAGTACATCGGGCTATTGCCTTCATTGTCCAGTTTGATCTGAACGACAAAGGACTCACCGGACTGGACGACCCTGGGCAAGCGGGTGGAGAGGATCTTGAAGCGGTAACCGATCCGCGCAAGTAAATCGGCCGCATTTTGATCCACGGGCTGCCCGACCGGCTTGGTTGGTGCACAAGGCCCCAATAGACTGGTATGGCTGGCCAGGGCTTGCCGCAAGGTTTCCGGATATTGTTGGTCTGACAGATAGAAATAGGGGTCGCCGTTGGCAAATTCCCCGCCTGAAGGCCCCTTTTGCCAGAAATCGGGATTTGCTGAAATTGTCAAAGGGCCTTGCTCGCCCCCGTTCTGGATCCAGTCGAGCCAGTGACCGGTCTGGTTTTCATCGCCGAACATATCATTGTACAGGCCAGCCTGCATGGCCTGGACGATCTGGTAGGGTCGCCGGAACATCAGGACTTTGTCGGGGAAGGCTTCCTGGTATTGGCGGATATACTGCTGCAGCGTCGCCTCGCCGGGCATCTGGCCGGCACTGGCTGACACATGCCATTCCCCATAGTGGCCGATGCTCCCTACCTCAATGAAGGCGACCAGGGGGTCCTGGTCATATCTGGCGCCCAAGGCAGCAAGCAGCCGGCCATGCGCTTCAATCAAGACAGGATTGCTGTAATCCGGACTGAAGCCTCCTTTGCCGTTTTCAAAATAGAATTGACCCGCCCCACCCATCTCGTCATACAGCCATTGGGGCAGCTGCATGGTCTTTTCCTGGCTGGGATAGTCGAGGATCACCCGGAGGACCAGGCGAATGCCGTGCTCCCGGCAATAGGCAAACTGATTGTTGCTTTCGATCGATGCAAAATCATAGACGCCTTTTTCAGGCTCCAAGTCCTGCCAGGACAGGCCTGCATAGGCCATCTGGACCGCAAGCCTGACGGAGGGCAGGTTTTTGGCAGCAGGTGCCCAGCCGATAAAGGGATTGGCCAGGACCTTGTCGAGAGGCCGGACGGTGCAAGTATAAGTTTGGCTGAACGATTTGGCCATGGCAACCGGCCAGCCGGCATAGTAGACAATGCCACTGGGCTTGAGCACCAGAAACTGGTTGCGCCAGGCAGCTGGGCCTGGAAGATGGCCGAATTGGAAGGTGTCCACAAAAGTCTGCGGCAGGAGATAGAATTCGGCAGCATCGACTGCAGCCGTGCCGAGATCCTGATCGATGATGTCTAAAAAGCCGGGGATTTCTGCCAGTTGGATGGATGATAGGGCGGTGCTCTGGCTGATGATCTGGTCGATCTGGCTGGAATCGGTTAACTGGTCGCTGATGGCTGCAGCAGCTAGGGCGCTTGTCCGATCATTGGCATCACGCCAAACAAGCAATCCTGCGATTGCCAGCAAGGAAGCGGATAATAAACCAATCGTCAGTATTTTTTTCATATGTCACGCCAAGGACCCAAACGAGTGAATCTGGATTGCTCTGTGACCGATTGATCATATGAGTCAATTGCTCCTGATACATCAATCTTCTGGATTAAACCGCTTACCATTATTGTAGCACGTTTGCAATAAAGAACATGAAAAAATGTAACTATTTATGTCATTGGCAGGTTGATACCTGCCCTTTGCACCGTAAACAGCGCCTCAGGGTGCGGCCGTGCGCGCGCCGGTCCGGCTACTTTTTTCGTCTGGCTTTGGGACGGCTCGATTCGCGCTCAATGAAATGCGCATCGATCAGGTAATGGCGGATTTGCAGGTCCAGACCTTCCAGATGGCTGATCAGGAGCTTGGCGGCATAATAGCCGAGCTGCTCGGCATTGATTTCGACGGAGGACAGGGAAGGGCGGGCGAACTGGGCGACCAGGGTATTGTTAAAGCCAACGACCGCAACGTCATGCTCATAATGGGCTTCGCGCAGGGCTTTTTCAACGCCGAGGGCGAGGGTGTCGTCCGTGGCGATCACGGCGTCGGGCAGGCATGTCCTGAGAATGTCGCGGGTGGCCTCGGCTGCCAGGGTTTCGATGAATCTGGAGCGGTGGATGAGGTCGGGATTGACCGGGATCTGGTGGTCGGCCAGGGCATCGAGATAGCCCTGCTGCCGGTCCACGGTGACGCGGAACTCATCGGCGCCGGAGAGGAAGGCGATGGTCCGGCAGCCCTGGCGGATCAGCTGGCTGGTCACCTCGTAGACGATCGAGCGGTTGTCATTGTCAACCCACAGGGTGTTCTGGTCGTCATAGGGATGCCCGATCACGACATGGGGATGCTTCTGCTCGATGAGAAACTTGAGGGCGGGGTCGTCTTTGATGACGGTTGTGAGAATGACTCCATCGACGCGGCGGCTGCCGACCAGATCGCGGATGAGCGTTTCGGTATCATTATTTTCCGGATAGGTCAGGAGCAGGTAATAGTCTTTTTTCCGGGCAAAGGTCATGACCCCGCGGATGGCGCTGACAAAAAAAGCGTTCATCAGCGGCGAAGAGGAGGGATCCGGCATTAAAAGGCCAATGGTGCGGGTGGACTGGTTGGAAAGGCTGCGGGCGATCTGGTTGGGCTGGTAATTCAAGGCCGCCATGGCCTCGCGGACGCGTGCGGCGGTTTCCTCGCTGATCGCAGAATGTCCAGCCAAGACACGGGATACGGTGGACGTCGAGACGTTGGCCAGACGGGCAACGTCCTTCATGGTAGCAGGCATCGCAATGGGCTCCTGACTGCTGCGGCAAGGCATTGTCGCGCGGAGGTCAAATCGGTCGGTCCAATGGGTTGGCCATGGCACTGGTGAAATAAGTCAAAGCTAAACTCATAGTATCAGACTGGACTCAGGGCGACAACCAGATCATCGCGCCAGGCCGTGAGGACTTTGGGAAAGGGCAGGGTCTGCAATTCGGCCGGGTCCACCCAGCGGCCGGAGCCCTGGGGCTGGCTGGCCTGGTCTAGGCTGAGATTGTCCGGCAAGTCGATGCGGAAGCCCGAAATCTGCCAGATCTTATGCGTGAACACGTGGCGCAGCTGGCCCAGCTCGGTCCTTGCCACCTGGTCTTCTGTCGTAGCGGGCCACGGCCATGGTGCTTCATTCTGCCAGTCGAATTCATACAGGTCTGCCAGCAAGCCGGTATCCGGTCGACGGTTGACATGGACCTTCCGGCCCTGGGTGAAAACCAGGCAGATCTTCGTCTCCACAGGCTTTTCGCGGCTGGGCTTTCTGGCGGGATACTGGGCAACGGCAGCCTGCGCATGGGCCCGGCAGGTGCTTTGCAAAGGACAGGCCGCGCAAGCCGGGTTTTTGGGCAGGCAGATGGTGGCGCCGAGATCCATCAGGGCCTCGTTGAAATCGCCAGGCCTTGCCGGGGGGAGGATGGCTTCAACCAGGTCTCTGACCTGGCGCCGGTCCGCCGGTTCAGCGGGTTGCCAGAGGGTTGCCGTCAGGCGGGCAAAAACGCGCACCACATTGCCGTCCACGGCTGCGGCCGGCAAGGCAAAGGCGATCGAGCGGATGGCGCCCGCCGTATACTCGCCGATGCCCTTGAGGCGCAGGAGGTCTGGTTCGGCCTGCGGGATCTGCCCGTTATGGTCGGCTACAACCGCCCGCACCGCCGCCAGCAGATGCCGCGCCCGGCTATAGTAGCCAAGCCCCTCCCAAGCCTTGAGCACGTCCTGGTCATTTGCCACCGCCAGAGCCTGGAGGGTCGGCCATTTGGACAGGAAACGCTCATAATAGGGGATCACCGTCGCCACCTGCGTCTGCTGCAGCATCAGCTCCGATAAAAGGACCCGGTAGGGATCACGCACCGCCCGCCATGGCAGGTTGCGGGCGCTACGATCGAACCAACTCAATAGCAAGGCCGAAACCTCGCTGCCATGCCCCAAAGCCCACTCCCTGTAAGGAGATGAGCTATTGGTCTTATTTGGGACCCGGTCCTCTTTTGTTCCATTCTTCATCACTTCACCTTGCGGAATTGAATTCGCCTCCAGTATAACGGATAATGATGCGGATCGCAGGTTTTCCGGATTTGCTTGTCTGGCCGGATGATTGCTGAGATCAGGACAGCTTGGGAGAGTGTTGCATGCGCCGGATTACGCACCCTGAACTCCATCGGTTTTTCGGACCGCGTTCTTTCTACCGGGAAGCTTTGCTGGTGATGCTGCCAGTCATGATGCAGCAGATGGCGAATTCCCTGTTCAATTTCATGGATAATCTGATGGTCGGCATGGTCGATGCCCCGACTTTGGCCGGCGTATCGGTTGCCAATCGGGTTTTTCTGGTGTTCAACGGCCTGTTCTGGGGCCTGACAGGTACGGGCGCGGCCCTGATTTCCCAGTATTATGGGGCGGATGACCGGGAGGAGTGCGACCGCATCTTCCTGCTCCAGATCCTGGTGGGCCTTTTGATCGGCGCCACCTTTACCTTGATCCTGACCTTCTTCCCGCGCGAAATCCTGACCTTCTTCATCAAAGACCCGGTCACGATTGGCCATGGGCTCGCCTATATCGATCCGATCCGCTTCAGTTACATTCCGGCTGCCTTCACCATGGTCTGCCTGTTTTCGCTGCGCGCAGTCGGCGATAACCATATGCCCCTGATCAATGGCAGCGTGGCCATGCTGGTCAATATCTTCCTCAACTGGGTCCTGATTTTCGGCAATCTTGGCGCCCCGGTCATGGGCGCCCGCGGTGCAGCACTGGCGACCCTGATCGCTCGCCTGCTGGAGGCCAGCGCTTATCTGGTCTGGATTGGGGCCGGGCGGACCCTGTTCTCCTGGAAGTTCAGGCTGCTTGGCCGGCTCCAGTCACGCGTGGCCCTGATGGCACTGCGCAAGGTCATTCCCCTGACCACCAATGAATTCCTATACACGGCAGGACTCAGTGTCATGTTCTGGTCGTATTCACAGATAGATGAAAAGGCCATCCCGGCTCTGGTTATTTCTGAGCAGGCCACGCAGCTGCTGCTGGTGGTCTTTGGCGGCATGGGCACCGGGGTCTCGATTCTGGTCGGCACTCGACTGGGCGCCGGCCAGTTTGACCAGGCCCGCCTCAATGCCCGGCTGCTCCTGGTTTTCCTCGGTCTGGTCGCGATCGGCGTGACGGTGGTTGCCTTGGCCCTGTCGCCTTTTGTCCCGCGCCTGTTCGCAGTCCCTGAGGCGATGCGCCAGCTGGCGACGCAGCTGATCATCATCCAGGCCATATTCATTGCGCCGTGGATCCTGCATGCCGTGATGTTCTTCTCTTTGCGGGCAGGTGGCGCCATGCGCGCCGCCCTGATGATCGACGCGGTCTATATGTGGCTGCTCCCGATTCCGGCAGCCATCGCCATGGCCCTGTGGCGGCCGCAATTCCTGGTCCAGCATCTGGTGATCGTCTTTTTGATCGTCCAGTTTCTGTTCCAGCTGCATCTGCTGCCTGCCTGGCTGGTTTTCCGCCGCGGAACCTGGGTGAAAAACCTCACCGCGGACTAGGCTCAGCTCCAGGCCCGGACCCGGGCTGGCAGAGCTGGCCATCGCCGCATCCTGATCGACTTTCAGCGCAAGGTCCCGTCAACGTCGCCATCTTCGCCGGCGACTCCGAACAGCTCCCGACCGACGAGCCGGCGGCTTTCCCGTTCCTGCTCGACCAGCTGGCCCAGATAGCGGCGCACCTTCTCCGGATTTTTGAT
This sequence comes from uncultured Mageeibacillus sp., assembly GCA_964499985.1. Lineage (GTDB taxonomy): Bacteria > Bacillota > Clostridia > Saccharofermentanales > UBA5734 > UBA5734. Next base: position 25,626 of record CAZCMX010000022.1, read on the forward strand.
ATTGCGCAGCAAGATCTGGTCCTGCGATTTGTCAGCCGTAAAAACGGTCAGCGTTCCTACGCCAAACATCTTCTGTCCGAAGGACTGAGTCATTTTGACATCGAGAATCCGGTACAGGAGAACATCATCGACCCGGGTGTTCAACAGGCCGACCCGGATCGTCAGGTGGTCCTCATCCACGATATAGCGGGTGAATGAAATCGGCATGCCGAGGATCCGCTTGCGGTCTTTCCAGAGAACTTTCAATTCCAGGTTGGCTTCGGCAAAGGATTGGGGCCGCGGCCGGTTCGGCGAGGCTGGCTGTTCGGCAGGTCCTTTGGATTCTGATTGTTCTGACATGAGGGGACCATCCTTTCATTGGATATCATGGCTGACTGTGCTTTGGCTGCAGCACGAGCGGTGCTGGGACTGGCTACTTTGTATTGTAGCGGATTTTCCGGTCCAGTGTCGATTTCAGTCAGCCTGTCCGCTATGATAAAACTAAAGAACGATTCCGTTTCCGGAGGTCATTTGCCATGCCCCGTTTTTTCGTCGAAGAAGAAATCCCTGCTGAGGCCACCCGCTGGGGGATCAGCGGTGGCGATGCCCGCCATATCCGCACCGTCCTGCGCATGGCAGCCGGTGATGAACTGACGCTCTGTGATGGGCGTCGGACGGATATCCAGGCCCGGATCCTGGCGCTCACCGACGATGTGGTTGAACTGGCCCTCGGCGAACGCCAGGCCAACCAGACCGAATCGCCCCTCGAGCTCTGGCTGTTCCAGGGCCTGCCCAAATCCGATAAAATGGACTCGATCATCCAGAAATCGGTCGAGCTGGGCGCGAGCCGGATCATTCCTGTTGCCTGCGAACGCTCAGTGGCCAAGATCGAAGCCAAAGATGCGATCCGCAAGACCGAGCGCTGGAACAAGATTGCCCGCGAAGCTGCCAAGCAGTGCGGGCGCGGCCTGCTGCCCCAGGTCGAGTCTCCCATCTCCTTCCGGGAGGCCATCCATCTGGCCGCCGAGGCGGATCTTGCCCTGATTCCCTGGGAAAACGAGCGCGACCAGTCGATCCGCCGCCTGCTCACCGCACAAGAACCGCACCTGCTCAGCCTGGTCCGGGACGGCCAGCGGCCGCGAGTTGCGGTACTGATCGGCCCCGAAGGCGGCTTCTCCCTGGCTGAAATCGATCATGCCCTGGCCAATGGCCTGGAGCCGGTCACCCTGGGCCAGCGGATCCTCCGGACCGAGACCGCCGGCCCCGCCGTTTTGGCCATGCTGGGCTACCAGTTCGAGCCTTTTTAATGTATAATAGATCGACTCTGACAGGAGGCGTTCTAAACGTATGAAAATTTCCGCACCCAAAGGCACCCGCGACATCCTGCCCGCCGACATCGCCGCCTGGCAGCAGGCCGAGCGATTGTTCGCCGCCGTCTGCACCCGCTACGGCTACCAGGAGATCCGCATCCCGACCTTTGAAGCGACCGAACTCTTCCAGCGCGGCGTCGGAGACACCACCGACGTCGTCCAGAAGGAGATGTACACCTTCGACGACAAGGGCAACCGCAGCATGACCCTGCGTCCCGAGGGCACCGCCGGCGTCGTGCGCAGCTATCTTGAGAACGGCATGGCCTCCTGGCCGTCACCCGTGCGCCTCTGGTACAACATCACCGCCTTTCGTTACGAAAACGTCCAGAAGGGCCGCTACCGCGAATTCCACCAGTTCGGCTGTGAAGTCTTCGGATCCGAGGGCCCCGTCGTCGATGCCGAGCTGATCAGCCTCCTGACCCTCTTTTTCAAGGAGATCGGCCTCGGCCAGACCTCGCTTAGGATCAACAGCATCGGCTGCCCGGTCTGCCGCACCGCCTACAACGAGATCCTGAAGGATCACATCCGGCCGCACCTGGCCACGATGTGTCCGACTTGCAATGACCGCTTCGAGAAAAACCCGCTGCGCATCATCGATTGCAAGGAAAAGCAATGCCAGCCGGTGACGAAAACCGCCCCGGCCCTGCTCGACCACCTCTGCCCGGACTGCCAGACCCATTTCGATGGCCTCTGCCACCAGCTCGACGAGCTCGGCATCGCCTACACCATCGACAAGGGCATCGTCCGTGGCCTCGACTACTATACCCGCACCGTATTCGAATTCGTCTCCGAGCATGTCGGCACCCAGGGCACGATCTGCGGCGGCGGCCGCTACGACGGCCTGGTCGAATCGATCGGTGGCCCCCACACGCCCGGTATTGGCTTTGCCCTCGGCGTTGAGCGCCTCCTGATGGAATTGACTGCCCAGGGTGTGGCGACCGATGCGGCCCCCGTGCCTCTGATCTATATCGCCGGCATTGGCGAAGCTGCAGCGAAAAAAGCGCGCCAGCTGGCCTTCCGGCTGCGCCAGGCCGGCATCCAGGCCGAGGTCGACCTGATGAACAGAAGCCTCAAGGCCCAAATGAAATATGCCGGCAAGACCGGCGCCCTCTTCACCCTGGTCCTCGGCGATGACGAGATCAAAAGCGGCACCGGCAAGCTCAAGACGATGGCCGATGGCCACGAGCACCCCGTCGAGCTCGACCAGCTGGCCGACACACTCCGGAACCTGCACCATACCCATCTCTGAGCCTCGTTCCGCGCCAGCCAGGGCAAACGGGCCGGGCACATCCCCAAGACTTTCAAGCATTTCATGAGGAGCACACCAACTATGGCAGAAATCATGCAAGGCCTCAAACGCACCAGCCGCTGTGCGGAAATCACCACCGAGATGCTCGGCCAGGACATCACCCTGATGGGCTGGTGCCACAAGCAACGCGACCTCGGCGGTCTTGTCTTCATCACCCTGCGCGACCGCAGCGGTGAGATCCAGCTCTTGATCGACGAGAACAGCCCGGCCGAGGTTCGTGAAAA
>CAZCMX010000022.1:28607-32494 GCA_964499985.1 uncultured Mageeibacillus sp.
GACACCGAGGGCTTTTACGAGATCGAGACTCCGATCCTGATCAAAAGCACCCCGGAGGGCGCCCGCGACTATCTCGTGCCCAGCCGTGTCTTCCAGGGCCGCTTCTTCGCCCTGCCCCAGTCACCCCAGCTCTACAAGCAGCTCCTGATGCTGGCCGGCTATGACCGCTATATGCAGATCGCCCGCTGCTTCAGAGACGAAGACCTGCGCGCCGACCGTCAGCCGGAATTCACCCAGATCGACCTCGAGATGGCTTTTGTCGATGTCGATGACGTCATTGCCATCAACGAGGGCTTCCTCAGGCGCCTCTTCGCCGAGGTCATGGATTTCGAGGTCCAGCTGCCCCTGCCGCGCATGACCTATGAAGAAGCGATGCGCCGCTATGGTTCGGACAAGCCGGATATCCGCTTCGGCCTCGAGCTCAAAGACATCTCCGACCTGGTCGCCGATAGCCCGTTCAAGGCCTTCGCTGACGCCGTAGCCAGCGGCGGCAGCGTCCAGCTGATTGCCGTCCCCGGCGGCTCCGCCTTCTCGAGAAAAGAGATCGACTCGCTCGGTGAATATGTCAAAACCTACCGCGCCAAAGGCCTGGCCTGGCTGACCGTCGAGGACACGCCGCGCGGCTCGATCACCAAATTCGTCACCCCTGAGCTCGTCGTCGCCATGGCTGAGCGCGCCCAGGCCAGTGCCGGCGACCTGCTCCTGATCGTCGCCGACAAGCTCCCTGTCGTCCAGGACGCCCTCGGCAACCTGCGCTGTGAGATCGCCCGCCGCACCCAGCTTGTCCGGCCGGACGACTTCAAGCTGCTCTGGGTCACCGAGTTCCCGTTGCTCGAATTCGACGAGGAAGAGCAGCGCTATGTCGCCAAGCACCATCCTTTCACCAGTCCGATGGACGAAGACCTGATGCTGCTCGCGACTGACCCGGGTGCCGTGCGCGCCAAGGCCTATGACATCGTCCTGAACGGCACCGAAATCGGTGGTGGCAGCATCCGTATCCATGACCAGGATCTGCAGAAGAAAATGTTCTCCCTGCTCGGTTTTACCGAAGAGCAGGCCTGGAACCGCTTCGGCTACCTGCTCGAGGCCTTCCAGTATGGTGTCCCACCGCATGGCGGCCTGGCTTTCGGCCTCGATCGCCTGGTCATGCTCCTGACTGACAGCGACAGCATCCGCGACGTCATTGCTTTCCCGAAAATCGCCAACTCGTCCTGCCCGATGACCGATGCCCCCGGCACGGTCGACCAGAAGCAGCTCGATGAGCTGGGTCTTGCGATCAAGGCTCAGCCGGCCGATGAAGCGTAACCTGGACGCGACAACTGAATCTGCCCGCCAGTCGCCAGATGCTGACGAGGTCAAAGACACCAGGCAGCCTCTGGCCTGGCATCGTTCTTCGGTGCTGCCCAAACAGGTGCAGGCCCAGGCTGCTTCCGAGGCGGAGCAGGCCAGGGCTGCCGCCGAGGCGAGCCAGAATCCGCCCCGCCAGGGTGATATCCTGTTGGAAATGCTCGACTGGCTGCGCTATATCTTGTCTGCCATCCTGATCGGACTCCTGCTGGTTGTATTTGTCATCCAGCGCAATGCCGTGATCGGGGACTCGATGGTGCCAACCCTGCATCCCAATGACCAGGTTCTGGTCGAAAAGGTCTCCAAGCTCTGGCATGGCATCACCTACGGCGACATCGTCACCATCCGGACACGCGACTTGCCTCAGCATGACGATGGACCAAACATCATCAAACGCGTCATTGGCTTGCCGGGTGATGCGATTGAGATCAAGGATGGCATCGTTTACCGGAACAATCAGCCGCTGCAAGAGCCTTATCTGCCGCCAACGACAATCACCGAGGTCAGAAACCCGGACTATGCCCAGGTCAGGCTCGGCCCCGACGAATACTATGTCATGGGGGATAACAGGGCGGTCAGCCTCGACAGCCGCAGCATCGGGCCAATCCCGGCTGATCACATGATCGGCGAAGTGCTGCTTCGCTTCTATCCCTGGCCGGATTTCGGCCAGCCCTGACCCAAGCACCCCGTCCAATCCACCCAACCCGACTCGAAGGAGAGACCTTCCATGCCATCCCCCCGACAGAAAATGATCCGCAATTTCTGCATCGTCGCCCACATTGACCATGGCAAATCGACCCTGGCCGACCGCATGATCGAACATACCGGTGTCCTCACCGCGCGCGAGATGCAAAGCCAGGTCCTCGATAATATGGACATCGAGCGTGAGCGTGGCATCACGATCAAGGCCCAGGCCGTGCGCATGTCCTACCTGGCCCAGGATGGCCAGACCTATACGCTGAACCTGATCGACACGCCCGGGCATGTCGACTTCAACTATGAGGTCTCACGCACCCTGGCTGCCTGCAATGGTGCAGTCCTGGTTGTTGATGCTGCCCAGGGCATCGAAGCCCAGACCCTGGCCAATGTCTATCTGGCGATCGATGCCAATCTCGAGGTCCTGCCGGTCATCAACAAGATCGACCTGCCCTCCGCCCAGCCGGATATCGTGCGTGAAGAGATCGAGGACGTGATCGGCCTTGACGCCAGCTATGCGCCGATGATCTCCGCCAAAGCCAATATCAATATCCCGGATGTGCTCGAAAAGATTGTCCAATACCTGCCCTGTCCCGACGGCGACGAAAACGCCCCCCTGCGCGCCCTGATTTTCGACTCCAAGTACGACTCTTATAAAGGCGTCATCGTCCATGTCAATATCAAGGAAGGCTCAGTCAGGCTCGGCGACCGCATCCTGATGATGAATACGGGTAAAGATTTCACCGTCACCGAGATCGGCTATTTCCGGCCCGGTGAATTGCAGCCGGCCCAGGAGCTCCTCGCCGGCGATGTCGGCTATATCGTCGCCAGCATCAAGAACGTCCGTGACACGGCCGTCGGCGACACGGTCACCCTGCTCGCCAATCCGGCCAAAGAACCGCTGCATGGCTACAAAAAGGTCCAGCCGATGGTCTATTGCGGCCTCTATCCGACCGATGGCGCCAAATACCCCGATCTGCGCGACGCCCTCGAAAAGCTCCAGCTCAATGACGCCGCCCTGACCTTCGAGGCCGAAACCTCAGCTGCCCTCGGCTTTGGCTTCCGCTGCGGCTTTCTCGGCCTTTTGCATTACGAGATCATCCAGGAGCGCCTCGAGCGCGAGTTCCTGCTCGACCTGATCTCGACCGCCCCGTCCGTCGTCTACCGCGTCACCAAAAACAATGGCGAAACGAACTGGCTCGACAATCCAACCAATATGCCGGATCCGACCGATATCGATTTCATCGAAGAGCCAATGGTCAAGGCCACGATCCTGACGCCGAAGGACTATGTCGGCAATATCATGGAGCTCTGCCAGGACCGCCGCGGCCAGTACCACAATATGGACTACCTCGACACCAATCGCGTCATGCTCCATTACGAAATGCCGTTGAACGAAATCATCTACGATTTCTTCGACGCCCTGAAATCCCGCACCCGCGGCTATGCCTCGCTCGACTATGAGTTCAAGGAATACCAGCGCTCTGACCTGGTCAAGCTCGACATCATGCTCAATAGCGAGATTGTCGACGCCCTGTCCTTCATCGTCCACCGTGAAAAGGCCTATAGCCGCGCCCGCCGCATGGCCGAAAAGCTCAAGGACAATATCCCGCGCCAGCAGTTCGAGATTCCGATTCAGGCCTGCATCGGCGGTAAGATCATCGCCCGTGAAACAGTCCGAGCGTTTAGAAAAGACGTCCTGGCCAAATGCTATGGCGGCGATATCACACGCAAAAAGAAACTACTCGAGAAGCAGAAGGAAGGCAAGAAACGCATGCGCCAGGTCGGCTCCGTCGAAGTGCCGCAGGAAGCCTTCATGAGTGTGCTCAAGCTGGACGAGTGAT
>CAZCMX010000023.1:0-32036 GCA_964499985.1 uncultured Mageeibacillus sp.
AACAGCATCCTGATGATGTCTACTGCCTCGACTGGTTCCTTTGCTTCAAGAAAGAGAAAAAAGGCTGATTCCCCATTCAGGAACCAGCCAGAATTCAACGGTTATATAACGCTTAGAAGATCGCCGGCCTGGCTAGACCCGGGCCGGCGATTTTTATTTCAAATCAAAGGGCTTTAAAAATTTATCGACCTGAATCATATTGCCATTTTTATCCATGGTTTCGACTTTGGCAAAAATCCAGCCTTCGACAGCTACAGGATCTACTCCAGCCTTCAGGAAGGGCTGCGGATCCAGGACAAAGACAATATCCTTGTCATTGGTTTTCATATCTTTGGCCCATTCAAACAGGTTTCCATCCCCGAGGTTGATGCCATAATGGTCCAAGGCCTTGTGATAGCCGATCGCCTGGCCATTCAGCCGGACCACCTCTTCATACGTGGTGGCCAGACTGGACTGGGCAGCCTCTTTAAAATCCTGAGAGCCAAAGTCGGTGCCTACTACCAGCTTGTCTTGAACGAGTATCCCTTCCGGTAGCTTGCTGATCTCAAGACCAGCCGCCAGGAACGGTTGCACAGGGATTTCCAGTGCAGCGTCAAGGGTGTCTGTCGCTGCAAAATTTCGGCTCAAAAGAAAACGTGCCTGGCCGTCTGGGGCAGTCAAGGCATAACCTCCGAACGATTCATCCGCTCTGATATCGGCAATCGCAGTGACTGCGGCAAAGGATTGAACCGATGCTCGGCCGATGACGTCCGTTTGAGCACAGGATGCCAGAGCCAGCAACAGAGTAGATACCAGAATAGGGATCAGGATTTTTTTCATCAAAGAACCTCCTTGGATGATGTTGTGAAATGGTCCAGCGATGTCTGACGTCTGCTGGTCATTGCCATTGCTTGCGCATTCTAGGCTCCAGATATGGAGAATCCATGGAGAATATTAGACGAAATGTTTTCAACCAAACACTTGAACATCTGTTCATGTGTTTGTATGATAAAAGTAGATCGATTTCATCCGTCAAACCCGCCCGCAGGCAAGAGGTCATTATGAAAGACGCTCCAACTGACATCATCCGCTGTGACTGCGCCGTGATCCATGAAGACATCGTCCAGAGCGTCCGGTCCCAGTTGCCGGCTGATGAGGACCTCTTTGATCTGGCTGAATTTTTCAAAGTGTTCGGCGATACAACCCGGATCAAGATCCTGACGGCTTTGTCAGCAGCAGAGCTTTGTGTCTGTGATCTGGCTGTTCTCCTGAATATGACCCAGTCGGCTGTATCGCATCAGCTGCGCTTGCTCAAGCAGGCTCGGCTCGTAAAATACAGGAAATCCGGCAAGATTGTCTATTATTCACTGGATGATGCGCATGTCAATACCATTCTTGACCAAGGTCACCATCACCTGGCCGAAAAACTGCGCCATTTTTCCAACCGTTGATTTTGACCATGAAGCGGAGGCCACAGATGTCCACAGCCAACCTCGTTCCAGCCACACAGATCAGACCCGAAGACAGCCCCGGTCAGCATGTTTTCCAGATGACCGGTCTGGGTTGTGCCACCTGTGCGGCCAAGATCGAAGCAGAGATCAGCCAGCTCAGCGGGGTCCAAAGTGCCCATTTGGATTTTGTCTCACAGCGTCTGACCATTGCAGCCAAAGATCCTCTGGCCATCAGCCGGATCACTCAGCAAGCCGGAGAAATCGCGGCCCGGATCGAGCCGGGAGCGGCCGTGGTCAGAACCGAAGCTGAAGCAGCTGTGCCGGCTGGAAACACCCTTGCCCCCGCCCGGACCCTGCGCCTGGTCCTCTTTGGCATCGGCCTGACTCTGTTGTTGCTGGCAGCATTCGCCGGCTTGCCGCAGGGTCTGAGTCTGGCCATGTACATCACCAGCTATATCCTGATCGGTGCCGAGGTTGTTCTGGCTGCCTTGCGCAACCTGGCGCGGGGGCAGCTGTTTGACGAAAATTTCCTGATGAGCCTGGCCACCGTCGGCGCCTTTGCCATTGGGGACTATCCCGAGGCCGTTTCGGTCATGCTGTTCTACCAGATCGGTGAATTTTTCCAGGATCTGGCCGTCAATCGTTCCCGGCGTTCGATTGCCGCACTGATGGACATCCGGCCAGAGTCTGCCACCCGGGTCACAGACGATGGCTTCGAAACCATTTTGCCGGAGCAGGTCGGGATTGATGACATCATTCTGGTCAAACCTGGTGAGCGGATACCGCTCGATGGTACCGTCCTTCAGGGGCATTCTGCCCTGGATACTTCAGCATTGACCGGTGAAGCCCTGCCGCGGGATGTCGAGCCAGGTGACGAGATCTTCGCTGGTTCGATCAACCAGAGCGGCGTCCTGCAGATCCGGGTCAGCAAGCCCTTTGCTGAATCAACCGTAGCGCGGATCCTGGAGCTGGTCCAGAACGCGAGCAGTCGCAAAGCGCCAACGGAGCAGTTCATCACCAAATTTGCCCGTTACTATACCCCCGCTGTCGTCTTTGCTGCGGCAGCCCTCGCTTTCCTGCCTCCCCTTCTGATCCCGGGGGCCAGTTTCAGCGACTGGCTGCACCGCGCCCTGATCTTCCTCGTTGTTTCCTGTCCCTGTGCCCTGGTCGTATCGATCCCCCTCACTTTTTTTGGTGGCATTGGCAGCGCCTCGCGCCAGGGCATCCTGGTCAAGGGAAGCAACTATCTGGAGGCCTTGAACACCATCGATACGGTTGTCTTCGACAAGACGGGCACCTTGACCCGCGGCACCTTTACTGTGACCGAAATCCGGCCGGCTAGCTCCTGGTCAGAAGACAGCCTGCTCGAGCGGGCAGCCCAGATCGAGCAATTTTCCAACCATCCCATCGCGGCTTCGATCCGCAGAGCCTATGGCAAGCCGCTGGACCCTGATCTGATCCAGGATTATCACGAAGAATCCGGACAAGGCATCTCTGCCCGGATAGGCGGACAGTCGGTCCTGGCCGGCAATTCCCGGTTCCTCGCCAGCCAGGGCATCGCACATGAGCCAGTTACAGCCCTTGGCACCATCGTCTATCTGGCGCAGAATGGTCAATTGGCCGGCCATCTGGTGATTTCAGACCAGATCAAGCCCGATAGCCAGGCTGCCATTTTGCGCCTGCGCGAATTAGGGATCCGCTCGATCGCTCTGCTGACTGGTGACAGCCAAGCCGTGGGGCAGGCCATCGGCAGCCAGCTGGGCCTTGACCTGGTGCATGCCGAGCTGCTGCCACACCAGAAGGTGGCTGCCTTCGAGTCCATCGTCGCCGGCCGGAAAACCACTGGCAAAATGGTCTTTGTCGGTGATGGCATCAACGATGCCCCTGTGCTGGCCCGCTCTGATGTCGGTATCGCCATGGGCGGTATGGGCTCTGATGCTGCGATTGAAGCTGCCGATATCGTCCTGATGACCGACGAGCCGTTCAAGCTGGCCACGGCGATTGAGGTGGCTCGCAAAACCAGATCCATCGTCTGGCAGAACATCATTTTCGCCCTTTCGGTCAAAGCCATCATCCTGGTTCTGGGAGCCTTGGGTGCCGCTTCGATGTGGTCAGCCGTTTTTGGCGATGTCGGGGTGGCCTTGATCGCTGTCCTCAATGCGATGCGGATTTTGCCGGCAAAACATTGACAGGGTAGCAGACATCCGGTATGCTGAATTAGGAATTGATAATCATTATCATATTCTGACCAGTCTTAGATATCAGGGAGATGAAGGATATGGCTTTATCAGACGCAAAAGTCGGTCGGCAAATGGAGATCCAACAAGTCACCGGACCCGAGAAGGTCCGCCAATTCCTGTTTTCACTGGGTTGCCACGCAGGCGAGCGGATCACATTGATCTCGATCCTGGCTGGCAACTACATCATTTCCGTCAAAGACAGCCGTTATGCGATCGATCGCAAAATGGCTCAGGCCATTCAACTGATCGGATAAGCGTTGGATTTAATTGTTTGAATGAAAGCAGCGAGCCTGCTTTTTTTCACCCGAATAAATGATAACGATTATCATGATCATATTTTCTGGCAAAGAACCAGAGGAGACATGACCATGAAAAAATTTGCTTTGGCAGGGAACCCCAATTCGGGTAAAACCACCCTGTTCAATGCCATCACTGGCAAAACAGAATCGGTCGGCAACTGGCCCGGGGTCACCGTCGAGAAAAAGGAAGCCAACCTCAGGCGGGCATTCAAAGGGTCGCAGGGCCAAGGCTTGCACGGCGCCAAAAATGGCGGTGAACGCAAAAACCAGATCCGGGTCGTCGATTTGCCAGGCGCTTATTCGATCACGCCTTTTTCCCAGGAGGAAACCATCACACGGGATTTCATCACGGGTGAATCGGTCGATGTGATCATCAATATCGTCGACGCCACCAGCCTTGAGCGCAGCCTGTTCTTTACCTCGCAGCTGCTTGAGCTCGGCCTGCCGGTCGTAGTCGCACTCAATAAGCAAGATCTCCTGCGCCGCCAGGGCAGCACAATCGATATCCCGCAATTGGCCCGGCTGCTCGGCTGTCCGGTGATTCCTGTCACTGCCAATACGGGTGATGGCTTAAAAGAGCTCACTGGGCAGGCCCGAGCCCTGTTTGATCGCCCCGTGCCTGAGGCCCCCCATTTTGCTGGCCAAGGCGGTCCCGGCGATGCCGTCGCACGTCAGCATTTTGTCAGTGAACTGGCCGGTCTGGTCCTGAGGCGCGGTCGCGACGCCTCCGTGGTGACATTTTCCGACCAGGCGGACCGGATCGTCGCCCATGCGTTCTGGGGTCTGCCCATTTTTGCCCTGGTCATGTGGGGCATCTATCTGATTGCGATCCATGGCATCGGTGGCTGGGCCTCCGGTTATCTGAACGATACCTTTTTTGGTGAAATCGTGCCCAGGGTGGTCAACCGGTTTTTCGAATCAATTGGCCTCAACCCGCTGCTCCAGTCTTTGATCGTGGATGGGGCCATCGGCGGTGTGGGAGCGGTCCTGGGCTTTTTGCCGCTGATCATGGTCCTGTTCTTTTGCCTGGCTCTGCTCGAGGATAGCGGCTATATGGCCCGGATTGCAGTCGTCATGGACCGCTATTTCAAGCGGATCGGCCTGTCCGGCAAGTCGATCATCCCGATGATTGTCGGTTCCGGCTGCTCCATCCCCGGTATCATGGCCTCCCGGACCATCGAGGATGAAAATGAACGCCGGCTGACCACGATGCTGACGCCATTTATTCCCTGTGGGGCCAAATTGCCGATCATCGCTCTGTTTGCCGCCGTCTTTTTCCCGGGTGCCACCTGGGTATTCCCGGCCATGTATATCGCTGCCGGGTTGCTGATCATCCTTGGCGGGCTCCTGCTGAAGCGGATTTTCAACTATGAAGGCTCATCTGCCTTTATCATTGAATTGCCGGAATATCGCCTGCCCAGCCTGCGCCATGGTCTGCGCCAGATGTACAAGCAGGCCAAGTCGTTCATCATCAAAGCCTCAACGATTATCCTGGTCATGAATACCCTGGTCTGGTTCATGCAGACCTATAGCTGGAAGCTGACAGCCGTCGAGGACCCGAGCCAGAGCATCCTGGCCCTGATCGGCGGCCTGATCGCCCCAGTATTGATTCCTTTGGGCTTCATCGGCTGGCAGGCGGCCGCTGCGGTCCTGACCGGATTTGTCGCCAAGGAGAACGTGGTCTCCACTTTTGCCATTGTCCTGGCCGCCTCGGATGATCTGCTCTTTTCGCCCAGTGGCCCCTTGACCAGTTTCTTCACACCCGTCGTCGCATTCGCCTACCTGGCCTTCAACCTCTTCACGCCACCCTGCTTTGCCGCGATTGGTGCCATGAATGCTGAGCTTGGCAGTCGCAAGTGGCTCGGACGGGCGATCTTGTTCCAATTGATCACCGGCTATACCTTTGCCCTGCTGGTCAACCAGATTGGCACCTGGCTATACACAGGCCAGCCTGCAGCCGGTCTGGTCCCCGCCATTTTCATTGTCCTCGCTGTTGTCATCTTTGTCGTCATTTTGCTGCGCCAGCGTGCAGTCAAGCCGGCCCTGTCCCGGGTGCCGGACCTGGAAGGAGAATCCTGATGCTCGTCGATATTCTTGTTGGAATGCTATTTGCCGCCCTGGTCGTTTTTGGTGCCTACCGGTTTATTAAAAGCGCCAGAAACAATACCTGCCCGGGCTGCTCGGGAGGCTGCTCAGCCAAAGAACGGGCCCGCTGCAAGCACTAAAGTTTCGCGCTTGAGTTTTCATTTCAGTTCACCCTGGTGTATCATCTGATTCATAAGCGAACGCAGCAAGGAGCACCTCATGGCGGATCTGAAAACCAAGCTGTCCAGTGGCAGTTATAAATTGACAGGCCAACGCCAGGCAGTCCTGGACATTCTGATGGCCAATAGCGGTCAACATCTGAGCGCAGATGAAGTCCACAAGCGGCTCGGTGACCGGGGCAATCCGATTGGCATCGCCACGGTATACCGGACATTGGCCTTATTGGAAAAACTCAAGCTGGTCCGCCGGATCAATCTCGACGATGGCTGTACGCGTTACCAGGTCCATGATGATGATAATAAGCATGAGCATCACCATATGATCTGCCAGCGTTGCGGTAAAGTGGAGGATTTTGAAGACGACCTGCTGGATGTGCTTGAGGTCTCGGTTCTCAATCAATATGGTTTTGTGGTCCAGGATCACCGGGTCAAGCTCTACGGCCTCTGCCGTGACTGTGCAGGCCGGAAAGCCTGACCGATGTCCCTGATCCAGGTCCGCAATCTGAGCTTTGCCTATGATGGCAGCCTGACCCGGCTCTTTGATGCGGTCAGCTTCCAGATCGACACGCAATGGAAGCTTGGCTTCATCGGGCGCAATGGCCGTGGGAAAACGACCTTCCTGAAGCTTTTGTCAGGGGAACTGCCTTATGCCGGGCAGATCTCGGCCAGTGTCGGATTTGATTATTTCCCGTTTGCCATCCGGGATCCGGAACGCCTGACCCGCGCAATCATCGCGGATCTATCGCCCGATACCGCCGACTGGCAGCTGGAGCGAGAGCTGAATCTGCTGGCCGTCGATCTGGCCGCTCTGGAACGGCCCTTTGCCCAGCTCAGCAATGGCGAGCAAACGAAAATCCTGCTGGCCGTCTTATTTCAAAATGACAACCATTTTCTCCTGATCGACGAGCCGACCAATCATCTGGACCAGGCCGCCCGGGCTCTGGTCAGCGCCTATCTGGCCCGCAAAAAGGGCTTCATTGTGGTCTCGCATGACCGGGCCTTCCTCGATGGCTGCATCGATCATGTCTTATCGATCAACCGGACCAGCATCGACGTGCAAAAGGGCAATTTCTCGACCTGGTGGGAGAACCGGCAGCGACAGGACCAGGCTGAACGGGCTATCAATGAGCGACTGAAGCAGGATATCGACCGGCTGGCCACAGCTGCCCGGCGGACCTCGCGCTGGTCTGACCAGCTCGAACAAACGAAATATGGCGGCCGGCCCGACAATAGCATGGTCGACCGCGGCTATATCGGCCATAAAGCGGCGAAACTGATGAAGCAGGCCAAGGTCATCGAGGCGCGCCAGCACCAGGCAATTGAGGAAAAATCACATCTGCTGCGGGATGTCGAGAACTCGTTCCCATTGAAAATTCACCCACTCCAGCACCATGCCCGTCACCTGGTCCAGCTTGACGGGATCTGTATCCAGTACGGCGACAGACCCATCTGCCAACCGGTTCAGCTGGCCATCCAGCCGGGGGAACGGATCGCCCTGGCCGGTCCCAATGGGTCCGGCAAATCCAGCCTTTTGAAGCTGATCCTGGGCCAGGCCATTCCTCATACCGGGACGATCCAGCGAGCCAGCCAGCTGAAAATCTCCTATGTCCCGCAGGATGCTTCTGGCCTCAGCGGCGATTTACGCACATTCATCCGCGAGCGCGGGCTGGATGAGAGTCTGTGCAAGGCCATCCTCAATAAGCTGGATTTCAGCAAAGCGCAATTTGACCAGCCGCTCGACACCTATAGCGCCGGGCAGAAGAAAAAAGTCCTGCTGGCGGCCAGCCTGTGCGAGCCGGCCCATCTTTATGTCTGGGATGAACCACTCAACTATATTGATCTTCTGTCACGGATCCAGATCGAAGAATTGCTGCAAAATTTCCAGCCGACACTCCTGTTTGTCGAGCATGACCGGCTATTTTGCGAGCATCTGGCCACCCGGACCATCCAGCTGCACCCTGCCTTCGGTCTGATCTAATCAGAAACACATTCATTATAATCCATTTTACCGCAAATCCGGTATCTCAGGCGACCGCCCGGATGAGCCTCCTGACGTATGCTCAGTCCAGACCAGTCAGATGACTGCCGCAAATGGCGCTTGAGCAAAAGGCTTTGAGGAATCAAACGATGAATGCAATAGAAACCATGATCGCTGAACACCGCCAGATTTTACGCCTGGCTGCCACTATGGAGCTGGCCTGCGTCCAGATCCTGGATGGCAAAAGGCTCGAAACCGGGGATTTCCGGGCCGCTCTTGATTTTATCCGCGGCTATGCCGACCACCATCACCATGGCAAAGAAGAACAGTTCCTGTTCAGCGAAATGGCTGCCCGCCTCGGTCCGGTAGCGGAAAAGCTGATCAAGCACGGCATGCTGGCTGAGCATAACCTGGCCCGCTACCAAGTGGTGAGCCTTGAGGTTGCCCTCGACCAGTTTGAACAGACCCAGGATACACTGAGCAAACTGAAAATCCTGTCCCATATGATGGCCTATGTCGACCTGATTCGCGGCCATATCAGCCGGGAAGACAGCGCCGTCTATCCGTTCGCGGAAAGCAGGCTGCCCGCCGAGGTCATGCGGGCCATCGACGAACGGGCGGGTCAATTCGATGCCGATGCAGGCCAGGCTGCCGAAGCCGTCCGGTTATTGGCCATCCTGGACGGCTTGGAACATCGTTACGGGCCACACAGCTAAGCACGATCCAGCAACCGGTCATGGGTTCTTTCGATCCCGATGGCCCCAAGGGGGGCAGAGACCAGTATCGCCACGACAGCGGTGGTCAGGATGATATTGCCCGCTGTCACCCCGGCAGCCAGCGGCAAGGCGCCAATCGCGGCCTGAACCGTCGCCTTCGGCAGGTAGGCAATGATGCAAAACAGCTTTTCCCGCCGGCTCAGGCCAGCGCCTCCGACACTGATCCAGGTGCCAGCCGAGCGGAACATCAGGCCGCCAAGCACCAGGGCAATGACGGCAAGGCCAGCTCCCGCGGCATAGCGGATATCGACTTCGGCTCCAACCAGGACGAACAGGACCAGCTCGGCCGCAACCCAGATTTTGGAAAATTTTCCGGAGATGCGCCGCGCCAGAATGTCATAGGATTTCAGAATCGTTCCCCCTAGCGTCATGACCGCCAGCAAACCGGAAAAAGGCACAATGGTGCTCACCAGATCCTGCAGGCCTACCAGCAGGAAAGACATGCCAAGAATGACCAGGACCTTGACGGTATCACGGACATGCAGCTTGCGGAAAATTCGAACCAGGACCAGCCCGGACACGATGCCGATTGCAATCCCGGTCAGAATCGAAACGGGGATGGCCAGCATCGCGGCTGGGCTGAAGCCCTGCCCGGCGTAAATTCCCATGAACGAAGTGAACAGCACAATATTGTAGATGTCGTCAGCCGAGGCCCCCGCCATGATCAGCTGCGGGATGCTGTGTTTCCTGCCATGACCGGACTCGATCAGATGGATCATTTTGGGAACGACGACAGCCGGTGATACCGCACCGAGGATCGTGCCGAGGATCGCAGCCTCCAGGTGACTGATGCCAAGGAGCGGCGGAGCCAGCAAGATAATGCCAATGATTTCGAATGTCGCCGGGATGAAGCACATCAGGAGGGCCGGCCGGCCAACCTTCCTCAGATCCCGCAGATCCAGGGACAATCCGGCCCGGACCAGGATCACGATCAGGGCGATTTCCCGCAAGTCCGCTGAGATTGCCAGAATATTCGGGGCGATCAAATCCAGCACATGCGGGCCTAGCACGATTCCGGACAGCAGCATGCCTAAAAGGCCAGGCAGTTGCAGCTTCTGGAAAATCCCTTTCAGGGCGAATCCCAGCATGATGATCAAAGACAGACTCAAAAGCATAGCAAGTCCCTTTCCCGTGGCGGGCATCAAAAAAGCCGATGGCCCCACGAATCAAATTCGCAGAAGTCATCAGCCTCACGGCGGTTCGGCCATCCAGGCCCGGGAGCACTTCATTCCCGATCGTTATTAGCATGGTAGGGGATACCGACTGGCGCTGTCAAGAGGCCAGTGCCAGGTTGGCCAGCCGAGGCCGGCTGGATTGGCGGCCTTGTCTTGTCTATGCCTCGCCCTTTTTCAGCAGGGCTGGCAGATAATCGACCAGGCCGTGCGGATTCTGGACCTTGACCAGGGCATAGGCGATCCGGGCGGTGAAGATCGGGGCATTGAACACGAGGTATCGGGGCACCCAGTCGGTCGGGGCGTATTTTTCCTTGGCATGCTGCAGGCTTTTGAACCCGTATAAGGTATTGAGGTTTTCGTAGACCAGGTCGAAGAGGCGGCCAACCAGCCCCGCCTGCGGATCCTCTCGGACCCGGTACAACGGTGCCAGCCCCAGGCTGCCCCATTGGACACCCTCGGCTTTCATGGTCATGAAGGCCTCGTACAGGATCTTCTCCAGGGCTCCCTGGGGAGCATCGGAGCGTCGCCGGGTCACATCGGCCAGATAACCCTGGCCCGCCAGGAAAGGCAGGAATACCATGAAGGCAAGGATTTTCCCGTCCGGGTCCATCGAATAGAAATAGCGCCGGTCCATCGGGTGGTCCAGGCCGATTCCGCCCAGCATGAAGGCCATTTCCGGTGATTTCTTGGTCTTGAGCCACTCCGCAGTTATGGATTCAAACGCTTGCTCGATCTCTGGCCTATGCTGCTCATGGGGTCGATATTCGCGAACCGTGATGCCAGTCTTCGTCGCATGGTTGATCGCTGCCCGGACCTTGGCAACCCGGCCACCAGCCAGATTGTATCCGGCCAGATTGAACATCGCGTCCTCACCATATTTAATTGCTTTGAAACCCGCGAGACGGTAGTGGTCCATGAACCGGTCAGTCACATTGACCAGGACCGGGGTATAGTGGTTGCGGCGGCAAAACAGCATGAATTCAGCCAGAAACAGGCTGGCGTCCTGGTCGGCACAGATCAGGTCACCGCAGCAGATGGCAACCTCTGCCACCACATCAAAGGCCAGGACGCCCTCGACCTGGCGGCCGAAAAACAGCTTCTTGTCCTTTTCCAGAGCCAGGTAGGCAATCGGACTCTGGCCCTGGCGAAGGACCAGCTCGCGGGCCCGGCTCAGGTCAATCCGGTCCTGGATCGGATCAAAAACCAGGGGACGCAGGATCAGGATCAGCGCGAACAACAGGCTCGACCAGTTGAGGGTCATGGCTGTCCTGGCCAGGAGCAGGCTGACCGGTGACTGGGCACCGATGCTGGCCGGGTCCATCAGAAAAAGCAGGACGACAGCCTGGCGGAAGGAATCCCAGATCGTCGCCATGCCCTGGAACTGGTGCCGGTTGAGGTAGAAGCCGAAACCGGTATACAGCAAGACCAGAGTCACGGACAAGGCCGCAATCCGTAAGGCTTGCCAGATTCTCAGGCGATTCAGCCGGCGCTGGAAATCGCGGTAATTGATGACCAGGATGACCAGGATCAGCAGCTCCAGACTGGTCATCGGATTGAGCAGGGCATGGAAGCGGAAGATCTCCAGCACGGCGGAAATCGACAGGGTGACAACCGCCAGCAGCCAGGCGGCTTGCAAATGCTTGCTCAGGCGGTAGGCCAGGTAAAGCAGGTAGAAACCCGATATGGTCGACAACGCACGGTGCAGGAGAATCGTCTGATGCGAAAGCCGGCTATAATAGACACCGAGCGAGGCAAGCAGGCGGGGCTCATGCGGCAAGGACAAGGCCAGGTTGGCGATCCCCGAAAAGACGATCAGCCCAATGGCCAGATGGAGCAAGATCGTCCTGATCCTGGCTGTGCGCGATTCTTCCACCCTGTCAATCCTCCGACAACACAGAAAAGCCCAGGTAAAACGGGCCTCTTCTGCTATGACTGTAGCACAGACAAAGATGGACTGCCACCAGCGGGCAGCGGATTTTCAGCCGGCTTTCAGCAACTCCTTGACCGTGCTGAAATCATACCCCGGTACGATATTGGCGATGTCTTTCATCCGCGTCGCGGCATCGACCGATACCGGAATCTGGAACAGGTTATAGAAAGCATTTTCGTCCATTCCAATAGCCTGGGCCGCCTCCGCGATGGTCATCGACCCTTTGACCGGGGTGACATCGATGGCCTCGGGATTGGCAGAAACTGATCCGGAAGCGGTTGCCGCAGGCTCGGTTTCACTCGGATCTGGTTCGCTGGCCAATGTATGGCCAGCCGCTTCATCCGCCGCTTCCTTGGCTGCATCGAAGTCATAGCCTTCAATCAGGGTCGACAGCTGGCTCATCCGCGTATCTGCCGGGATGTCCTGCGGAATGTCCAGGGCCGCGCGTAAATCAGTTTCCGGCAAGCCCAGCGCGGCTGCTGACTCAGCAATCGTCATGAAGCCTTTCAGCTCAGCAAAGGTCGAGATTTCACCGGCTTGCGGCGCCTCATTGATGACCTGCAGGACACCGGCAGCCTGGGCGATGCCCAGGGGCACGAAGAAAACAGCAGCGACAATGCCCAGCAGGATCAATGGATGGACCTTTTTGCGGGCAAACCGGACTTCCAGGGCGCCCTGTTTCGGGCAGACCGCCACACATTCATTGCAGCTGAGGCATTCCATCTGTGTCACATGGTCGAGCTTGGCCACGTCGAGATTGACTGGACAAACGTGACTGCACAGGTTGCAATGGATACACAGGTCATCCTGGCGCTGGATCCTGGTCGGACTTAATTTGCCAACCAGCGCGTAAAAAGCGCCGGCCGGGCAGAGGTATTTACAGAAGAAACGATCATAGATAAAGGAGCCCAGGAGCGTCACGCCGAGCAGGATGAAGCTGACGATGGACAAGGGGTCCTCGGCCAGAGTTTCCGGAATGGCGGTGATATGACCGAAGGCTGCATACGGATCATAGCTGGTCATCCAGAGGCGGCCAGTCCGCCAGGCCAGGACCACGGTCAGGACCAGGACGGCATATTTCAGGTAGCGCAGGATCTTGTCTGCGCGGGCCGGAACGGCCGGACGCTTGCGGAAGACTTTGCCGCCAAAGCGGGCAAACAGCTCCTGCAGGGCGCCGAACGGGCAGAGCAAGCCGCAAAAGCTGCGGCGAAACAACAAGGCGATCACGACCGTGACCGCCAGGATGATGAAGGTTCCCCAATAGATTTTCTGGATCATGGTGCCGGCTGCGGCCAGGGCATACAGGCTCTCAAGGGCGCCGTACGGGCAAAGGGCATGGATCGAGGGGGATTTCCCACCGCCGAGGACCTGGTGCATGGTGGCTTCAAAGGTCACCCAGAGTAAAAGGAGAGCAAGGAGGCCCCGGCGCAGCCAGCGGGCAATTTTGAGACTCTTGGCAGTTTTCAAGTTCTTTCACCGTCCTGATCCTGGAATATTTTCAAGGATCAGGATAGCAGGAATTTGTGTTGAGTTTGTGAGAACTACAATCTCAGTCATGCTGGGGGTGCGGCTTGGTGGCGGCGGTGGCAGACGACCGAATTGATATCAGCCGCTTCACTAAAAATGTCTTGTTCAAAGAGTGCACTGTAACATATACAATGTTACCCGCAGAATGATGCATCAGTTTGTTATCTGTCATTCAAAAGGCTACCGGCGCTCCGGTAGCCTATTGTTGCCAAGGTCGTTCTTGATTCAACTCTTGGGAATATGTTGGCCCTTGTTTAAGCCGCCCTGTCAAACCATCGGCTTGCCCAGGGATTTTTGCAGCTTGGTAAACTCAGAGGTATCCCCGATCAGGATGAACCCGCTGAAAATACCATCACGGTAGATCAGTTTGCGATAGGTGCTGTTTTCATCGTTAAGCAATGCATCAAGGTCATAATGAGCCTCGCCCATGATGCCTTTATCGCCCTGGACAACAATTTTGGTATCCATGGTATTGATCACATAAGGCGGGATGACCTTGTCGAAGGACAGATCGCCACCCGCCGCATTGGTGCCCGCGACAAGGCCCTGGGCCTTGGCCACCGACCAGAGGCCGAACCAGTAGCCTCCTGGTTCCGCTGCATCCCCAGCCGCATAGATCCCAGTCATGCTGGTCTCCATCTTGTCATCAACACTGATCCGTCGTTGCACTGCAATGTTCGAATAGTCCAGAAAACCGATATTGGCCCGCACGCCGATACAGACCAGGACCAGGTCGGCATCCAGCAACCGACCATCGGCCAGATGGACATGCTGGACCGGGCTGGCATTGTCTTCGGTCTGGCCGTGAATCTGCTTGAGCTCGGCTGACAGATGGACCTGGATGTCCAGTTTGCGCACCCGGTCGAGGAACACCTGTGAACCCGCATCATCGAGCTGGTTGGCCAGCAAGCGTGGGGCCTTCTCGATGATCTCCACGGCACAGCCAGCCTTGCGGGCAAAATAAGCCGCTTCCAGTCCGAGCAATCCGCCGCCGATCACAACAACATTTTTAGCCTTGCGCAGTTTTTCGGCTACAGTCAGGGCATCCTGCAGGGTCCAGAGAGAGTGGACTCCCGGGCGGGCAATTCCTTGCACAGGCGGGATGAAGCTCTGGCTGCCTGACGCGATGATCAGGTTGTCAAATGACTCTGTCAGGCCATTGTCGAGGCGCAGTTTCCTTTCCAGCGGATCCAATGCTGCTACCGTCTGGCCGAGGCGAACTTCCAGCCGGCGCTCCTCGTACCAGCTGGCAGGATGCAGATAGAGCTTCTCGGCCAGGGCTGGTTCATTGAGGATCTCGCAGATCCTCAGCCGGTAATAAGGCATGTACTGCTCATGCGACAAGATGACAATTTCAGCCTCGGGATCTTGCTTGCGAGCTGCTTCAGCCGCGGTGATTCCGGCAATACTGCTGCCTATGACTACGATTTTCCTGTTCATTGTTTTAGCCTCCTGGGAAAATTAGGGGTCAGGCCAAGGGATGTTTTCATTATAAACGAGGTTGGCCCAAATGACCTGATTCCCAGAACAAGAATGATCGTCAATATCTGTTTTTATGAATCCCTTAGCTCTACTGCCTCACGATTCACTTTCGATCAGCTTTTTGATGTCCTTGACCGAAGGCACACGACCGGCCGATTTGACCTTGCCATTGATGATCAGACCAGGCGTCTGCAGGATGCCCGTGGCTATGATCTGCTCCATATCCGTGATGTAGAGGATCTGAGCGTCTACACCCATATCCTGGACTGCTTGTTCGGTGCGGGCGAGGACAGTCTTGCAATTCGTACAGCCTGATCCGACGACTTTGATTTCCATGGTATTACTCCTTCACTTTCTCGTGGCATTTTTTGCAGGCCTTGTATTGTTTGTGGCCTCCGGAGAGGTTGTAGACTTTGCGGAAGCCGTGGTTGAGCAGAATGTTCTGGGCGGCATTGCCGGTGGTGCCCTTATTGCAGTAAGTGACGACGGGTTTGTCTTTGTCCAGGGCAGCCATCTGCTCACGCAGGCTGCTATGCGGCATGCTGAGCGCATGCTCGACATGGTGTTCCTGATACTGCTTGGCGACTCGGGCATCGACGACCTGGATATCATCCGGAGAGGTGGCCATCAAGTCATCGGCCGTCATGATGTCGCGCCCGCGATGCAGGGCATTGTCGAGGATCATGCCGGTATAGAGGACCGGGTCCTTGGTGGTGGCAAATGGCGGCGCATAGGCCAGATCGAGATGGAACAGGTCAGACACGGCCAGGCCAGCTGTCATCGCAGTCACAAAGACATCCATCCGTTTGTCGACACCCGCGTAGCCGACGATCTGGACCCCAAGCAAGTGCTCGGTCTTGCGATCGGCGATGGCCTTGATCACCATTTCCTTGCCGCCGAAATATTCCGGCTTGTCTGGCTTGATGTTGTGGCTGATCACGATATCGTAACCACTGTCCCGGGCCTGTTTCTCAGTGAGGCCACTGGCGGCGATGGTGCGGTCGAAGAGCTGGAAAATACCGGTCCCCGCAATGCCGCGGAACTCGAGGCTGCCGCCGGTCATGACGTCGCCGGCGATGCGGCCCATCTTATTGGCAGTCGAACCGAGCGGGCGATAGAGCGGCCGGCCATCGATAATCGAGAAGCTCTCGGCACAATCGCCGCAGGCATAGACAGCCGGTACACTGGTCTGCATGTGGCGATCGATCGCAATTGCTCCGGTGGACCCCAGGGCTACGCCCATCTCACGAGCCAAAGTTGTATTCGGCCGCACTCCGACTGCCAGGATCACCAGGTCAGCATCGACCGTCGAACCATCATCGAGATTGACCGAACCAGGCCTGATCTCGGTCGCCGCAACGCCAGTCAGGACTTTGACCTGTTTCTTGACCAAGGTTTCTTCGACATAGAGTGCCAGATCAGGGTCGACAAAGGGGCAGACCTGGGGCAGTTTCTCCACCACAGTCACCTGGATGCCAATATTTGCCAGGTTTTCGACCATCTCGAGTCCGATGAATCCACTGCCAACCACCACCGCAGTCTTGGGCTGATGGTCTTCGATATAGGTCCGGATTGCGTAGGCAGAGCGTGGATTCCTGAGCGTGAAGACCTGCGGCAGGTCGACACCCGGGATCGGTGGCACGATCGAAGTGGCGCCAGTAGACAGGACCAATACGTCATAACGA
Source organism: uncultured Mageeibacillus sp. (assembly GCA_964499985.1). Lineage (GTDB taxonomy): Bacteria > Bacillota > Clostridia > Saccharofermentanales > UBA5734 > UBA5734. Next base: position 16,787 of record CAZCMX010000023.1, read on the forward strand.
TCCGTGAAGGTCTCCCCGGTGGCAAGGTTTTCGACCACCAGCGTCTGGGCTGCAGGATCCACTGAGAGAACTTTGTGGCGGACCAGGATCTCCACCTCGTATTTGTCGCGGAAAAATTTCGGATCACGTGGCGTCAGTTCGTCAAGTCTGGCCACTTTGCCACCGATATAGTAAGGCAGTCCGCATCCGGAATAGGAGATATGTTCATCCATTTCATAGATGACAATCTCCGCATTCTCATCATTGCGGCGAGCTTTGGCTGCTGCAGAGGTTCCGGCAGCCACTGCTCCAATGATCACGATTCGTTGGGAAACATTCATTTGATTCATGATTCGAGCTCCTCGGCCTTTGGAAACCAGTGAGTGGTCTTATTGGCAATCTTGACCAGGGTCAGCATAACGGGAACTTCGACCAAGACACCGACTATCGTCGCCAAGGCCACCGGTGAAGTCGGGCCAAAGAGTGCGATGGCTACTGCGACTGCCAGTTCAAAGAAATTGGAAGCACCAATCATGCCGGCCGGCGCTGCGATCGAATGGTCCAGTTTCAGGCCTTTGCTGGCCAGATAGGCGATAAAAAAGATCAGGAAGGTCTGGATCGTCAGGGGAATGGCGATCAAGAGGATATGCAGGGGATTGTTGAGGATGATGTCGCCCTGGAAGGAAAAGATGATGACCAGGGTCAGGAGCAGGCCGCCGATGGTTACGTCGTTGAATCTGGGGATAAAGGACCGGTTGAAATACTCAATGCCTTTATTCTTGATGACGTGGATCCGGGTCAGGACACCAGCGGACAGTGGGATGACAACAAACAGAACCACGGAAAGAATCAGCGTGGCCCATGGGATCGTGATGCCGCCGATACCCAGCAGCAGGGCAACAATCGGGGTGAAGGCGATCAGGATGATCAGGTCATTGGTCGCCACCTGGACCACGGTATAGGCCGCATTGCCCTTGGTCAGGTAGCTCCAGACAAAAACCATCGCCGTGCAGGGTGCTGCACCGAGCAGGATCGCTCCAGCCAGGTAGTCCCGGGCGAGATCGACAGGGATCAGTGGCTTGAAAATGACATGGAAAAACAGCCAGGCGATGCCGTACATGGTGAACGGCTTGATCAGCCAGTTGGTCACCCAGGTCACATAAAGGCCCTTGGGATTTTTGCCGATGTATTTGATGCTGGCAAAGTCGACCTTCATCATCATCGGGTAGATCATCAGCCAGATCAGGATCGCAATCGGGATTGAGACCTGGGCATATTCGAAACGGCCGAGAAACTGGGGGATCACCGGCAGGAAGCGGCCGATCAGGATACCGGCGACCATACAGAGGGCCACCCACAGCGTCAGGTACTTTTCAAAAAAGCTGATGCCGGTGGATGCATGGGCAGATTGACTCATATTCATGGCTCCTCGTCTTTTCATCACATTTCAAGGGCAACAGCAAATTTACAGCAACAGGAAGCTGAAGGCATTGAAGGCATAGCCGATGATCAGGATCCCGACCAGAACGATACTGGCAAAGATCACCAGCAATGGGGTTTTGACGACTTTCTTCAGCAGGATCATGGACGGTAAGGACAGTGCAGTCACGGCCATCATGAAGGCCAGGACAGTACCGATTCCGACACCCTTCCCCACCAGGGCTTCAGCTATTGGCAGGGTGCCAAAAATATCGGCGTACATCGGGGCGCCAACAAGGGTCGCCAGGAGCACTGAGAAGACATTCTGCTGACCAAGGACGGCTGTGATGATGCTTTCAGGAATCCAATTATGAATCGCCGCTCCGATTCCGACACCGATCAGGATGTACAGCCAGACCTTGTGGATTATTTCCCTGACCTGGTCGCGGGCAAAGGCCAAACGGTCGCCAATGGTCTGATCCGGCAGATCGATCCCCGCACTTCCCTGGATCTTGAACACATAACTTTCAACATACTTTTCTAATTTGAGATGGCTGATCAGCGAACCACCGATGACCGCCAGGATCAGGCCAACCACCACATAGGCAATCGCGATCCGCCAGTTGAAAATACTGGCCAGCAGAAGCACGGAGGCCAGATCAACCAGTGGCGAGGAAATCAGGAAGGAAAAGGTGACCCCAATGGGCAGCCCGGCACTGGTGAAGCCAATGAATAAAGGGATCGAGGAACAGGAGCAAAATGGCGTGATGGTCCCAAGCAGCGCCCCGAGGATATTGGCCCAGACCCCATCGAAACGGCCCAGGATCATCCGGGTGCGCTCCGGCGGGAAAAAACTCTGGATATAGGATATGGTGAAAATCAGGAAAGACAGCAGGATAAAGATCTTGACCGTGTCATAGAGAAAAAAGTGGATGCTGCCACCCACGCGGCTTGAGAGCGACAAGCCAAAGACCGTTTCGACCAACCGGCGGACCAGGTCGGAAAGCCAGTTCATTTTCAGCAGCTGGTCATTCAGCCAGCCAAAAATCGCCATCAGGATAGCCATGAGTTTGAGTCCTACTTTCTGCAGATGCAATTCTCTTTATCCGACGTGATCAGGTTCAGGAAAACCTTCACTTGGTCAAACAAATCGGTGTTGAGGGCATAACGGGTCCAGAGTCCATCCTTCCTCGACTTCACCAGCCCACATTCGGTGAGGATCTTCATATGGTAGGAGAGGGTCGGCTGCGTGATATTGAATGACTCCAGAATGGTGCAGGCACATAATTCGTCGCAAGACAGCATATCGATGATCCTGAGCCGGGTCTCGTCCGACAAGGCCTTGAATATCAGGGCGGAATCACTGCAAGAGAGCATGGCCCACCTGCCTTTCTTCTCTATATAGAGGTTTGTCTATGCAAAGAATAGCAACTACATAGACAGTCGTCAATCTATTGTCCAAAAAAACTTGCCGGCGAGTGAATGTCCGGCAAGTTTTTGTGCGTCAATCGGATCAGGCTTTCAGATAGGGGGTCAATGTCCGCAGGGCATCTTCATAATCAAAATTCAGAATCTGCTTTTCCAACAGTCTGGCATCGTCACCGAGAACGCGGATCAGCCGATCCCTGGCCTGCTCGACCAGCTCATTGGCCTCAGCGTCGCTGGCAGACAGCAGCTGGTACAGGTCTTGCAGAATCTGGCGGACAAGATCGGGATCGCCCTGTCCGGGTTCCGCCAATGGCCGGTCTTCTGGCCGGCCTGCCATGGCCAGCCGATAACCCTCAGCCAGACCGGACAAAGCGGTTTCCAGCTGTTCAATCCACAGGATATAGGCTGAGTCTGCCGGACTCTGATTGTCCCTGGCCATTTTTTCCAATGCTGTGGCCGCTTCCAGAATGGATAGGGCACCCAGGGTCCCGGCAGAACCTCTCAGCGCATGTGCCTTATGCTGGACTGCCAATAGGTCTCTTTGCTGCACAGCCTTCAGGATTTGGATCGCAAAATGCTCGTACAGTTCAATAAACTGGCCCAGGGTCCGTATCAAGAGCTCCGCGTCGCCTTGCAGCATCTGGAGTCCAGTGGGGATATCCAGGCCCGGGATCAGGGATAATTTCTCGATCACCGCAGACGATGGCCAGGCAGGAGCGGTTTGGCTGGCCCGGCCGGCCTGGACGCGGTCCGCAATCCCCGATATTGCCTGGGACTCCCGCGGGACAGGCTCCAGCCAATTGATCAGCATCCCGTACAGCTGGTCCGGCGAAATCGGCTTGGGCAAGTGGTCGTTCATGCCGGCATTCAGACATTTTTGCCGATCCTCATCATAGGCATTGGCTGTCATTGCAATGATCGGCACAGTTTGCAGGTCCGGCAACTGGCGGATCGCCAGGGTGGCCTGCAAGCCGTCCATGACCGGCATCTGGACATCCATCAGGATCAGGTCATAGCGATGGCTTTTGACCATTTCCAGAGCGGCCAGTCCATTTTCGGCAACCTCGACCACGATGCCCATCGTATCCAGCAGCTGGCAGGTGACCTCCTGGTTGACCCGGTTGTCTTCAGCAAGCAGGATCCTGGCACCCCGGCGGGCCCGGAGTTCCTGCTCCAGTTCGTGTGAGCCCGTCAAGTGATGGATGGTCTGCGGCATCAAAAGCTCCGTCAGGATATCGTTGAGCACCGAGATGGTCAAAGGCTTGATCAGGATGCGGGCAATGCCTTCCTGTTCCTGGTCAATCAGGGATGACTCGGCAGAATACGATGTCATCAGAATGACCTTGGGCGGCGCATGCAGTGGGTCCAGCTTGATCAGGCGAGCCGTCTCCAGGCCGTCCAGGCCTGGCATTTTCAGATCGATGATCACCGCTTGGAAGGGATCCCCGATCTGGTCAGCCTGCCTGATCTGGTCCAGGCTCTCACTGCCATTGGTGGAAAGCACGGTCCTCAGGCCCAGCTGACTGGTCATGGCGGCGACTATGGTTCGTGCATCTTCGAGATCATCGACAATCAGGACTCGTGCACCGGCGATGGATTGCAAATACAGGGCGTTTTCCGGGATCTTGGAGCTGGTCTCAAAGGGCAGTTCCACCCAGAAGGTGCTGCCCCGGCCCGATTCGCTCCTGACCCCAATCGTGCCGCCCATCAGCTCAGCCAATTTCCTGCTGATGGCCATACCCAGGCCCGTACCGCCATAAAGACGGGTCGTCGAGACGTCGCCTTGTTCAAACTCGTTGAACAGCCGTGCCAAATGTTCCGGTTTCATGCCAATCCCGGTATCTTCGATTTCAAACCGCAAGCGCAGGCGTTCGGATGTTTTGTCCAGGACATGACCGCGGATTGCGATAAATCCCTTTTCGGTGAATTTGACGGCATTGCTGGAGATATTGAGCAGGATCTGGCGCAGGCGGGTACTGTCACCGCGAATCACCCGGGGAATATGGTCCAGATCAACGGTGAGCTGCAGCTGCTTGGTTTCGACATCGTTGGCGATCACCCCACAGATTTGGTCGATGAGCCGAGAGGGTTCAAAATCCTGGACTTCCAGCTTCATTTGCCCGGCTTCAATCTTGGACAAATCCAGGATATCGTTGATGATGGTCATCAAATGGTCGGCGGCCTGAGTCAGCTTCTGGATCTGGTCCAGCTGGCGCAAGGTCAGCGGATCCCGCCGGATCAGATGGGAATAGCCAATGATCGCGTTCATCGGTGTCCGGATCTCATGACTCATATTGGACAGGAAGGAGCTTTTGGCTTTGCTGGCTGTTTCAGCCATTTGCCTGGCCGACTCCAGCTGAGCCGTCCGGGATTGGACCATTTCTTCGAGATGCTTGCGATAGCTATCGAGCTCCTGGGCGATTCTGAAGCGCTCCTGGTTGATGATGGCAACGCCAATCTGGTCGGCGCACTGGCCGCAAAACAGGATATCATCCGGCTTCCAGCCGGAATAAGGTGGATACATGCCAAAGGCAAGAAAACCCTTGTGACGACCTTTGGACTGGACCATGCAGGCAAGAAAGGCTTCAAAGCCGACTGGTTTCAGGAATGTTTCGCTGAAGCTCAGCAAATCCGGGTCCTGGGTACTGGAATCGATCTGGATGAAGTGCTTGTCCTTGAGCAAATGGGTCAATGTTGCAAACAGATTCTTGCCCAGGCTCATGCCGAACCGGGATGAATGGTCTACCCGATTGGATGAAGCCTCGCATCTCAAGACGCTTTCACTGGCATCCAGCATCCAGATGGAAACCTCGTCAATGGCCATTTCCTGACTGAGATATTCAGACATTTCCCGGGAAAACTGCTCCAGGTCTCCATTGATGCTGGATTCGAGAGAGCTGATCTTGCGGATCGCCTGCGCCTTGGCCTGCAGTCTCTCGGCCAGAGTTTGCTGCTCATGCTCCTTTTTCTTCTGTTCCGTGATGTCTCGCCAGACCACGCAAATGAATGGTTTGCCATTATAGGAAATGGGAGTCAGACGGACATCGGCATTCTGGATCCCGCCGTTTTTGCGCCGGTGCCTGGTTTCAAATTGAACGGCTCGACCGGCTGCGGCCTCGGCAATATTGTTCTGGATGATTTCCGGCGAATGTTCGATCTGGAAATCCACGGTCGTCATCGCGGCGAATTCCTCACGCGAATAGCCGAGTCCGGCGCATGCCTGGTCGTTGAAAACAATAAAAGCGCCTGTCTGTACATCGACCAGGGCAACGGCCTCCTGGGTCTGCTCGAACATCAGCTTGAACAGCTCGTCCTTTTCTCGGGCAGACTCGGCTTTCCGGCGATGATTGACCACCTCGGCCAGACGATTGACAATCGTCTCGGCCAGCTCCAGCTCCTCGCTGAGAAAGGGGCCCGCAGGACCAAAGTTCTTCTCCTCGGTATAGGCAATGGTCAGTTGGATCCAGTCACCTTGTTCGCACTGTCTTTTCACAACATGCATCCACGGGGTCTGGGCTATCCCGGTCGCAGGAAAGGACTGCTCCCCGAACAGGATTCGCACCTTTGTGATCTCCGGGTACTGCCAGCCTCCGGCAATCACCGGAACCAGAGCCGAAAACATCTGGTCCAGTGACAAGGTCTCATCCGATGTAAGCGTATTGACGGTTTCCCGGCAGGCTCGTTCTTTCAGGCGTTCAGACAGCAGCCAATGCTCATGCTGCAGGTCAAATTCAGCCTGCTTGCGCAAGGAAATATCATTAATCGAGACCATAATGGAGGGTTCACCATTGAAATCAACCAGGGCGGCTGACATCAGGGCCCAATAGGGCTTTCGCGCCCAGTTCAGCAGCTGCAGTTCATAGTCATAGACATGGCCCTGCCGGCTGAACAGCTCCAGAAAAACCTCCCGGTCAGCTGGATTCTGGTAAAATTCCCTGGACTGAAGCCCGATCCCCTGGTCCTTGGTAAATCCCAGCTGGTGCTGGGCACGCAAATTACCATATTGCATCGATCCGTCTTTGATCCGGACAATGATGATCGGGAAAGGGGCATGCTCGATCAGACTGCGATAACGCTTCTCACTCAAGGCCAAGGCCTGGCTGGTCAAAAACTGCTCCGTGATTTCACGTACCACAGCGATGCAGCGGCTGCTATCTCTCATTGCGATGATGCGGCATTCAAAATGCAGCGGGCCACCCGGCATGTCGAGATTATACTCAAAGCGGGCGGTTTCTCTGGTCGAAAAGGCGCTGGCAATGGCCTGGTGGAAATCCGCTGCCACCTCCGGTGGTAAAATCTCCGCCACCTGTCTGCCGATGAAATGCTCTGGCTGGACATAGAGCTTTTCGGTATCCCGACTGCGGAAATCCAGGATGCAGCCTGATTCATCCAAAACAAAGAAAAGATCAGGCGTCAATTCGAAAAAAGACATGAAAATCTGGCTGGCATTGCGCGATGCCTCTTCAACTTGGAATTGCGCCGTGATATCCTGGACCGCCCCGTCAACCCGGATAACCCGCCCATTCGCCAGGACCGGCCTGCCAATACTCCGGATCCGTTTCCGGGTGCCAGCCGGAGTCCTGATCTCCAGCTGCAGGGAATAGGGCTGGCCCTGCTCCATAGCCAGGCGCGTCGCTTCAGACATCTGGGAAAAGGCCTCGGGCCCCATGCAGGAAACCATCTCTGCCAGGCTGGGCACCGGGCCGATTTCAAGCCCATGGATCTTGAACATCTCCTTGCTCCAGACATTCTGTCCGGAAAGGGTGTCAATTGAGAAGCTACCGACCTGAGCCAATTCACAGGCCAGCTCTTGCATTTGTGTCTCCTGCATCAGCCGGGCAGCCTTTTCCTGGCAATTCTGGATCATGTCCATGCGTTCACTCATCAATTTCCACCTCTATCAGGCTAATCCATGCCTGTCATTGATCAGACAGCTGCTGCAAGGTATGGGCAAAGGCCTCGCGTTCCTCTTCAAAGGCGGCGACAATATCCGGATCGAAATGGAGTCCCTTTTGCCGGCGGATATAGTCAGCAGCATCCGCAAAGCTCCAGGCCTGCTTATAGGGCCGGGAAGTGGTCAGGGCATCAAAAACATCCGCCAGAGCCATCAGTCGGGCTGGCAGCGGAATGGCCCGGCCGCTGGCACCGGTTGGATAACCACTGCCATCCCATTTCTCATGGTGGAATTTGGCAATGATTTCGGCCTGTTCAACAAATTCCAGTGATGTCAGCCTGGCGTCCATGCTCAGGCTGGGGTTCAATGTAAACGACTGGTTGATCGCCCCCCGCAGGGTTCTGGCCCCAATCTGGCAATGGGTCTTGATGATTTCAAATTCTTCCGGGGTCAGTTTGCCGGGTTTGCGCAAGATCGCATCAGGAATGCCAATTTTGCCAATATCATGCAAAGGAGCGGCCTTGACCATGGTCCGGATGGTCTGCTCTGTCAATTCGGCAGCATAGCGCGGCTGGCGCATCAGGTTCCTGGCCAGGATCTCGATATAGTTGCAGGTCCTCAGGATATGGTAGCCGGTATTGTCATCGCGGGCTTCAGCCAGCTGGGTCAGGGACAGCAAGGCCACGTCCTGGATCAGCTGGTTCTCCCGGACCCTGCGGTTGACCTCGGCCTCCAGCCACTGGTTCTGGTCATGCAGACGGTCCCGGGCTTTTTTCAGTTCCAGCTGTGTCCTGACCCTGGCCAGGACGATCCCTGGCTTGAAAGGCTTGGTGATATAATCTACAGCGCCCAGGCGCAAACCTCTGCCCTCATCATCATCACTGTCCAGAGAAGTGATGAAAATGACCGGAATATCCTGAGTCTGAGGTTGTTTGCGCAGCTTCTCCAGAGTCGTGAAGCCATCGATTCCGGGCATCATGATATCGAGCAGGATCAGGTCCGGGCGTGGCGCAAGTCGGACAGCCTGTAAAACCGCTTCGCCGGATTTGCAGGCTCGAACCTTGTAGAAATCTTTCAGGACCCGGGTCAGGGCGGTCAGATTGATCGGTTCATCATCGGCAATCAGGATCTCAGCTTTTTCCATGGTGATCCTCAGGCGTTAAAAAGATGCTGAGCAGTTATAAACATTGTAACAGGTTTTGCTGCTGGTCAGTCTCAACTTTGCGCTATACTGATGATCAATCGGAGAATTTGGGTTCTGGATCGAGGAATACAGCGTGACGAAAAAATCTGCCGGTCTGATCGAGGTTGTCTTCGGAGCTTCCCTGTGGGGGACGCTGCCTGTTTTCAGCCGCCTGGCCTATGCGGCTGGCAGCACTGCCATTGTAGCGGCATCCATGCGTTCTTATCTGGCTGCGGTTCTCAGCCTGGCCTGGCTTTTGTCCCATCGTTCCCGCTGGCACCTGTCCGTCCGTGACCTGCCCTTCTACCTCCTGTATGGAGCAACCGGGATCGGCGGCACATTCCTCTTTTATATGATGGCCATCGAACAGATCTCGACAGCGATGGCGGTCATTCTGCTCTATACCGGCCCGGCCTTTGTGATCCTGATCTCTCGCCTGGCCTATGGTGAGCCTATCACAAGGGCGAAAGCCCTGGCCCTGGCCTGTACATTCTCCGGCAGCATTCTGGTGGTCCGTGGATATGACCTCACCGCCATCAGCGCCAGCTGGTCCGGAATCCTGATCGGCCTGGCCTCCGGCCTCTGCTATTCCATGACAACCGTGCTCGGCCGGACGGCAAGGCAAAAAAACGCGCCCGATGTCAATGCCAGCCTGATGCTTCTGTTTGGTGCCCTGGTTTTTCTGCCGATCCAGCCACCCTGGCAGATGCCTCCTCCCACCCTGGCCTTATGGCTCAACTACCTGGCGCTGGCCGTTCTGGGCAGTGTGCTTGCCTATGCCTTATATCTCAAAGGCCTGTCAACCGGGCTGGATGGAGGCATCGCCAGTCTGGCGGCCACCATCGAGCCCGTGCTGGCCACCGTCCTGGGTGCACTGGTCTTCAAGGATCACCTCGAACCCTTGCAGGTCCTGGGGATGACCATTGTCCTCACCGGTATTGTGCTTCCGATCCTCTGGCTGCCAGGAAAGCCATCCGCCGCCCTGGGCTGAGTTTGAACAGATCTGGTTGTAGCTCTCCTTCTGATGCTATAATCTGGCAGAATGAGAATCCAGTCTTGATCCCGAATGGAGTCCAATCATGTCCAATCCCTTGGCCAGAAAGCTGACCATCCAATATACAGCGATCCAGAGCCTCTATCTCATGTCATTCAGCTCAATCTTCACCTTCGCAGCTGTTTTCTTGCGCGACCGCCATTTCACCAGCCAGCAAGTCGGCCTGGCGCTGGCGCTGGGCAATATCTCGGCACTGCTGGTCCAGCCCTTTGTCGCATCCTGGGCCGGCCGTTCACAGCGCTTCACCCTGAACCAGATCTGTGCCATGATCGGCGGTATCCTGCTCCTGGTCCAACTGAGCATCGCCTTCATTCCTGGCCTGTTCATCCCGGTGCTGATCGTATTTGTCCTGGCGGAAATGCTGACCTTGACCTTGTCGCCGCTGCTCAATACCCTTTGCCTGAATTTGATCAATCAAGGTGTCCCGATCAATTTTGGGCTGGCCAGAGGTCTGGGTTCCGGAGCCTTTGCCTTGGTGGCCCTGACCCTTGGCACATGGGTTGACCGGTTCGGTGCTTCCGTAGCACCCCTGTCCAGCCTCGGTCTGATCGTTCTGCTGATCGTCATGATCCTGAATTTTCCGCCCTCTCGGCCCGGCGCTGTGCCGCAGGAGGGTCCCAGCCCAGGCCAGCCGCCCAAGACCGCCAGACGGCTCGATTTGATCCTGAAGCACTATACCGGTTTGCCCCTGATTCTGGCAGGTCTTTTGTTCCTGCTGCTCAATCATTCCATGTATTCCAGCTATCTGATCAATATCGTCGAGCATGTGGGTGGCACCAGCAAGACCCTGGGCTCGATTGCCTTCATTGCCGCCAGCATGGAAATACCAGTCATGGTTTTTTTCTCTGTGATTGCCGGAAAGGTCTCATCCAGGCAGCTCCTGCGCCTCTCCTCCCTGTTTTTCATCATCAAAGCACTGGCCACCCTGTCCGTAGCCAGCATCTCGCAATTGTTTTTCAGCCAGATCCTCCAGATGGGCGGTTTTGCCCTTTATTTGCCCGCCTCCATTTTCTATATCAATAGCATCCTCGATCCCCAGGATTCCATGGGCGGGCAGTCCGCGATGGCCATGACCGCCTCGCTGGGCAGCATCCTCGGCAATATTCTGGGTGGTATCCTGCTTGGCCTGGCCGACGTCAAAGCCATGCTGACTGTCGCATTCGGCTTCAGCCTGCTGGGCGCCGCCCTGCTCTCCCTGGGGATCTGGCGCAATATCCACTTGCCCGAGCGAAGGGCCTGACCTCTGGACCGCTCGATCCGGTGGCGCCCGATTCATACTGCCGGCCAAGGTCGAATGTGTTACTATTTGTTACAGAATAAACCTTTGTGAAGACGAATAGGAGAATCTGATGGCTGAAGTATTTGTCACCGGACACCTGAATCCCGATACCGACTCCATCTGTTCAGCCATTGCTTTTGCAACCTACCAGCAGGCAATCGGCCAACCGGCGATTGCGATGCGTGCAGGCAGCATCAGCCCTGAGACCCAGTGGATTCTCGACCGCTTTAAAATTGCCACGCCACCTCTGATCCGTGACTTGCGCATCCAGATCCAGGATTTGAAGCTGGATACGCCGCAACCTTTGACGCCATACATGCCGCTGCGCAAGGCCTGGGAAGCGATGCGCCAGACCAAGGTCAAGTCCATCCCCGTGGTCGATCCGGATGGCAAGCTGATCGGCATCGTCTCGCTCGGGGATCTGGCCCAGTTTGATCTCGCAGGTGAGACCTTGCATACGATCGAGATCCCTGCAACAAATCTCGTAGAAATGCTCAGTGCCAAAGTCAGCGGTACCTTGCCGGAATTTTTCCAGGCGTCCTATTACTGGTATACCGACCGGGAGGCCATTCCGGCCAAAAGCAATGTCTTTGTCGAGAAACTCTCTGCCGAGCTGGTGGGCCAGGCCGTGGCCTCCCGAGCCTCATGCATTGTCCTGTGCGCCGGCAAAGACAAGGACCTCGCCAAACTGCCACCCCCGGAAATTGCCGAAATGGCGGAAAAGGTGGGCATGCCGATCCTGGTCACGGCGATGCGTCCATACTATGCGATCCGCTACGCCCAGCAGGCCGTGCCGATCCAGGTCTTCATGAAATCCGAAAAGCTGATGGTTTTCAAGGCCGAGGATTTTGTCGACGATATCCGGGAAAGCATGATTTCCACACGTTTCCGCAGTTATCCGGTTGTGGACAGCGAAAACCGTGTCATCGGCACCGTTTCCCGCTTCCACCTGCTGCAGCCCAGCCGCAAGAAGGTCATGCTGGTCGATCACAATGAGCGGTCCCAGGCGATCCGCGGTATTGAGCAGGCCGAAATCCTGGCGATCATCGACCACCACCGCCTCGGTGATGTCCAGACCTATTCCCAAGTCTATTTCCGCTGTGAACCCGTCGGCTGCACATCGACCATCATCGCCAGCATGTTTTTCGAGCGCAATCTCATCCCAGAAGCACCGATCGCCGGCCTGATGCTGTCAGCCATCCTCTCCGATACCCAGTTGTTCAAATCACCCACCTGCACCAGCAAGGATGTCCAGATGGCAGAAAAACTCGCCGTCCTCGCCGACGTCAACCTGCTGGCCCATGGCCGTGAACTTTTCCGCGCTTCCAGCAACCTTTACGATAAAACGCCGAAGGAGATGCTGTTCCTCGACTTCAAGGAATTCTTCCTCGGCGACTACAAGATCGGCGTCAGCCAGATCAACTGCCTGGACGGCACCGAACTGGCCGACAAGACCGCCGCGATTCCCCAGCTGATGGACGACCTGGTCGAAGCACAGCGGTTTGATCTTTTACTCTTCATGGAAACCGATATTCTCAAGGAGGGCACCCAGCTCTATTATTCCGGCCGCCTGCGTCGCGAGCTGGCCCAGGCCTTCAACCTCGATCCTGAAGACCTGAAAGGGGTCGACTCATTCTTCCTGCCCGGTGTGATGAGCCGCAAGAAGCAAGTCATCCCCGCCCTGGGGACCCAGCTGAGATAATTTCCCGGCAGATGATTTGCAGTGCTGGCGTGAGAGAACTCTCGGTTGGGGTTCTGTTTCATTTTTTCCAAGACACTTAAAAACAAGGCGAAATTCTTGAACGTCAGCAGATTTGATACTTCCCGGACAATAACCAGTTTGGGCATTGAGTAGTAGCATTTCAGAATTTCGATGACTTTGCGTTGTTCGCCAGATAGATTCTCAATATTTTCTTTATCATTCAAGACAAACCCGGTATCTTCGAGTAATTTTTTAAATCGTTCGGCATTTCTTTTCTTATTCAGAATGACTAACGATCGATCCGAGAAAAATACATTTTCCAAAATACTTAAGTTGCTATGAAGAAGATCGTCGCCTGTAATAAATTGAACTTCACGATCATTCATCTGGCTAAAATAGTCCAGATTATTAATCAAAATCCTGCCAGAAGTGATCAATTCATCGTGCAGTAAAATATTCATCAGCTCATCAAGAAATGAAATACTCGGGCAAAGCAAAGCATGGATGACCGGTTTCTCGATCTGAAAACTGAAGTCTTTTATCCTGCTATTATTGCCTTGTCCGTTGACATGATCAATAGAAAACATGCAGTACACCCTTGATCATCAGAGATTCAGCAGCTTTTCAGCTGCGATGATCTCTTTGGCCACAACAACTAGCTTCTTGTTCTTGTCCTTGCTCTGCTTCTGCAGCTGCTTCATCGCATCAACTTCCTTGAGCATAAAGCGGTCCATAAGGATGCCCTTGGCCTTCTCGATAAACTTACGGTCTTCCAAGGCATTTTTCATATTTTCCGTTTCCTGTATCAATTGTTGAAAATCCGAGTAACGCGTCTGTACGATATTGACTGTCGCTTCCAGTTGTTTTTCATCGACAGGTTTGATCAGGTAGCCAAAAACACCTGCCTGATTGGCGCGCTCAATCAATTTTGCCGAATAATGACCGGTGATAATGATGCAAGGAATGACTCGGTCCTTATTGATCTCTTCCATGACGGACAACCCATCCTGATGCGGCATATTGATATCCATCAGTATCAAGTCTGGCTTTAATTGGGCAATTTTCTCTTTTGCCTCATAACCATCCAAAGCAATGCCCACTACTTTGTGCCCCATCTTCTCGATTCTCATGACGAAATTATCAAGAATATACCGATGAAAAGATGCAGGAAATGGTTGAGAGCATCGCCAAGTATGGTGTTCTGACACCCATTCTTGTCAGGCCACATGCATGTGGTGAAGGTTATGAAGTCGTTTCTGGTCATAACCGGGTTGAAGCTGCCAAATTGGCTGGAATTAGTGAAATCCCTGCAACTGTTCGCCAGATGGACGATGAAACCGCTATCATCGCGATGATCGACAGCAACCTCAGACAACGTGAGAAATTGCTACCAAGCGAAAAAGCATTCGCATATAAGATGAAATTGGACGCTATTCGAAAACGAGCTGGGAGACCAAGCTTAGATAATTCAGGTCAAGTTGACCTGAATTATCCCAAAAAGCAGTCTCGCGACAAAATTGCTGAAGATGCCGGCGAATCCGGTAAACAAATCCAACGCTTCATCCGCCTGACTGAGCTCATCTCACCACTCCTCAACCTGGTAGATGAAAACAAACTGGCATTCAATCCAGCGGTTGCCATATCTTATCTCAATCCGGAACAGCAAACCTGGCTGGAAGATGACATGACTGTCAATGAATGCAGCCCTTCACTATCGCAAGCCGAGCGGCTAAAGCAGCTATCCCAGGATGGCAAACTGGATCGGTCGGCAATGGATGCCAGAGTGGTATGAAATGCTGATGGAAACTTTGGCTGGAAAAATCACCCTCGCGGTTGTCTTGTCAGCGATATTGGCCACAGCCATCTGGGTATCACGAATCAACCGACCCATGAATCTGGAAAAGGGTGGTGACTTGGGATGATCATTTGGATTTGCGTTGCACTAACGATTGTCTTGATCGCCACCGGCTCTTATTTTCTCTCGAGTAGAGTCATTGGTTTACCGTCAGGTCGGATGCATGAAGCTATTCGTTCATTGCCTGGACGAATTGGTTTTGCCGATCGGGCCTCGGATTTGCTGATTCGGCCGATCGCAAAAGTCATCAGTAGAATTATGCCACTAAGTGAATATCGGGTCCGGCAGCTGCAATGTGACCTGGATCGACTGGGTAAAACGGACAAGCCGCAAGATTATCTGGCACTAGCCATGGCCAAAGCATTCTTATTTGCTTTATTCGGTGTGGTTTTTATTCCTTTAGGGCTGCCCTGGTTTGCGATGTTGACGGCAGTTGCCGGCATCCTGGCCTATTTCC
>CAZCMX010000024.1:0-30535 GCA_964499985.1 uncultured Mageeibacillus sp.
GCATCTTCTGACGGGAACAGCCAGGGCGATATGATGCTCTTTTTAGCCAGCTTAGCCTTCTGGGCCGCAATGATTTCCCGGGAGAACTCATTGATAAAGTGCTTTTTCTGCCGCGCCCGCCAGTTCTTGCCGTCGGTAACCTTGCGCCTGGAATTGACAGCCTGATTCACCTTAAGCATCTCGCCATCGACTTCGGCATACTTTAATCCCAGCACTTCGCCCGGTCGCCAACCGGTGACAATCATCAACAACCAGGCGTATCCGTACCAGTAGGATCCAGCGCCACGATAGACGGCCTCAAGCTGGCTCGGCTGAATTATCTCCTTGCCGATCACCGGCGCGTTCTTGGGAACATAGAGGCCATCAGGCAAGGTCTCGATCATTCTTGACCGCATGGCGAAGCCGCAGAAGTCCGTGATAGTGCCCATGATATTTTTCAAGACTTTTTTTGATAGCTCCTTGCGGATCAGCTCGCCGTTCTTGTTTTTCCTCGTCGGTTTGGCATTGTTGATGACAGCCTGCCAGTCATAAGTCGTGACGGATCCAACCTTGCGGTGGCCGATCTCCGGCAGGATATAAAGCCTGCCGTACTTGTCGCGCTGGATCCAGTTCTCACCCTTGCCAGTACGCTTCTCAACATCTTCCAGGTAAAGATCCCAGCAGCGGGCGACACGCCATCCGGCTTTGTCTGACCCACCTTCAACGGCCGCGGCATGCTTCCGACGCACTTCCGCCATCCCGGCCCGGCCAGGCTTTGAGGATACAAAGCACCGGCGCCTGCCGTTGACGTGCGTGTCCAGCCGCCATCGCTTTTCTGTTTCGGACCATACTGGGGTTGCCATAGCCGCCTCCTCTTGTGGTATGATGGCAGCAGAAAGCTGCCCTGTGGGCGGTTTGTATTGGGCCTGACGCTTGCTCTTGGACGGGGCGCGTCGGGTCTTTTTATGCCCCCTTACGGTCAGACAGGCCGAGATAATCCTTTAACGCAGATTGAAGCACCTGAGAAAAATTCACATTTGCTTTTTCGGCTTGATAGTTAAGCCAAGACGGCAGGGTTAAAGTCTTTTTTACGGCCTTGTTATCGTTCTCAATTCGGTAGGCGGCGGTATCGGCATCAATAAAGCTGACAAACTGGCCTTCACCAATCGCTGCCGTTTCAATCATCTTGGCTTCCGGGATGGCTTCGTTCGCATCCTCTGCCATGCAGAGCCACATTTCAACAGCATCTCTGGCCATGTCTATTGCATCCGCCAAGTCAGATCCGCTTGTAACACATCCCGGCAAAGCCGGTACTTTGACGCCAAAGCCAGATTCAATTTTAGTAAAAATTGCGGGGTAAACGTATTTCATACGGCCTCCTTATTTAATATTTGAGAGGGGGATCACTTGATCCCCGCCTCTTTCAATATTTCTTCGGCTGTCCATTTCGGAATTTCATTGTGTCTCGGTATCGGTATCTTTACTCCGGGGTGATCTGGATTGATAACTGCATCATGCTTGCCCGACGTTGTTCGAAAATCCCAGCCGTGGTCTTTCAACATCCTGAGCAATTCCCGTCGTTTCACTTGACCACCTCCTATGTTTTAATTATATACGTATTTACACGTATTGTCAATGATTTATTGCACATCCTTGATCACTTTGATGGCCAGCCCCTGGATTGATACGATGGCTCTTTCTTCGCTGGCAAAGGTCCGCTCGGCGAAGGCCGGGTTCTCGGGTTGCAGTACTAGCACGTCGCCATACCGCCTGACGCGCTTCAGGGTGGCTTCTTCGCCATCTACAATGCAGACAGCAATCTGCCCGTTGTCCACGTCCTGCTGGGCCTTGCAGAGCACCAGCGAGCCGTCAGGGATGCCAGCGCCGATCATGGACTCACCCTTGACTCGGAGCGCATAATTGACCGGCCAGTGCGGCGGTACGGCAATGTAGCCCTCGACGTACTGCTCACAGTACAAAGGGGTGCCAGCGGCAATCGTGCCCAGGATCGGGATGGATTTGGGCCCGATGACCTCGCCACGGGCTGAGAGCGAGACGGAGCCGGTCAGGGTGGCGGAGCCGAGAAAAATGCCCAGGTTCTTGCTGCAGCATTGTTGCGGACCTATCCGGGCCTGATGGTGTATAAGCACCAGGACTGGTCCGGTAAGTACTGCCCCAATGTGATCCTGCGCCGTGGTGGGTGGGATGCTTTTAAGGCCGGTATTTACGACCTGCTGGACACGGCTCCGGAAGTTAATGCCCCGTCCTGCCTGGTCAAGATCACCGCGACCAAGCTTAACATCCGCAAGGGGCCCGGTGTTTTGAATGGCATCGCTGGCACAGTCTCAAAGGGATCGATCTACACGATCGTTGAGACTGCCGGAAACTGGGGCAAGCTCAAATCCGGCGCAGGCTGGATCAGCCTCAAACACGTGACTCGTGTCTAGTTGGCCCTGCCCATACCGACCAGGACGCAGCTGCCCGCTTGCCACCATCGATAATCGGTGCGATGACCGGACACTGATCCGCTGCCCACTTCACCCAACCAAGCACAGCCCGGATCTTTTGCCAGGACATAACAAAGCCCTCTCGCCTTAACCGGTGGGAGGGCTGTTTTACGTTTGTTGTGGTATACTATCACCATAGCACCTCACACGCTGAGCCTCGCCACTATCCGGCTTGTGATGCTGACCAAGTGAGGTCGTTTGTGGGCCATCTGCTCCCTGGTGAAAAAGCGGATTGGCCAAGGCCGCTGTTTGTGGCTAGGGAACGGAGAGTGCTGGGCGACGGCTGCTGGCTCTCCGTTTTGCTTTGTTTTGAGTGATCCGGGGACTTTTTTCGTCCAGAAAATCCATGTTACAACTTCTGTTACAACTTCCTAAAAATAAAAAACCTTACAACCGCTGAGGCTGTAAGGTTTCAAGGTGGTGGAGCATAGGGGATTCGAACCCCTGACCCCGACACTGCCAGTGTCGTGCGCTCCCAACTGCGCTAATGCCCCGCGGCTTGATTATTCTATTATAGGGCCACTCTGTTTGTCAACAGGTTTTCGTGTGGCCGGAAAGGGAATTTTTCAAACGGTTTTGAGCGGCTTGGTGATGCTGTCAAACATGGCCAGGAGGACGATCTGGCCAATGAGACAAAGAACAATTATCAAGTTATAATAGTTCCTGATCGTCTGATTATCTTGCCGCAGCATCAGGGACCTGAACAGGCGGATCCTGTTGTTGCCTGGCCACTCAAGGAAGAGGAGCGACCTGCGATGAAAAACATCCCCTTGTATGAAGTCCGTCCGATTCAAGACCTGCGTGACATGATCCGCCAAAGTGCCAGCCTGTATGGGGACAAACCTGTTTTCCTCGTCAAGGACCCGCGGGCCATAGGCCAGCAGTCTGCAGCGACACCTCAGGCTGGCCGCTCCTCAGAGACGCGCTCTGCGCCTTATCTACCGGTTTCCTATAAGAAGTATGCCCGGGATATTGATGCCCTCGGCACCTGGTTTTTTGCCCAGTCCCTGCAGGGCAGCCGGATTGCGATCCTGGCCGAGACCCGCTACGAGTGGTATGTGACCTACCTGGCCACGGTCAATGGCACTGGGATTGTGGTGCCGCTCGACAAGGAATTGCCCCAGGCCGAGATCGCCAATCTCCTCAATCGCGCAAAAGCTGATGTGCTCGTCTATGCCTCATCCAAGCAAAAGGAGGTCGATGCGATCCGCAGCAGCATCGGCACGGTGAAAACCTTCATTGCCATGGACTCGCCGACGGTGGCGGGTGACCTTTATTTCTGGGATTGCCTGCAGCAGGGGGAGACCTTGCTCGCGCAGGGCTCGACCGATTTCACCGCTGCCCCGATCGATCCGGAAGTGCTGTCCATCCTGCTGTTCACTTCCGGAACCACCGCGATGTCCAAGGCCGTCATGCTCAACCACCGCAATCTCTGCATCAACCTGCAGGCCATGTGTCAGATGCTCTATATCGGACCAGATGACGTTTTCCTGTCGGTGCTGCCGCTGCATCATACCTATGAATGCACCTGCGGCTTCCTCTGCCCGGTCTACCGCGGTGCCACCGTGGCGGTTTGCGAGGGCCTGCGCCATATTACGAAAAACATGCAGGAATCGAAGGTCACGGTCCTGCTCGCTGTGCCGCTGATGCTTGAGCTGTTCTATAAGCGGATCATGAAATCAGCCACCGCGGATCCGAAGCTGGCCCGAAAATTCCGTCTCGGATTGAAGATCTCCGGTCTCCTGCGCAAGCTCGGCATCGATAAGCGCAAAAAGCTGTTCGCCAAGGTCCATGACAATTTCGGTGGCCACCTGCGCATCCTGATTGCGGGCGGTGCAGCGATCGACCCGGCGATCATCGCGGGCCTCAGGGATCTCGGCCTGGCGAGTGTGCAGGGCTATGGCCTGACCGAATGCGCTCCGATCCTGGCGCTGAACCGCGATGTCGACTATAAGGACAATGCCGCCGGCCTGCCCCTGCCCGGGGTCGAGGTCAAGATCATCGATGCGGACGAGAACGGCATCGGCGAAATCGTCGGCCGCGGCCCCAACGTGATGATGGGCTACTACGAGAATGAAGAAGCGACGAAGGAAGCGATCGACAGCGAGGGCTTCTTCCATACCGGTGACCTCGGCTATCTCGACAAGGACGGCTTTGTGATCATTACGGGCCGCAAGAAAAATGTCATCATCGCCAAAAATGGCAAGAACATCTTCCCGGAGGAGATCGAATTCAAGCTCCTGCAGCATGACTTGATCGCTGAGTGCCTGGTCTCCGGCCGGCAGGACGACGATGGTGAAACCGTTGTCCGGGCAGACATTTTCCCAAATGAGGAGAAGGTCCGCGAGGTCTTCGGCGATGTCGCACTCGATTCCAAGGATGTGCGCGATGCCATCGACCAGATCATTCGCAGCGTCAACCATGGCATGGTCACTTACAAGTATATCCGTGAATTTGACCTCAGGCCGACGGAGTTTGAAAAGACCAGCTCGAAAAAAATCAAGCGCAATTACAGCAAATAGGCTGTTCTGCGCCCAATCGACTGCGTCCTGTGACTTTGGCACCAAACTGACAGGCCAACCTGTGGTAGGGTAATCCTACTGTCCATCCGAAGACAAGCACAGGAGTTTGCTATGGTAGATTATTCGAAAAAGATCCGCACGGGACTGATTGTGATCGTGGCTCTGGCCGTGGTTGCCGTCGGAATTTACGCCATCTGGGCGAAAAACTCGCCGCAAAAGCAGGGTGCTGCCCATGCAGATCCAGCCATTTTCGAGCTGGTCTGGGACGGCTCCGCTTATAGCCATGTGGCGATCGATGACTTCGCCGCCTATATGCAAAACACCAATGAGCCGATCCTGATCGACTTCTGGGCCGAATGGTGCAATCCTTGCCGTCTTTCTGCGCCGGCCATCGAGGAACTGGCAAAAACATATGCGGGCAAGGCCAGGGTGGTCAAGATCAATACCGATTATGCCGGACCAGTCGCCCAGGCCTTTGGCGTCAGTGGCATTCCGCATTTCTCGATTGTCAAGGGCAGCACCGTTGTCGATTCCCTGACTGGTTACAGTGAAGAACTCGCCAGCATCCTGGGCGGCAAGCTCGATACGGTCCTGGCCGGTTGAATCCGGCCGGGGCCATAACCAGTCCCGGAGAAGGCACAGAACCGTCCAGAATCGTCCAGAACCCCTGCTCCAGCTGGTTTGCCGGAGGTATGAGATGTCTTTGCAGACACAACGAATCCTGGTTTTTGCACTCGGCATCATCCTTTTGATCGGCGGGATTTTCCGGGGCGATATGCTTTTGCTTTGGCGGCGGGCAACCCAGCTTTGCCTGGGCTGCATCGGCATCGGTTGAGGAGGCTGGCATGCCAAAGACCAACCGGCATCCCCCTGCCAATGTCCTGCCTCGCCTGCCGCGCCAGCAAAAGCGGCGCCAGTGGTTCCAGGGCTTGTTTGTCCTCGGCAGCAACAGCTATCTGGCTGGATTTTTCAAGGGGACGATTTACCAGGGCCCTTTGAAAAATGCCTGCCTGCCGGGCCTGAACTGCTATTCCTGTCCGGGGTCGCTGGGTTCCTGCCCCCTGGGCGCCCTGCAGGGCTCGATCGGCAATCCCAACCAGCAGATCTCCTTTTATGTTCTGGGCTTCCTGACCCTGACCGGGGGACTTGTCGGTCGGGCGGTCTGCGGCTGGGCCTGCCCCTTTGGCCTGGTCCAGGACTGGCTGCACAAGATCCCGACGCCGAAATGGAAACCTGAGCACAGGGAATTGCTGCATAAGCTCCTGCTGCAGCTGAAGTACTTGTTGCTTTTGCTCTTTGTGGTGCTTTTGCCTTTCCTGCCGACCTTGACCGGCCAATTTGGCGATCCAGCTTTCTGCGAATACATCTGCCCCTCGGGTACCTTGTTTGCCGGCATCCCGCTGCTTTCCGTCAATGAACAGCTGCGGGCGCTGGCTGGCTGGCTGTTTGGCTGGAAGGGCCTGCTTTTGCTTGTGATCGTGGCCCTGGCGGTCCAGATCTCACGCCCGTTCTGCCGCTATGCCTGCCCGCTCGGCGCCATCTATGGTTTTTTCAGCCGGATCAGCTTGTACCGGGTTCGGGTGGATCATGCGGCCTGCATCCACTGTGGCAATTGCACCCGCCAGTGCCCGATGGCGGTGACGGTGCCGAAAGATCCCAATACGGCCGAATGCATCCGCTGTGGCGAATGCGCAGCCGTCTGTCCGACCCAGGCGATCAAGGTCGGATTTGGGCCTTTACAAGAAGTGGAGAGGAAACATGTCGATCAATCCGGAGAGACGGCTTGAAGCCAAGCTGCCCCGGGTGACTGATCTGGTCAACCGCAGCGCAAAACGTCAGGAAGGAGGGATTGGTTTTGGCCAATGAAACGGGGTCGTCCGAGGTCCGCGCCTGGCTGAACGATGTGTCCTGGACGAAAAATTTCGCCCGGGCCGAGCAGGATGTCGCGTCCGACCCGGCACGGATCAGGAACCTGCTCGATTTTATCAACTCTGACCAGGGCAGCACGAAATTCACCGCCGAGAAAATTCTGCGCAATCTGAGCGAAAACCGCCCCGCATTGCTCTATCCGTATTTTGATGCCATCTTACCTTGGCTGGACAGCCCCAATGCGTTCATCCAGTGGGGCGGCATCTTTATTTTGGGCAACCTGGTTACGGTCGACAATGAACAGAAATTCCCCGCGATTTTTGACCGCTTTTTTGCCCTGCTCAATCACCCTGCCATGATCACGGCGGCCAATGTTGCCGCTACAGCACCAGCAATCATCCGGCACTATCCAGAGCTGGAGCCGGAAATCACCCGGCGACTGCTGGCAGTGACCGCCAACACCTACTATCGCAAGAATCAGGCGTCCCCCGAGTGCAAGAACATCATGCTCGGACATGTGCTCGATAGCCTGGATGGATATTATGATCAGGCAGAAGCGCAGGACCAGATTCTCGATTTTGCGCGCGTCTTGACCGGAAATAGCCGGGCGGCTGTCGCCCGCAAGGCTCGGAAATTTCTCGCAAAACACCAGCGTTGAGGCGTTGGCTGAAGCCTGGCTGATTCGGTCAGCCGGGAACCATTTATCGGGGAGGTTTGACCCATGAGCCTGAAACAGGAACGCT
The DNA here is from genome assembly GCA_964499985.1 of uncultured Mageeibacillus sp. Lineage (GTDB taxonomy): Bacteria > Bacillota > Clostridia > Saccharofermentanales > UBA5734 > UBA5734. The sequence goes on from CAZCMX010000024.1 coordinate 7,621, forward strand.
TTGGATCGGACAAGCAGGGCCAACCGGTCAGCCGGTTCGTGCTCGCCAATGCCAATGGCTGCCTGGCCGGCCTGCTGGACTTTGGTGCAACCATCCAGTCGCTCTGGGTGCCGGATCTCAGCGGTGAGCTGGCTGACGTTGTGCTGGGCTATCCGGACATGACCGGTTATCTCAGTGCCAATAACCCGCGCCATGGCGCGACGATCGGCCGGGTGGCCAACCGGATCTCCCAGGGCCGCTTCATCCTCGATGGCCAGATCGTCGAGCTGGCCAGGAATAAGGATCCCAATCATATGCATGGCGGTTTCGTCAGCTTTGACAAGAAACTCTGGCAGGCCAAGGTCCTCGCAGACGACGACGAACCGTCAGTCCGTTTCAGCCTGGTCAGTGAGGACGGGGAGGAAGGGTACCCCGGCAGGCTGACGACCCATCTGACCTATACCTTGACTGCGGACAATGCCCTGCGCCTGGATTACGAAGCCGTCAGCGACCGCATGACCATCATCAACCTGACCAATCATGTCTATTTCAACCTGCGTGGCCATGCCGCAGGCACGATGGACGACCAGCTCCTGACGATCCAGGCCGACTCATTCACAGCGATCGATGCGACCTGCTATCCGACCGGGGAGATTAGCCCAGTCGCCGGCACCGCTCTTGATTTCACCCTGCCGAAAGCGATCGGCCGCGACATCGACAGCCCGGAGGCCCAGATGGCCTATGCCCGGGGCTATGACCACAACTTTGTTTTGCGCGGCTACCGGGGCCGGCAGGCTGCGCCGGGCCTGTTTGCCTGCGCGCGGGTCGAAGATCCACAGACCGGCCGGACCTTGACCGTTGAAACGACCTCACCCGGGGTCCAGTTCTACACCGCCAACAATATGCGCCCCGGCGAGCCCGGCAAGGATAGTGCCTCGTACCAGGTGCGCGGCTCTTATTGCCTGGAAACCCAGTATTTTCCCGACGCTGTCCATCATGAGCACTTCCCGAGCATTGTTTACCAGGCAGGCGAGACTTTCCGGCACACGACGGTTTACCGGTTCGGGGTCACCCATACCACATGAAGCGCTCCAAATCCACCATGCCGCTCGCCAGGAACTCGACGCCTTCCATTTCCAGATGCAGACGCTGGGAATCACGCCCCAGGGGCTCGAAGGCATCGGACAGTCCGCCAAACCGGTTGACGACCCGGTGGCAGGGCACATCAGCGTAGGGGCAGCTGTGCATGGCGTACCCGACTATGCGCGATAGACGCGGATTACCGGCCAGGCGAGCCAGCTGGCCGTATGTCGTGACACGGCCGCAAGGAATCCGCCGGGCGATGGCATAGATGGTCTCGAAGGTGCTCGTCATTGTTTCGCTCTCATGAAAAGGGACTTCGCACCATCGATTGCGAAGCCCCATTTGATTTACTGTGCTGACTGCTCCGGATCGAAGTCCCAGGCAGCCTCGTAGATCGCGAGGATATCATCGTCCCTGAGAGGCAGGAACTGGCCGCAGGTGCCGTCCGGATTGCGCTTGACACGGCTGGCGAGCGTGGGCAGGTCTTCTCTCGGGATGCCCAGCGCTTTGAGATTGGGCTTCAGGCCCCAGCTGGAGAAGAGGCGCGACAGGGCCAGGGCGCCGGCGCGGGCGGTCCGGGCCGGATCAGCGAAATCCAGGGGCAGGCCGAGGACGCGTTCAGCAAACTGGGCGATGCGCAAGGTGCGATGGGGCAGATGATGCAGGAGCCAGGCGGGATACATCGCGGCCAGGCCGGCGCCATGGGCGGTATTGTAATTGCCGCTCAGCTCGTGCTCGAGGGCGTGGACGCTCCAGTCCTCCTTGCGCCCCATGCCCAGAAGACCGACATGGGCGATGGTGGAGGCAAAAAACAGGTTGGCCCGCGGCTGATAGTCCGTGAGATTGGCGAGGGCCAGCGGGGCTTGCTCGATGATCGAGCGCATCGCGCCTTCACAGAGATGGTCGGTCAGGCTGACATCCTCTGTCGTGGTGAAATAGCGCTCCATGATATGGGCCAGCATGTCGGCGGAGCCATAGGCGACCTGCTCACGCGGCAGGGTGAAAGTCAGTTCCGGATTGACAATCGAGAAGTCCGGACGGTTCAGGTCATTCCTGAGACCCCGTTTCAGCGGCTCGCTGGCGCGCTTGATCACGCTGCTATTACTGGCCTCGGAGCCGGTGGCCATCAGGGTGATCACGGTGCCCAGGCCGATCCGGCGCTCCGGCTTGCGGCTGCCGCTGTAAAAATCCCAGAAATCACCGTCATCACAGGCGCCGATGGCGATCGCTTTGGCTGAGTCGAGCACGCTGCCGCCCCCGACTGCAAGTACGAAATCGACGCCTTCACGCCGGCACAGGTCGATCCCTTCGTAGACGAGCGTGTCGCGCGGATTGGCGACGACGCCACCCAGCTCGAGCCATTCCAGCCCCTGCTGGCGCAGCGACTCCTGGACCCGGCCCAGAAGGCCGCTTTTGACCGCTGATCCGGAGCCATAATGGAGCAGGACCTTTTTGGCCCCGTAGAAGGCCGCCCAGTGGCCGGCTTCTGTTTCCTTGCCGCGGCCAACGATCAGGCGCGTCGGGCTATAGTATTCAAAATCGAGCATGGGGCACCTCCTGGATGGGTCTGGCCAGAGCAAGTGCCCGGGCCAAAGGTTCGGATACTGAGCGGGGACAACGTCATTTTTTCGGTTTGAAGCTATCCTTCAATGAGACCGAGCGGTTGAAGACCAGCCGGCCAGGCTGGCTGTCACTCTGGTCGAGGCAGAAATAGCCGAGGCGCAGGAACTGGAAGCTGGCCGGGGCCTGGCAGCTGGCCAGCGAGGCTTCGACCCGCGCTTCACGCAAAATCTCGAGTGAGGCGGGATTGATACAATCCAGGAAATTGCGATCGGCCGCGTCCGGATCGGCGACGGAAAAGAGATTGTCGTAGAGCCGGATCTCGGCGGGCAGGGCGGTCTGGCTGTCGACCCAGTGGATCGTGCCCTTGACCTTGCGCCCGTCCGGGGTATTGCCGCCGCGGGTATCCGGATCGTAGGTGGCATGGACTGCGATGACCTGGCCGTTTTCGTCCGTGTCACAGCCGGTGCAGCGCACGACATAGGCGGCCTTGAGCCGGACTTCATTGCCGGGGAAGAGGCGGAAATAGCCCTTGACCGGATTCTCGAGGAAGTCGTCGGCCTCGATCCAGAGCTCACGTGAGAAGGATACTGCACGTGTGCCGGCGGCCGGATCTTCCGGATTGTTTTCGACGAAGAAAGTTTCACTCTGGCCTGCCGGATAATTGTCAATGATGAGCTTGACCGGCCGCAGCACGGCCATCACGCGGGTGGCGGTGGCATTGAGGTCCTCGCGCAGGCAATGCTCGAGGAAACTGTATTCGACGGTGCTGTTGACCTTGGACACGCCGATCCGTTCGCAGAAATTGCGGATGCTCTTGGGCGTATAGCCGCGGCGTCTGAGGCCGCCCAGGGTGGGCAGGCGCGGATCATCCCAGCCGGAGACCAGCTGGTTCTCGACCAGATGGCGCAGCTTGCGCTTGCTCATCACGGTATGGTTGATGCCAAGGCGGGCGAACTCGATCTGGCGCGGCTTGGCCGGCAGGTCACAGTGGTTGACCACCCAGTCGTAAAGCGGACGATGATCCTCGAACTCGAGCGAGCACAGGGAATGCGTGATGCACTCGAGCGCATCCTCGATCGGGTGGGCATAGTCATACATCGGGTAGATGCACCAGGTGTCGCCCGTGCGGTGGTGATGGGCGCGCAGGATGCGGTAGAGGACCGGGTCGCGCATGTTCATATTGCCGGAGGTCATGTCGATCTTGGCGCGCAGAACCATCGAGCCATCGGCAAATTCGCCGGCCTTCATGCGGGCAAACAGGTCGAGGGACTCCTCGGGGCTGCGGTCGCGCCAGGGGCTTGGTATGCCCGGGCTGGTCAGGGTGCCGCGACTCTCGCGCATCTGCTCGGGTGTCTGCTCACAGACATAGGCCAGACCCTTTTTGATCAGGTCGCAGGCCAGGTCATACATTTTCGGGAAATAGTCCGAGGCAAAGTAGAAGCGGTCGCCCCAGTCATAGCCGAGCCAGTGGATGTCCTCCTGGATCGCCTCGACGTATTCGACATCTTCCTTGCTCGGGTTGGTGTCATCCATCCGCAGGTTGCAGACGCCGCCGTATTTTTCCGCGGTGCCGAAATCGATCACGATCGCCTTGGCATGGCCGATATGCAGGTAGCCATTAGGCTCGGGCGGGAAACGGGTATGCACGGTCATGCCGGCGAACCGGCCACCCTCGGCAATATCTTCGTCGATGAACTCGTGGATGAAATGCTTGGATTCGACGGCAGCTTCGGCGCTGTCAACGGCAGCATCCAGGGCAGGATCTTTGGGTTCGAGGTCAGCCATATCAGATTCCCTCCAGTTTTTTGAGTGCGATGTCCAGGCGGGCCAGCGATTCGTCACGGCCGAGGATGGTCAGGATTTCGATCGCGCCACCGGGCGTGACTTCCTGGCCAGAAATCGCGATGCGGACCGGCCACATGACCTGGCCGTTCTTGAGGCCCTTTTCAGCGGCAAAACCGATCAGAAGGTCGTGCAAGGCCTGGCGTTCCCAGCTCGGCAGAGCCTGGAGGGCAGCGACGGCCTGCGGCAGGACCTGAGCTGCCAGGGCCGGGTCGGTCTTGCTTTTCTTATTGCTGAACAGGTCGGTCGAGTAGTCCTGGCGCTGGCTGAGGAAGGCGACCATGTCTGCAACCTGGGTCAGGCGGGTGACGCGCGGCTGCAGGATCTCGGCCAGCAGGGCGGCATCGTAGGGGCGGCCGGCAAAGACGCGGTCGAGTCCGGGCCTGATCAGGCTGAGAAAATCAGCCGGGGCCATTTTGCGGATGTATTCGGCATTGAACCAGGTCAGCTTGTCATAATCGAAAACGGATGGTGATTTGCTGATGCCGTCGATGGCAAAGGCCTGGCAGAGCTCGTCCAGGGTGAACAGCTCGGTATTGTCTTTCGGGCACCAGCCGAGCAGGGCGATGTAGTTGACGATCGCCTCAGGCAGATAGCCATCCGTGACCAGATCGGCAAAGCTGGTCGCACCGTGGCGCTTGGAGAGCTTCTTGCCGTCCTTGCCGAGGATCAGGGGCAGGTGGACATAGGTCGGGATCTCCCAGCCAAAGGCCTCATAGAGCAGATTGTATTTCGGGGTCGAGGAGAGGTACTCCGAGCCGCGCACGACATGGGTGATGGCCATCGTATGGTCATCGACCACATTGGCGAAATTGTAGGTCGGGTAGCCGTCCGATTTGAGGAGAACCTGGTCCTCCAGCTCGCTGTTGTCGACCGAGATCTCACCATAGACGGCATCCTGAAAGGTCGTCGTGCCGGACAGGGGCATTTTCTGGCGGATGACCGAAGGGATGCCGGCAGCCAGGTTGGCCTGCACGACTTCAGCCGGCAGGTCGCGGCAATGGCGGTCATAGCCACCGGCGAAATTGCCCGCGGCCTCGGCTGCGGCACGCACGCTCTCGAGGCGCTCCTTGCTGCAGAAGCAATGGTAGGCCTTGCCGGCCGCCACAAGCTGCTCGGCCTGGGGACGATACAGGTGCAGCCGCTCACTCTGGACATAGGGGCCATGCGGGCCACCCACATCCGGGCCTTCATCGTGGGCGAGGCCGACCTCGCTCAGCGTATGGTAGATCAGGTCGAGGGCACCCTCGACCTGGCGTTCCTGGTCGGTATCCTCGATGCGCAGGATGAACGAGCCACCCAGCGACCGGGCGATCAGGTATTCATAGAGTGCGGTGCGCAGGTTGCCAACATGCATCATGCCAGTTGGACTCGGGGCGTAGCGGGTACGGACAGTCGGTGTCGTCATGGAAAACCTCGTATTGTGATCACCGTGGCTTCACAAAAATGCATAAGCTTGTTCACCAGATGTTCACGGGATGCGTCTAATCTTTAACGCATAATATGATACCATAGGAAGCACACTTTGGCACTTTGGAAAAGAGGTAATCGATGTTCGGATATGTCCGGCCCTACAAGCCGGAATTGCTCGTCAAAGAACTGACGCGCTATCAATCGGTCTACTGCGGGATCTGCAAGCAGATCGGCCGTGACTATGGCCAGCTGCCGCGCCTGACTCTGGGCTATGATTTGACCCTGTTTGCAGTCTTGCTGCTCTCTTTGTCCCCGGACCAGCCAGAGGAGGAAATGGCCGGCTGCATCTCCAACCCCTTCAGGAAACGGCCCATGCTCGTCGGCGGCGAGATCATCCGCCTGGCCGCCGGGCTGACAGTCCTCCTGGCCTATCATAAAGCCGCCGACAATGCCCGCGACGAGCATCCGGTCCTGGGCCGTTCGGTCCAGCTGGCCCTGGCCCAGGCTTACCGCCAAGCCAGGCGGCTCTATCCTGCCTATGAGCAGGCTATCCGCGAACATCTGGACCGGCTGCATGAGCTGGAAAAGGGTCCCCCGGACTTGACAGCCGCCGACCACTTTGGCCGCTTGCTGGACACCTTCATGCGCCTGGCCGCATCTCTGGCCAGCGATGATCCGGCCATCCAGGCTGGCCTGGCGCGCTTTGGTTTTCACCTGGGCAGCTGGATCTATCTGCTCGATGCAATTGACGACCGGGAAAGCGACTGCAATAATGGCAGTTGGAACCCTTTTTCCGCCCTGGAACCAGCGGCTGCCCAGGACAAGGCCCGCGCCTTGCTGGAACAGCACGAAATGGAAATGGACCGGATCGCAGCCCTGCTGCCCTATGGCCGCGATGCCGGCCTGATGGGCAATATTGTCACCGTTGGCCTGCTGGCAGCCCGGGACACGATCCTCAGTGGCCGCCGACTCGGCAAGATCTAGCCCCACCGGCATGAAAATCAAGGAGAATCCCTGAACATGGCAAAAAGTCCTTACGAAGTCCTTGGTGTCCGGGTGGGCGCCTCCCAGGAGGAAATCAAGAAGGCCTACCGGGTCCTGGTCAAGAAATACCATCCAGACAATTACCAGGACCATCCTTTGGCTGACCTGGCCAAGGAAAAAATGCAGGAAATCAATGCGGCCTATGACCAGCTGACCTCCGGGAATGCCGGCCCCGGTGCCAGCACCTCATCCCACCAGGCTTCCGGCTCGGCTTCCCAGCAACAATCGGCCCAGCAGCAATGGCAGCAATGGCAGCAACAGCAGCAGTGGCAGCAGCAACAGCGTCCCTATGGCAACCAGAGCCCTTATTACCGCCAGTCGAATGCGGATGTCTGCAATACTTTGGGCTGCCTGTGCTGTGCCGACTCTTGCTGTGAATGTTGTGGTTCCGACCTGATCTCCTGCTGCTGATATGGCAATAACCAGGAATGCCGGGACTCGGGCCCTGAGCCTGGGCGGCCTGCTGGCGGCCCTGTCTTTGCTGTTCCTGGTGATTGGCGCCCTCTCTCCGACTGCTGACCTGTCGCTTTACGCCCTCAGCTCCCTGCCGGTTGCCATCGCGGTGATTGAGCTGGGCTGGCGCCGGGCTTTTCTCGTCTACCTCAGTGTCAGCCTGCTTGGCCTGGCCTGGCCGGGGATTTCGTTTACGTATCTGTTCAGCTTCTTTTTTGGCCTTTTCCCGATCTTGAAAGCCCTGTTTGAATCCAGGCTGAAGCGGCCGCTGGCTGCGCTGGCCAAACTACTGGTTGCCAATGTCCTGGTCATCGCTGCAGCCTGGCTCTTTGCCCGGGAGCTGATCCTGGCCCAGGCCGGCACTTGGGGCTGGTGGTATATCCCAGGACTCGTCGTGGCTCTGCAGGTGATCGCGCTTGCTTATGACTATGCCCTGGGCCTGCTGATCACCTTTTATCTGGACCGGTTGGCCCGGCATCTGCGCAATGGCAGAAATTGATGAGCATATAGATGATTTGGAGACTGTGCACAGGTAAAAATATCATTTATCATAGGATAATGTGCTAAGTGCACGAGCACGTTGACGGGAATCAGTCGAGACAGCGGGGGGACTTGCAGGGTCAGGCATGGACAATCTAACACTGGCAGCAGCCAATGCCTTCATTTTGTTTTTTGATGCGATCCATTTGCTGATCACATCGGCACAGCGAAAATCAAAATCGCTGCGCTTTGTCAGCTTCGGCTATCTGGTTCTGGCCCTGGCCTTTCTGCTGGTTTTTATCTTTCATGAAGCCCCCGCCGAAATTTTGGCCATGGGCTTCAATTTGTCTTTTGTCTTGTTCTTTTTCCTGTATTTTGCCGGAATCCGCGCGTTTAGCGGCTTCAAGGCCTGGCCGGCCAAGTATTCGTGTTTCCTGATCAGTGGGTATGCCTTGCTGGTTTTCGTGACCATCCTCATGCCTGCTTCATTCCCGCGCATCGCCATCACCTCCCTGCTGGTGGCCTGGATATTTGCCGATATGATTGTGACCATCTGGAGCGTTTGGCAAAAAAGGCCTCTGATTGAGAAAATCCTGTCCATGACAGCCCTGGTTGGTTATCCCGGCTACTTGCTGCTGCGCCTGGCCATCATCTACCGAGACTCCTATGCGGATAAGTTTTTTACGGATTCCAGCCTCGAATCCACCGTGTCGCAGCTTTTCATGATGATCAATTTCAGTGTCATGGCTGCCGTGGCTTTCCTGATTGACAACCGGATTTTGCTCAATGAGCTGCAGTCCAAGAACCAGCAGCTGGAGAAGCAATCGATCACGGACCAGCTGACCGGACTGTTTAACTGGCATTATCTGGAGCTCTGGGCCAGCCACGAGGCTGGCCACAGCCGGACTGGCTATCCGGACCAGAGCGGTTCGCACCCCATTTCCCTGGTCTTGCTGGAAATCGATGCCTTTTCGGTCATCCATGACCGCTTTGGCTCGCATCAGAGTGACCAGGTCATCCGGGAGCTGGCCAACCTGATCCAGACGATCACCCATGATCGCGATCTGGTGGTCAGGATCGACGAGACGAAGTTCCTGATCATCCTCGAGGATAAAAACAGGCACGAGGCCTTGCTTCTGGCGGAGAATTTGCGCCATCAGATCGAGTCCCAGCCCAAGCCGCTGATCTGTCCCTATACGGCCAGCCTTGGGGTTGCGGAACGCGAAACGGGTGAAAATTTTGAGCATTGGCTGGAACGGGCCAATGCTGCGCTGGACTTGGCCAGAAAAAGCGGCAGCAACCGGGTGGTTTCTGCCGCTTGAGTCAGTGCGCTTGACTGGCCTGGTATGGACTTTGGTTTACTGGGCTGATCCAGTCAGGAGAGCAGGCGCTTTTCGCCATCGATGTCCTTGAGCGGCGCGATATTCTGGGTGACCTCCAGTGTGCCAAGGTATTGTCCATTGTCGCCGCGCACGGCAAAATAACGGATCAGGACAAACATCCCCTTCATCTGGATCCAGAAATCCTCTGAATCTTTCAGGCCAGCCTTGAAATCGCTGACCAGCTTTTCCACAACATGGACGCTCTGCGGGGGATGGCAGTTGTTGACATGGCGCCCGATGACTGTCTTGGGCCGGGGGAAGACCCGTTCGTCGGCGCGGGAGAAATAGCGGACGATGTCGTTTTCATCGACAAAGGTGATGTCGAGCGGCAGCTTGTCCAGGAGGGCGGTGAGCTGGTCGAGGCGCAGGACACCGGTGTCGAACCGGATCAGGCCATCGGCTGGCGCGGCGGGGGCGGCTTCCTGATTGCCAGCCTGACCCATCAGATGCTGCATATGGGCATCGGCTGCCAGCTCATGGCGCTTGGGGATCCAGGGGCCATCCGGCTCGACCAGGCAATAGCCGATTTCGGCGCTTTCCCGGGCGATCGCCAGCCACTCGTCCTCTGTGAGGAGTTCGGCCAGCATCGGCACGAGGATATTTTCTTCCTTAAAGAACATTTCCGAAATTTTCTTGTAGAGATCGGTGAGCGCCTCGACGACTGCCGGCTCACGGTCCATGACCTGGCGGCGGCAGGCTTTGATGGCGGCCCGGATTTCGTCATCAACCCCCCACATGACTTTGGGCGGGGCTTCGCGGCCATATTTTTCCAGGTAGGGGAAAATCAGCATTTCCTTGCGGCCATAGTGCTTGTCGATATCATAGAGCAGACCAAGTGATGCCGCCAGCTCATCCGCATGTGCAGCAGGATCCCCGGCATAGGCTTTCGTCTGGGGCTCCAGGGTTGTCTTGATCAGGCTGGCCAAAGCCTCGTTTTCCCGGATCAGTGTACGCACCGGGTGGCCGGGGATTTCGTCCATGTCACGGTCGTCCGGCTCTTGCAGCTGGTCCCGGAATACATCGGCATGGACATCACACAGGCGCTGGATCTCCGCCACCGGCATGCCTTCAGCGACCAGCTCTCCCTCCAGCCGGGCAATCTCATCCCCACTGATGCCTTCGGAGATCCGGGCAAAGGCTGCTTTCGCATCGTCGACTGCAGCACCATCATGCAGCATGCGAATGACGGACTTCAGTCCCTCGCGACGCTCCTGGTCACTCAACGCTTCACGATTGTTAATGAATTCACTCATGAAAACCTCCTCAAGGGACCCGGTCCCTTTTGCTTCCAGATTGATCCTAAACGCTTTTGAGCCGGACAGTCGTAGCCTGTGCTACAGATTGGCTTAGCGGCGGCTGCGGATTTCAAAGAGCAGCAGATAGGTCAGCTTGACGAGCCGGGTCAGGTTATACAGGGATTTTATGGCGAGGACGATGACCAGGAGCAGCAGGGCTGCCAGAAGGACAATCGTCAGGTTGGGATTGCTCTGCAGTTGTTTCAGTGCCCGGTCGATCAGGGTGACATTGGAGAGAATCTGGCGGTCGGGCCCGACATCCACCGCGATGGTGGTGCCATCGAGCAGCTTGAAAATGGCCTGCCCGATCACCGCCCCACTCAGGATCGGCCGGCTGAAGGGACCGAAGGACTGGTACGAGACGGCACTGTCGAGATAGTCCTGTCCTTTGGGCCGCACATAAGTGATGGTTTTCAAATAGACCAGGCCAAACGATTCGCCATCGACGGTCTGTTCCTGGCCGCCAAAAAACAGTTTTCCTGCCTCGACCAGGGTGGCAACTTCAAAATGGTCGCCCACTGCATTGTACAGGGCGACCGTATCGTCGACAGCGGTGGACGCATTCCCGGCATGGAGGATGGTGATGATCGAAATCCCGTTCACGGTGCCGAATGTCACGGTCGAGGCCGCTTTGCGGTTGCTGTAAAAGACGCCTGAGACGCGGTCCTCGGTCAGGGTCCAGACGGTTTCCAGCTGGTGATGCAAGGAGACGACAGTCGGACCTGGCAAGACCAGGTATTCGGACCGGCTGGACAGGGCGGCAGAGAGGACCTTGTTCTGGCTGGCTGCCCGGACCAGGCGGGCCAGATCACGCAAGGTCGTCATGGCAGACCCCGCGCCGGGCTTCTGGTCAATATCCACTCCGGAACCGGCCCCCGGAACCAGGAGGCCTGTACTGCTGGCATATTCGGTATTGAGCATTTCCAGGGACTGGGCCTTGCTGTTCATCAGCTGGACGAATTCGCTTTCCTCACCACTGATCTGCTCAGCCAGAGCCAAAGCAGCCGCATCGGAATCATAGAAAACCAGCCGCAGCAGCAAATATTCAAAACTGTACTTTTCACCGGTTTTCAATACCGGCTGGCCTTTGCTCACCGCCGGATCCGGCACCTCCGCAGTCACGCTGCTGATCGTGATCATGGTTTCGGGCTTCAACTGCTCGGCTGCGATCAAGGCAGTCATCAGCTTGGCCGCAACCGGACTATCGATGGATATTTCGCTGTTTTGCTCGAAAAGGATCCGCGACCGGTTGGCCTCGAGAACCAGCATGGCTGTGCCGCTGACTGTGACGGGAGGCGTGGCCAGATTGGGAACGGAAGCGTCCAGATCGACCTTGGGTCCATTTTGGCTGGGAGTGGTCTGCGCCGCTGCCAGGACAGGGGCAGCTGGAAAAAGCATCAGGACTGATGCGAGAACCAGGATCTGGATGATGATCATGCTGGTGGCAAGACTGGTGAATCTGGCACACCCGATCCGGTTCTGGCCTTTCCCTTGATTAGAAACCACTGCCATGTACAACTCCAGTCCGAAACACTGGGCTCGATTGCTGAAAAGATCCCGTTTTCCAGCCATTCTCCCTGGCATCCACTGCCAGGCAATGACCCTGCCCAAATCTTATCATAGGGCTTGCAACAGTGGCAAAATAGTTTTTTGCCATGACCTGGCCATCATTTATGCACTTGGGATTCAACAATTGTTCAAACAACTGTCCATCTGGCTGGGAAAAAATAGGCAAATCCACGTTTCTTGCCGTTTTCGCCGCAATTGGCGATCTTTTCCTTGCAAAAAACAGCAAGATTTACCTATAATTATTTCATCTTTTTGATAGAAACATCAGCGGTGCGCACCATTTGTCAACTTTGCCGACCGCTTGGCACTACAACCGGAGGATACATGAAACCTGATCTGACTGACCTTTCCCCCCTGGCCAAAGTTCTGCCTGCCGACCAGCTTGTCTCCCTGCCTGGCGGACCGGTCGAAATCCGGATGACGGTCGATCCCGTCAATACCACCGCCGCCATCGAAGACAGCCATGAACGCTACGAATTCCTGATCCCCCTCTCGGTCCTGAACCATTTATATATCGACAAGCGGATCATTGAATGCCGTCCCGGCCAGTTGCTGATCATCAAGCCCCGCACCCGCCATGGCGCTGCCCGCGGCATCCAGCAGGGCAGCTTCATCTCCGTCTTTTTCCAGCCGGATTACCTCGACCATCTGACCCGGGATATTCTCGGCCCGGCTGCCGCCCCCTTCCTGTGCGAGCAATGCCTGCTCCACTCCGAGGTCCAGTCGGTGCTTGCGACCCTGATCACGGAACTGCGTGAGAACCGGATTGGCCGTGACCGCATTGTGGCCAGCCTGACTGAGCAGCTGGCCATCCAGCTGATCCGCCACTACCATGTCAGCCAGATCGAGGAATCCCGCCTGTTCGACAAGCCGCTGACCGAAAGCCAGGCTCGCTTCCAGCCGGTCCTCGAGTATATGCATGAAAACCTGGAGGAAAAACTGACGATCGAGCGTCTGGCAGAACTGGCCCGGATGAACCGGTTCCATTTCATCCGGGCGTTCAAGCAAGCTTTCGGCCAGAGCCCTTATGACTTCCTGACCGATCTGCGGATCACCCAGGCCAAGCGCCTGCTGGTCCATACCCGGCTTTCTGCCAATGAAATCGGCAACCAGTGCGGCTTTTTCTCCGCCAGCCGCTTCTCGGCTGCTTTCCGCCAGAACACTGGCATGACACCCAGCGCCTACCGCACCAAGGTGCTCAGTGAACAGCGCTCGCTGGATCGTTTTGCCGAGCCTGTCCAGACGCCCTATTACGCAGATTACGCGGAAATCGCCCAGTAGTCAGCTGCGGTGCCCGGCCTGGACAGCGCCTGACGAGCTCAGGGGCTGTCCAGACCATATGCTTGACTTTACCTTAGCCACGCGGTAATATCCAAATAAATCATACCGGTTTACTTGGAATATAAGCGGAGGCAAAACGATGCGCAAACTGGATCCCAGTCAATTTTCCTTTGATACCTTGGCGATACATGCTGGCCAGGAGCCTGATCCGGTGACTGGATCAAGAGCTGTACCGATCTACCAGACGACCTCGTATGTCTTCGAAGATACGCAGCATGGGGCTGACCTTTTCGGTCTTGCCCGCCCTGGCAATATCTATACCCGGATCATGAATCCAACCACTGCCGTCCTGGAGGAGCGCATGGCTGCCCTCGAGGGCGGTGTCGGTGCCCTGGCTGTGGCCTCGGGCTCCGCGGCCATCACCTATTCGATCATGAACCTGGCCGGCGCTGGTGACCAGATCGTGGCGGCTTCGACGCTGTATGGCGGAACCCTCAACCTTTTACGCAATACATTGCCCCATTATGGCATAACCACGGCCTTTGCCGATCCGGATGACCTCGACAGCTTTGTATCGGCCACGACCGAAAAGACTAAGGCCTGGTTTGTGGAGTCGATCGGCAATCCCAATGGCAATCTGGTCGATCTCCAGCGTCTTTCTGACCTGCCCCATGCGCAGGGTGTGCCCTTGATTGTGGACAATACCTTTGGCACGCCTTACCTGATCCGGCCCATGGACTATGGCGCGGATATTGTCGTCCATTCCGCGACCAAATACATCGGCGGTCACGGCACCTCGCTGGGCGGCGTTGTGGTTGATGCCGGCAAATTCAATTTCAATACACCCAAGCACCCGCTGCTGTCTCAGCCTGATCCGGGCTACCATGGCCTGGCCTATGCCCGTGACCTTGGCAGCCAGGCCTATATCCTGCGCATGCGCGTGGCCCTCCTGCGTGACACCGGTGCGACCATCAGTCCTTTCAATGCCTGGCTGTTCATCCAGGGCCTGGAAACCCTGTCGCTGCGCATGGACCGTCATGTGGAAAATGCCCGGAAAGTGGCCGCCTATCTGGCCAGCCATCCCAAGGTCAGCTGGGTCAATTATGCAGGCCTGCCCGGCAACAAATACCATAGTCTGGCTGAGCGATACCTGCCCAAGGGGGTCGGTGCCATATTCACCTTTGGGGTCAAGGGCGGGAAAGCGGCGGCGGTGCAGTTTATCGACCACCTGGAATTATTCTCACATCTGGCCAATGTAGCGGATGCCAAGTCGCTGGTGATCCACCCGGCAAGCACCACCCATTCCCAGCTGTCAGAAGAGGAGCTGGTCCAGGCCGGCATTTCCGCAGACCTGGTCCGCCTGTCGATTGGCCTCGAATCAGCCCAGGACCTGATTGCAGATCTTGAACAGGCCTTGTCCTTCGCCTGACCGAGCCTGATGGAGAGTGAGTGTCCATGCGTATTTCAACCCGTGGGGTCTATGCTCTGGAAGCCATGCTTGCCCTGGGCAGCCAGCCAGCTGGCCAGCGTGTCAGCATCCGCGAGATCAGTGAACAGACCGAGCTTTCAGACAGCTATCTCGAGCAGATCTTTGCCCTGCTGAAGCGGGGCGGCCTTTTGGTCAGCATGCGTGGCAATCGCGGCGGCTACTACCTGTCGCGGCCGGCTGCTGAAATCACCGTCGGTGATATTGTCCGGGCTGCCGAAGGCTCGCTTAACCCTGTCAGCTGCACCGACCCTGCCTTGCCAGGCTGTGAACGTTACAAAGATTGCCTGTCCAGACCGGTCTGGAATCTGATGGAACAGGAAATTTCCGGTTTTGTCGACCAGATCAGTCTGCAGGACTTGCATCACCGGTTTGCCGCCTGGTCGCAGGAGAGCCAGATGGAGTTCTATCTATGAAGCTTTCGACTAAAAGCCGCTATGGCCTGCGGGCCTTGATCGACCTGGCATTATACTGCCAGAATGGCCAGGTTGCTCTGCACCAGATCGCTGCCCGGCAGAATCTGTCCATCAAATATCTCGAGCAAGACTTCGCGACCCTGCGCAAGGCCGGGCTGGTCCGCAGTGTCAAGGGAGCCCAGGGTGGCTATGTCCTGGCGCGGCCTGCAGAGCAGATCCGGGTCGGTGAGATCGTCCAGATTCTGGAAGGAGATTTGTCATTGGTTGACCTGGTGGATGGAGCTGGACAGCAGACTCCGATCCGCCAGTTTCTTCACGCCACCATCTGGCAGCCTCTCAGCGAGCGGATCGAAAAACGCCTCAATGCCCTGACTCTGGCTGATCTTGCCGCCCAGCACCAGATGGATTCGGGCCAGGATCCCATGTACTATATCTGATCCTGAAGTGGGTCCAGAGTAGGTCCGATCATGGTCAAAGACCCCCTGACGTGGTATGATGAATGATGCAACACCGTTAAGGAGTCATTTTCGATGCAGATTACCGGCCAGATTCATGACCGTTCCTTTCCAATTCATATCGATGCAGGCAGCCTCAGCCAGGTTCCCCAGCTGGTCCCTGAAATGACTGCTGCGAAGCGGATCGTCATTGTCACTGACCGGGAGGTCAGCTCGCTGTATCTCAACAAGCTCCAGCAAACCCTGAGTGTTGTCAGTGCCACCTGCAGCGTCGTGACGGTCGATGGGGCCGAAACCGGCAAGAACCTCGACACGGTCCGGATCATCTGCGAGGAACTGGCTGACCTGGCGATCACATCCTCCGATGTCCTGATTGCCTTTGGCGGTGGCAGCATTCTCGACGTTGCCGGTTATGTCTCCGCCACCTTTCTCGGTCACCCGCACCTGGTCCTGATTCCCACCTCCTTGTTTGCCATGGTTGATTCGGCGATTTGCCCGTATAACCTGCTCAATATCCGCAGCTCGAAAAACCGCCTTGGCCTGCCGAACCAGACCACCGCCGTGGTCATCGACCCCACGCTGACCGGATCACTGTCTGCCCGCCAGATAGCCTGTGGCTATGCCAGGATGGTCCTGTATGGCCTGCTGGCCGAAAAGATCCTCCTGGACCGCCTCGAGTCCGGTGTCTGGGACCTTGGCGAAATGATCACCTTGTCCCTGCAGGCCAAGCAAAACCTGCTCCAGCGCGACGAGCGCCTGCTCGGCTTTGGCCAGGAAATTGGCAATGCCATCGAAGGCCATTTCCGGTTCCTGAAATATCTGCATGGTGAGGCCATGGCCCTGGGCCTTCTGGCCAGCTGGCCTGACGAGGGCCTGCGCCAGCTATTGGTCAATCTTAAACTGCCAGTCGAGCTCAATGGGGTTTCTGCCGAGGTCATCACCCAGCGCGTGCTCAGGTCCCAGGCTCCCGGCCAGCCGCTGACCCTGGTCGAGCTCGATGCGATCAACCGGCCGCGGATCATGCTGGTCGGCGCAGACGAGGCTGAAGTCACCCTCCTGGCCAAAGTCCGTTCACTGTTTCCCGAGCGTGAGGTTTCAGCCCCATGCTGAAAAAAACGATCTGGCGTCGCTTGCTGGCCGCAATTCTGGCAGGATGTCTGAGCCTTGCCCTCGCCGCTTGCTCGAATCTGACCGGCACAGGGACTGGCGAACCAGTGGTTGCCAATTATGGCCAGTACGGTTCGGAATTTGCCCTGGAACTGGCCAAGAAATACCCCTATCGCAGTGCCGGCTCGGATATCGAAGCGGGAGCGCTTGATTTCCTGGCGGCCAAGTTCAAGTCACTGGGCTATAAAACCACAACCCAGAAATTCACCTATACCAATTCGGATGGCCAGGCCCAGCCCTCGGCCAACCTTTTCGTCCGCATCGAGGGTGCCGGAGTCGAACAGACTGGCGCTGATGGTACTGTCAAAAAGGAACGGCGCCAGATCATCATCGGGGCACATTATGATGTCAAAATCACTGCCGCCCAGGCGGAGGAAGCCCGTGCAGCAGCCGAGGCAGCCAGAGCTGCCAGTGAAACCTCGGCCGAAGACCAGACCAGCCAGCAAAGCCTGGGCTCGGCTGCCACCATTCCGGTGCCGAGCCTGGCGGATTTTGACGGCATCCATGCCAATGCCTCAGGTATTGGCGTCCTGTTTACGATCGCCCGCCAGCTCAAGGGACAGAAACTGGCGCATGACATCGTTTTGGTGGCCTTTGGGGCCGGGACAGCTGACTATGCCGGAGCCAAGGCCTTTGTCCAGGGCATGGGAGCGGCAGACCTGGCCCGGACCGACGCCATGTATAATATCGACGGCATCTATGCCGGTGACGAAGTCTATGCCCATGCCGGCCAAAATTCGGTCCTGCCGGGTGACCGGAAAAATTACGAATTGCGCCGCAAGCTGTATGAAGCAACCGATGTGTTTTTCGAGAATAAGCTTTATACCAATAACCAGTACAATCTGCTGACCAACCAGTCCGCCATCCGGGTGCCCCTGGGCGATTCCGGTCAGACAGCCATCTACCGCGAATGGTCTTTGCACCGCTCTGACCATACCCCATTCGATGAAGCCGGGATTCCGGTCGTCTTTTTCGAATCCTACGACTATAATTATCAGTCCGTGGATGACATGAAAGAAAACAAAAACCCTGCCCTGGCAGCAACCGATGGCCAGGTCCGGGATACGGCCTTTGATTCAACCGCTTTTCTGGCTTATCTTCTGGACAATTCCCCCGCCCCAGCCTCAGGCGATGACAAGGCTGCAGACAAGAAGACCATCGACCGCCTGACCCTGAGGATCAACAATACCGCATTCGTCATCCTGGAAGCCGTCAAACGCAGCTCTACAGTGGAGACTGCTGCCACATCATCGGAGGAATAGGCTATGATCCTGCAACTGGATGCCTGGATTTTCTGGCTGGCCCTGCTGGCCATTTTCCTGATCGTTGAAGCTGTGACAGTCAACCTGACGACCATCTGGTTTGCTGTTGGCAGCCTGGCCGCCCTCATTCTGGACTTGGCAGGCCAGAGCGTGGCGCTGCAGGTCACCGTCATGATTGTTGTCTCGGTGATCTTGCTGGTGCTTTTTGTGGCTGTCATCCGGCCACGCCTCAATCTCGCCAAAGGCAGTCGCACGCCGACCAATGCCGATCGCCTGATCGGCCAGGAAGCGATTGTCATCGAACCGATCGACCCCATCCAGGGGACCGGCCAGATCCGTGCCATCGGCCAGACCTGGAGTGCCAGCAGCCTGGACCAGCAGCCCATCGCCAGTGATACCCGGGTCCGCATCATCGAAATCCGAGGTGTCAAAGCAATCGTCGCCGCAAAGGAGGCCAACCATGACTGAATCCGTGTCCACCATTCCCGTCGCCGCTACCCTCGCAGCCTTTGGCTCATTCGTATCCTTCATCCTGATCCTGTTCATCCTGTTCTTTGTCCTGATCCGCAATGTCCGCATCGTCCCCCAGGCGGCCAATTTCATCATTGAACGGCTGGGCGCCTATCATACGACCTGGCATACCGGGATCCATGTCAAGATTCCCTTCATCGACCGGGTGGTGAAAATTGTCTCGCTCAAGGAAAAGGTGGCCGATTTCCAGCCTCAGGCTGTCATTACCAAGGACAATGTCACGATGCAGATCGATACGGTCCTGTTCTACCAGATCACGGACCCCAAGCTCTACACCTATGGCATCGAAAATCCGATCATGGCGATTGAGAACCTCTCCGCCACGACACTGCGTAACATCATCGGTGACCTCGAGCTGGACCAGACCCTGACTTCGCGGGACCTGATCAATACCAAAATGCGCCTGATCCTCGATGAGGCGACCGATCCCTGGGGCATCAAGGTCAACCGCGTCGAGCTGAAAAACATCATCCCGCCCAAGGAAATCCAGGTCGCGATGGAACGCCAGATGAAGGCGGAGCGCGAAAAACGCGAAAATATCCTGCGGGCTGAAGGCGAGAAGGAAGCTGCCATCCGTACCGCAGAGGGCGAAAAGACCGCAGCGATCCTGCGCGCGGAAGCAAAAAAGGAAGCCGCGATCCGCGAGGCCGAGGGCCAGGCTCTGGCCATCCTCAAGGTCCAGGAGGCAACCGCCCAAGGCTTGCGCATGATCCAGGATGTCGGCGCCAATTCCTCCTTGATCGCGATCAAGAGCCTGGAAACCCTGGCCCAGGTGGCCAATGGCCAGGCGACCAAAATCATCGTCCCTTCGGATATCCAGAACCTGGCCAGCCTTGCCGTGTCACTCAAGGAAGTGGTCGCGGATGTCAACTCAGGCAAGGGCAGCGGTAAAACTTGAATTTGAATCCTGCACCGGTCCGGGCCGCCTATATCCATTGGCCCTTTTGCCAGCAAAAATGTGCCTATTGTGATTTTGTCTCCTGGCCTGGCCGGCCGGGCCAGCAGGCTGCCTATGGCCAGCTGCTGCAACAAGAAATCGAAGCCGTCGGTGCCTGGAGCCGGCGGCACGGTCTGACCGTGCCGCTGGCTTCCGTTTTTATCGGTGGCGGCACCCCGTCACTGGCTGATCCAGCCGATCTGGCCGCGCTCCTCGATCGGCTGCGCTTGCAGTTCGGCCTGGAGCCTGAAGCGGAAATCAGCCTCGAAGCCAATCCCGGCACCTTGCGTCCCGGCCAGCTGGCTGATTTGCGTGCGGCTGGATTCAACCGGATCAGCTTTGGCCTCCAGGCTGCCCAGGATGCTCTGCTGCAGACGCTGGGCCGGATCCATACCTATGCCGATTTTGTCACCTCCGTGCAGGATGCCCGGGCCGCCGGTTTTGAACGGATCAGCGCGGACCTCATGCTCGGCCTGCCTGGCCAGACCCTGGCCGATGCTCTGGAATCTGTCGAGCCTGTCCTCGCGCTCGGAATCGACCATGTCTCCTATTACTCCCTGATCATCGAACCGGGCACGCCCTTTGCCGGGCGCTATCTCAACCACCCCGAGCTGCTCCCTGACGAGGATCTCGAACGCACCATTTACCATGCCGTACGTGACCGCCTTGCCGCCGCCGGCCTTTCCTCTTATGAAATCAGCAATGCCGCCCGTCCCGGCCAGGAATGCCGGCATAACCTGGTCTATTGGCGCGGTGAGCCCTATTATGGCTTCGGCGTCGCTGCCCACAGCTACCTTGCCGGCGTCCGCCGCGGCAATACCACGGACTGGCAGACCTATGCCGCAGCCTGGCGCCAGGCCAGGCAAGCGGTGCGACCAGAGGATGCCTGGCCTTTCCTGGCCGTTGAATCGAGTGAAGCCATCGATATGAATGAGGCCCAAAAGGAATATTTCCTGCTTGGCCTGCGTCTGGCAAAAGGGGTCACCTGGGCCGGTTACCGGACCCGATTTGGCACGGCCGAGGATGCCAGAGACCGGTTTGCAGCTGAGTTTCGCCGCCTGCTCGGCCGAGGACTGATTGAGATCGATGATCTCGGCGTCCGACTGACCCCGCTCGGCCTGGACCTGGCAAACCAGGCCTTCAGCGAATTTGTCTGAACTGATCCGTGCTGGCGCGACGCGATTCGTCCCTCCATCCTCGCGTCCGACCACGTGTTCCTCTGGCTATAAAGCATCACGGAATTTCAGCAAATTACCCTCGCTTTTTCCTTGATTGACATTCCCTGATCTTGGTGGTAAATTGTTTTTAGCACTCAAGTCGATCGAGTGCTAAGGTGATTTTGGACCGGCTCTGCGAGCCCCCAGCCCGCCGCCAGACTGTACCTGGACCCCTGCACCGCCAGCCGGTGCAATACCCTCAGGAGATTGTCAACTCGTGAACCCGCAACTGGATGAACGCAAGAAAATGATTCTCAAGGCGATCATCGATGATTATATCGAGACCGCTGAGCCAGTTGGGTCAAAAAGCCTGGTCAGTCGCCACCAATTGCCGGTCAGTTCAGCGACGATCCGCAATGAGATGGCCGATCTGGAGGCCATGGGTTATCTCGAGCAGCCCCATACTTCTGCTGGCCGGATTCCGTCGGACTTGGGCTACCGCACCTATGTCGACAACCTGATGGAGATCGAAGCCCTGCCGGATGAACAGGCCCGGACCATCCGCTCCGTCCTCAAGGAGAACATGAGCGAGGTCACAGGCTTGATCCGCAAGGCCTCCCAGCTTCTGTCGGAGCAAACCCAGTATGCGTCCCTGGCCTTGTCACCCAAATGCTGCAAGAACCATCTGCAGCAGATCAAGATGCTGATGATCGAGCCAGGGCGAGCCTTGGTGGTGGTCGTGCTCTCGGCCGGTCTGGTCAAGGACCGGGTGGTGCGGATCCCTGATCTGGTTGACAGCTCCCAGCTGGCGCAGATTGCCCATGCGATCGAAGAAGGCCTGCACGGCATGTCGCTCGACGATATCACGCTCGTGGCCGTATCGGCTGCCGGCAAAAATGCCCCGCTGCCGGATTCGCTGCTCAACCAGGTCCTTTATGAGGCCTATGTCTCGATCAAGCAGGCTGACAATCTCGAGGTCTATATGGCCGGCAGCAATAAGCTGCTTGCCTACCCGGAGTTTTCCGACATCAGCCGGGCCCGGACAACGCTTGATGTACTGGCCAAGGAAGGCATGGTTGCCGGCTATCTCAACGAGGGTATTGGCGAAGAACCTGCCAATGCCGCCTATATGATCCGGATCGGGCAGGAGATTGCCTTGTCTGGATTGGAAAATTGCAGCTTCATCACCACGACATACCGGATTGGCGAAACCGTTGCCGGCCGGATCGGCGTGATCGGCCCCCGCCGCATGGCTTATGCCAAGGTGATTTCGAATATCAACTTTGTCCGGATGAACTTGGATGACCAGATCCGAAAGTTAAGCTCCGGCAGTGAACAAATGGAGGATGATCGCACATTATGAAAAAGACTCAGCCGCACTCGACTGACGTCCCGGAGGAGAATATCGTCCGCGAAGCCGAGGTGCATGACTCGTTTGCCGCAGGAAAGACAGCAGAACCTATCCCGGCTGACGAAGCCAAACTTGAAGGACCGACTGCCGAGGAATTGGCTGACCCGACCTTGATTTACCAGGAAAACCTGGCCGTCCGCGAACAGGAGCTGGCCGAGCTTTCCGAGAAATATCTGCGGCTGGCTGCCGAATACGACAATTTCCGCCGCCGGACCCAGAAGGAAAAGGAATCTCTCTATACCGATTCGATCACTGCCGTCGTCAAGGAATGGCTGCCTGTGCTCGACAGCCTCGACCGTGCGGTCCAGACCGTGGCCACCGTTCAAAACGAGGACGTCAAGCCTGTGGCCGAAGGGATCGAACTGATCCGCAAGCAGGCCGTCGAGGCCATGGGCCGCCTCAATGTCAGTGAAATCGAATGCCTGGGCAAAACATTTGACCCCAACCTGTCTGAGGCCGTCATGCATATCGAAGATGACGCGGTGGATGCTTCAACGGTGGTCGAGGTTTTCCAGAAGGGCTATTCCCGCGGCGACCGGGTGATCCGGCACAGTCTCGTCAAGGTTGCCAACTAGATCGTTTTCCGCCGCAGATTGTCTGTCCCAGATGCTGCAGCCTTGCCTATCTGACATCATGGTGCGACATCAGAACACAGGTCCATACAAAGCCATTCATCCAAATCAGGAGGATTTAATCACATGGGAAAAAT